>JBIOYB010000243.1:0-10609 GCA_044869915.1 Allorhizocola sp.
CGCGCTCCTACTTCACGTACGACCTCTCCGGCTACAGAGGGATGCTCATCAAGGGCGCCCAGTTCTACTCGGAGGAGGTCACGGTGACCGACTGCGCCAGGCCGGTCGTGGTCGAGCTGTGGCTCACCGACGACGTGACCGGGTCGTCGTCGTGGCTCAAGCCCCCGGCGCAGCGCAAGCTTGTGCACGCCGGCAACAGGGGCGCGCCAGGACCGTGCCCGACGGGATTCGGGGTGGACCTGATCGAGATCGTCAAGCGGACACTCGACGCCGGCCGGGACCGGATCACGCTGGGCCTGCGCATCGATGGGCTGAAGGAGTTCGATCCCCGGCTCGGCCGGCGGTTGCGGGCCAACAGTTTTCTGTCGATCGCCGCCAACACCCGCCCCACGGTGCCGGTCGAGCTCGCGCCGTGTGACACCAGCACCAGCAACACAGACATCGTCTTCCGGGCGCGCTCGGAAGATCCGGATTACGGTGACCATTTGAACGCCACCGTCGCCGTCTGGCCGGAGCACGATCCGGCGCAGCGGCAGGAGTTCACCGGGGGATTCGAGATGCCCGAGGGCACGATCCAGCTCACCTGGCGCGACCATGGGTTCCCCGACGGCCGATACACCTGGAGCATAAGGAGTACCGACCGCGAAGACCTGTCGGAGTGGTCGGCTCCTTGCACCTTCACGATCGACCGCGTCGCGCCGGCCGCACCGTCGGTGTCCTCTGTGGACTATCCCTCGGACGGCCAAACGCACGGCGGTGCCGGTGTTCCCGGCAGATTCACTTTCACCGGGCCGCCGGACGCCGTGGCCTACCGGTATGGGCTGTCTGGCGCGTCCGATGAGGTCCGGGCCGCCGCACCCGGCGAGCCGGTGACAGTGGAGATCGCACCGCCCGGCGGTCCGAAATGGCTGGACGTCGAGGCGATCGATGCGGCCGGAAACCGATCCGCTGTGACGCGCTACCAGTTCTGGGTCAGGTCGACCGAGCCGGGGGTCAGGATCGGCCCGGTGCGCGGCGTGGGCTTCCCGGTGCAGGTCACTTTCTCGCCGGGAGTGGAAGGCATTGTGGAGTACGGGTATCGCGTCAACGACGGCCCCGAGACGAGGTTGCCGGCCGGTCCCGACGGCACCGCAACGGTGACGGTGACTTTGCCGCATCCGGGCTTTCCGGTGCTCCACGTGCGCAGCTGGACCGCCGCCGGGCTGGCCGGGGTGCGACACGCGTCCGTCCTCGTCGTGGACGAGCCCGAGGTCAGCTGGGACGGTGCGGCGCTTGAGCTCCGGCCGCGCAGGGCGGCCACGGCGCATTACCGCTACACGCTGAACAACGGCGATCCGGTGCAGGTCGCTGCCGACTCCACCGGTGCGGCAACGGTTCCGCTGGACTTGCCCGACGGGCGATATGAGGTCCGTGTGGTCTCCGTCGATGCCGGCGGCGCCGTGTCCGGCGCGACCCTGCTCCAGTTCACGATCCGCAGCGCCGCTCCGGGCCCGGCGGTCTCGTCGGATGTGTACGGCAACTCGCCGGAACCGGCGGGCGGCGTGGGCGTGCCCGGGACCTTCTCCTTCACCACGGGCGCGGCATTCTTCGAGGTCGAGAGCTTCATGCTCGTCTTGAACGGCGGCCCGGAAACCTCCGTCTGGGCGGACTTCGACGGCAGCGGCCGGGCCGTGCTGGCCCCGGATCGGTCGGGGACCAACACCCTGACCGTGCGGGCGCGCTACTACGACGGGACCATGTCCCGGCCGACCACCTTCACCTTCGAGGTGGCAGACGTGTCATAGCGCGGGCTCACCGGCCGCCGCGGGTTTGACGCGGCGGCCGGTGGATCGGCTGGGTCGGCGTCGGAGCCGGCCCGAGTCTCCTTTTTGGACAGTGCAGCCCACTCCCACCGCGTGGGTCGGGCTTCCTGCCGCGTGGGTCGGGCTTCCTGCCGCGCGGGCCGGGCATCATGCCGCGCGGGCCGGGCTTCCTCAGCGCGGGCCGGGCTTCCTCAGCGCGCGAGCGAGGCGGCGGACGGCCTCGTCCATGAGGTCGGGCGGTGCGGCGGCGTAGGTCAGGCGCAGGTGCGGCGCCGGCGGTTCGGCCGCGTGCCAGGGGCGGCCGGGAAACACGATGACGCCCTCGGCGGCCGCGGCGGCGGCCAGCGCGACGTCGTCGGTGCCGTCCGGCAGGCGGGCCCACAGGTGCAGGCCGCCGCGCGGAACCGTCTGCTCCTGGGTGAGCTCCGGCAGGTGCCGGCGCAGCGCGGTCAGCAGCGCATCACGCCGGGCCCGCAATGCGGTGCGCAGCGCGCGGAGGTGACGCGCCCAGGTCGGAGCGGTGACAAACTCCAGCGTGGCCTGCTGCAGCGGGCCGGCCACGAAGAAGTCGTCGAGCAGCCGGGCCGCCCGCAGCCGGGCGCCTGCCGGGCCGCGGGCGCCGATCGCGGCGACGCGCAGCCCAGGTGCGGCCGACTTGGTCAGCGAACGCAGGTAGATGACGTGACCGTCGGGGTCGTCGGCGGCCAGTGGCCGCGGCGCCTCGCCGTCGATCGTGAGGTCGCGAGCGTAGTCGTCCTCGATCAGGAAGGCACCGGCGTCGCGCAGGGCCTCGGCCACGTCGGCCCGGCGGCGAGCCGCCAGCGTCGCGCCGTGCGGGTTGGCGTGCAGCGGCTGGCAGTAAAACAGCCGTGAGCCGGTGCGGGCGAACGCCGCCGCGAGCTGATCGGGCCGCACGCCCTCGGCGTCGACGGGCACCGGCACGACCCGCAGACCGGCAGCCCGGGCCGCGGCCAGCGCGCCCAGGTAGGTGGGCGACTCGACGAGCAGCGTGTCGCCCGGCGCGGTGAGGGCGCGCAGCGCGGACGACAGCGCGGCCTGCCCGCCCGGGCAGATCACCATGTCGCCGGCGCGCAGGCCGGCGCCTGCCTCGCGGGCAAACCACGCGCGCAGGTCTTCGCGTCCCTCGGCCGGCCCGCGCTGCCAGGAAGCGGGCTGCCGGGCGGCGCGGGTGAGCGCGGCGCCGAGCGCTGCGGCCGGCTGTAGATCGGCGTCCAGGTAGCCGCCGGATAGCGGGATCGCGCCCTTGGGCGGTAACGCCAGTAACGCCTGCAGCTCATCCTCTCCCGCCCGGCGGGAGCCCAGCGCGACGGTCTGCCACGACAGGTCGGGTGCACGCCGCCCATCGTGCGGGGCGGCCGCTCCCGGCGGTGCCACGAACGTGCCCCTGCCGGGTCGCGCCTCGATCAGCCCCTGCGCCACCAGTTGCCGGATCGCCTCGGCGACGGTCACCGGCGAAGCCTTGTGCCGTGCGGTCAGCTCGCGCACCGAGGGCAGCCTGGCCCCCGGGGCGGCCGCCGCCGCGAGCCCACGCAGATCTTCAATAACGCGAGCGGCTGCGTTATCGTTTTCCATGAGAAGCAAGAGTAGCGCTACTGCGACGGCCACGATAACAGCGGATCGGGCCACGGGCCTTCTCTTCGGCGCATTGGGTGTGCTGGCCTTCAGCTTGTCGCTGCCCGCCACGCGCGTGGCCGTGCAACAGCTCGACCCGTGGTTTGTCGCCTTCGGCCGGGCCGTCGGCGCGGCCCTGCTGGCATGGGCATACCTGCGTTTCACCGGCGCGCCCACGCCCACCCGCGGCCAGTGGCGGCGGCTCTCGCTCGTCGCCCTCGGCGTCGTCATCGGCTTCCCGCTGTTCACCTCGCTCGCGCTGACCACGCAGACCTCCGCGCACGGAGCGGTCGTCATCACCGTGCTGCCCGCCATGACCGCCGTGTTCGCCGTACTGCGGGCCGGTGAGCGCCCGCCGCCACTGTTTTGGGCCGCGAGCGCGGGTGGGTTGCTGGCCGTGCTGGCCTTCGCGTTCACCAGCGGTACCATGCTCGGCGCACTGTCCATTGCGGACCTATACCTGCTCGTGGCGGTCGCGCTTTGCGGCCTGGGATACGCCGAGGGCGGCGCGCTCGCCCGTGAGCTGGGCGGTGCCCGCACAATCTGTTGGGCGCTGCTGCTCTCGTTGCCCGTCACCGTGCCCATCACGATCGCCGCCGCCGTGGCCCACGCACCGCGCGCCGATGCCGCCGGCTGGTCGGCATTCGGCTACGTCACCGGGGTTTCCATGTTTCTGGGCTTCTTCGCCTGGTATGCGGGCCTGGCCCGGGGCGGCATCGCGCGGGTCGGCCAGATCCAGCTCGCGCAGCCGGTGCTCACCCTGGCCTGGTCGGCGCTGCTGCTCGGTGAGACCGTCACCCCCGCCTCGATCGGGGCCGCGCTGGTCGTGCTGGCCTGCGTCGTGCTGATCCAGCGCACCCGCAACACCGCACCGGCGCCCGCGACCGAAGAGGCCTGACCCAGGCGATTAGCGCAGCTTCAGGCGGCTGGGCAACATCTTCTGGCAGACGTCGCGCCTGGACACTTTGGACCGGCCTTGGCGACGCCCGTGTCGCCGACGCCGACGCCCGTGTCGCCGACGCCGACGACCGCGAACGCCGACGCCCGTGTCGCCGACGCCGACGACCGCGAACGCCGTGCCGGCCGAGACGCCCGTGCGGGTGGCGTCGGTATGGCCGCAAGCGCTTGGGGCGCTTGAACACTTGGCCGGTCTGCCCGTCGGCGTCGCCGAAACTGTCACGCTCGGGCTGGTGCTGGAAACCGTGCCCGGCGGCGCCGGCCCGCGGCGTGGGCGAATCGCGGCCGGTGAGCAGCGCGACCGCCAGCATGGCCACGATCCGGCGCATGCGCGCGAGCCCGGTCCAATGTGGTGGGCCGAAACCGGCCTGTCAGCGGCTCGGCTGCGGTTTGACGCGGCGGCCGGCGAGCCAGACACCCGTGATGTGTGCGGGGTCGGCCAGCACGGTGAGGTCGGCTAGGGGGTCGGCGTCGAGCGTGATGAGGTCGGCGTCGAAGCCGGGGGAGAGCAGGCCCGATCGGGGCGCCTGCGGGCCGAGGGTCAGCGGCGCGGTGGCGGTCGCGGCCTCGATGGCGTGCAGCGGTGTCATCCCGCATTCGGCCATGAGCGCCAGCTCGCGCCCGTTGCGGCCCCATCCGGCGGGTAGCTCGCGGCCTGTCATGGCGATGTCCGTGCCCATCGCGATGGTGACGCCCGAACGGTGGGCGAGCTCGAGCGCGGCCGCGTGCCGGTCGGCCAGGGCCTCCAGTTTGGCCTGGGCGTAAGGCGGTGCGGCCTTGCTCTCCAGGATCTCGGTGACGATGGTGCGCGTGGGCACCAGGATGGCGCCGGTCTCGCGCATGGCCGCCACGCACTCCTCGTCGAGATATGTGCCGTGTTCGATGGTGCGCGCGCCCGCCTCGAGCGCGGCGAGGATGCCCGGCTTGCCGTGGCAGTGCGCGGCGACCACCCGGTCGGCCATGCCCGCGACCTCGACGATGGCGCGCATCTCGGCGAGCGTGAACTGCTGGTGGATCGGATGGTCCGCTTCGGACAGTACGCCGCCCGACGCGCAAACTTTGATGACCCGAGCGTTGCGGCGCAACTGCTCGCGTGCCGCCCGCGCGCACTCGGCGGGCCCGTCGCACAGCCGCAGCTCCGTCTCGCCCTGCGCGTAGTCGAGCATCCACGGCAGCGGGAACGCGTGCAGGTCGCCGTGTCCGCCCGTGGTCGACAGCACCGAGCCCGCGCCGTATATGTTGGGCCCCAACGCCGTGCCCTCCGCGATGGCGCGCGCCAGATATACGCCGAGCCCGCCGACCTCACGCACGCTGGTGACGCCCGCGTCGAGCGCCGCCCGCAGGTCGGTCGCGGCGGCCCGCGCGGCCCGCAGCGGGAGCGGCTCGAGCGGCATGCGGCTCAGGTCCAGCCCGCGCATGCCGATGAAGTGCGCGTGGCAGTCCCACAGCCCGGGCATGACGACGCGTGCCCGCTCTTGCGCGGCGCCCTCCAGTTGCGGGCCCACGTAGGTGATGAGACCGTCGTCGAAGACCACCGAGGCGTCGGCGATGGGTGCGCCGCGCCCGGGGATGAGGAGATCGGCATCGATTCGCATGAGGCCAAGCTACATGGCGGATCGGCGCACCCGTGTGGACCTCATGACGCACGGAGGGGCGGACCGACGTGGGGTCCCTCCATCCGGGCTCGGGTCGGCTACAGTTGCCCCGCCGCTAGCCATCGCGCCGGCCCGCCTGCGCCTGACTACTCGACGGGGAGAAGTCCATGGAGCACTACGCAGCGCTCGTCCGCCCGGTCATCGACCGCGTCTATGTCTCGATGCGCGCCGCCGCCCGCCCTCACACCATCGCCGTGGTCGAACGGATGGGCCTCAAACCCGGCTTCGTCTCGAGCTTCTACTTCGGACTGCTGGCCCGGCCCATGCCCGCGGCCGCCTTCGCCGCCGCCACGACCTACAGCGGTTCCGACATGACCGAGGAGCTCGAGCAGGGCATCGCCGCGGTCGACGTCGACGGCACGTGGCAGCTGACCGACTCCGGCCGTGCGCTGGGCCTGACCTTCCAGCTCGCGATAGCCGAAGGGGCGCAGGAGTTTTGGGCCGACCGTGCGGGCGCCCTGCCGCGCCTTGCCGATCTGCTCGGCATCCTGCTTGAGGGCGGGGCAGCCTCGGGCGGGCCGGCCTTCACCGCGCTTTCGCCCGCATACGAGCCGCGCGACGCCTCGGCCACACTCCTGGTCTCCAGCCGCCTGGGCTCGCTGCGCCACCACCGCGCCGACGCGCACCGGGCGGCTTGGCGGGCCACCGGCGTCACGCTCGCCGAGCTGCACGCGCTGCCCGCCGACAGCCCGCAGCGGGTGGCCATCGAGGAGGAGACCAATCGCCGCGACGCGCCCATCTACAAGTCGCTGTCGGTCAGCGAGCGCATCGAGTTTGTGGCGCTGCTGGGCGCGCTACCCGGCTAGTTAGGATTCGCGGCCGACCGCCAACACCGCGGATCGGCCAAGCGAAACCATCAACCAGCCGCGGCTAGCCCGAAGCGCTCGGCAAACTCGGTCAGCTCGGCGCGCTGCTCGGCCGGGTCGGTGGTGCTCGCGCTCACGACGATGCGGGTCACGCCCTGCGCGGCAAAGGCCTCCACCTTGTCGCGGCTGATGTCGATCGATCCGTGGCGGGTGTATTCGAGTGCTTCCGGGTCGCGGCCCGCCTTGGCGGCCTCGGCCCGGGCGAGCTCCAGCTGCTCGGCGCGCTCCTGCGGGGTCAGCATGCCGCCCGGATAGTATCCGTTGCCACGCCGCCCGGCCCGGCGCGCCGCCGCCCGGCTCGACCCTCCGATGTGGATCGGCAGGTCTGTGCCGCCGTATGGCTTCGGGAAGCTGGTGAGCCGGTCGAAGTCGAAGAACTCGCCGTGGAAGCTCACGCCCTCCTTGCCGCCCGCCCACAGCAGCCGCATCACGTCGATCGCCTCGTCGGCCCGGCGTCCGCGGGAGGCGAAGTCGACGCCAACCGCGCCGGCCTCGCCCGGCAGCGCGCCGACCCCGACCGTCAGCAGCCGCATCCGGCCATGGGACAGCCGGTCGATGGTTGCCAGGCGCTTGGCCAGGATCACCGGATGGTGGTAGGGCAGCAGCAACACGGCCGTGCCAAGCAGGATGCGGCTCGTGGCCGCGGCGACGAAGGCCAGGCAGTCCAGCGGATCGGCTATGTCCAGGTCCGGCGGGAATTCGAACTGCCCGACCGCGGCGCCCGGATAGAGCGCGATGTGCTCGGGAAGGTATAGCGCCTCGAAGCCGCACTCCTCGGCGTGAGTCGCGTAGGCCAGAAGCCGGTCGGGGTCCACGCCGAAGGCCGACGTGCTGTAGCTGATCGCAAATCGCACCCGCCGGACAGTATCCGCTAGCTGGAGCTCTCCGCCAGCTCGAGGAACTTCTTCTTGGTGTGCAGGGCCTGCTCGGCCTCCTTGATGCGCTTGGCGTCGCCGGCCGCGCGGGCCCGCTCCAACCGCGCCTCGGCCTCGGCCACCTGATCGCGCATCTGGGTCAGCAGCGGGTTGGCCGACGGCTCGGTGCGCCGCCAGGCGGCGTCCATGGCCTCGCGCACCCGATCCTCGACCTGCCGCAGCCGGCGGTCGAGACCCGCCATCGACTCGCGCGGCACCCGGCCGGTGTCATGCCACTGGTTGAGCAGGTCGCGCATGGCCACCTGCGCCGCTTTGGGGTCGGCCTCGATGTCGAGCGCCTCGGCCTTGGCCAACAGCTCCTGCCGTCTGCCCAAAGCCGCCTTCTGCTCGGCGTCGCGCTCGGAGAAGACCTGCTTGCGCCGGGTGAAGAACGCGTCCTGCGCGGCCCGGAACCTCTCCCACAGCTTCTGCTCGGCCTCCTTGGACGCCCGGGGCGCGACCTTCCACGCGTCCATCAGCTCCTTGAGCCGGTCGGCCGTCGCCTTCCAATCGGTCGACTCGGCCAGCGACTCGGCCTCGGCCACCAGATCGTCCTTGACGCCCTGGGCCTGCTTGCGCTGCGAATCGAGCGAGGCGAAGTGGCCACCGCGACGCCGGGTGAAGCTGTCACGCGCGATCGAGAACCGCTTCCACAGCTCGCCGTCGGCCTTTTTGTCGACCCCGCGGATGGTCTTCCACTCGTCGAGGATCTCCTTGAACCGGTCGCCCGTCGCCTTCCAGCTGGTCGACTCGGCCGCCAGCTTCTCGGCCTCCTCCACCAGCTGCGTCTTGCGGGCCAGCGCCTCGGCCCGGGCCACCTCGCGCGCGGCGCGCGCGGCCGCGGACTTCTCCTGCGCCACGACCGTCAGCGCGTCGAGCCGCACGGCAAGACCATCGATGTCGCCCACGACATGCGCCTCGTCGAGACCGCCCCGCAGGCGTTTGGCGGTGGACAGGGTGTGCGCGGGATCTGCGGCTCCGGAGGCCAAGCGGGTCTCCAGCAGAGCGACCTCGGTCAGCAAATCCTCGAAGCGTCGGACGAAGTGCGCCAGACCCTCCTCCGGAGTGCCCGCCTGCCAGGATCCGACGGAGCGTTCGCCCGCGGACGTCTTGACCCAGACCGTCCCGTCGGCATCCACCCGGCCGTAGCTCGCCCAGTCGCTCATCATCGATACCTCAGTTCTCCCCGGCGTCTCACCTTAGATGAACGCCGCCATAGCGCATTGTCACATGGGGATCGCGCGGCATGCTTGGCCGCCAACTCCCTGATTAGACATCGTGACCTTACGGCCTTCTTAGCCCCACCGCATCGCCTCTCCAGCGCACTAAAGGGCACGATCCGGTTACGTTTATGAAATGAGGGTCGTCGCGATCTTGGGTCCCACCGCCGCCGGCAAGTCGGCGCTGTCGATAGCGCTGGCCCACAAGCTCGACGCCGAGGTGGTCAACGTCGATTCTATGCAGCTCTACCGCGGGATGGACATCGGCACGGCGAAGCTGACTCAGACCGAGCGCGAGGGCGTGCCACATCACCTGCTCGACCTCTGGCCGGTCACCCAGCCTGCCAGCGTGGCCGAATATCAGCTGCTAGCCCGCGCGGCCATCGATGACATTGGGGACCGCGGGAGGTCCGCGCTTCTCGTGGGAGGTTCCGGTCTCTATGTCCGCGCTGTTTTGGAACAATTCCATTTTCCTGGTACCGATCAGAGCCTGCGCGAATCCCTCGAGGCGCAGTTGGCCGAGGTCGGCGCGCCCGCCCTGCACGCCCGCCTGCAGCGCGCCGACCCGGAGGCGGCCGAGCGCATCCTGCCCAGCAACGGCCGGCGCATCGTGCGCGCGCTCGAGGTCATCGAGCTGACCGGGCGCCCGTTCACGGCCAGCCTGCCCCAGCAGCCGCGCCCGTTCTACGAGTCGGTGCAGATCGCGGTCGACCGGCCGGACCTCGACGACCGGATCGCGCAGCGGGTGGAGCACATGTGGCGGTTGGGGTTCGTGGACGAGGTGCGCACGCTCGAGCGGGACGGGCTGCGCGACGGCCTGACCGCGAGCCGCGCCCTCGGGTACCAGCAAATATTGGGTTATCTGGGCGGTGATTGCACGGAGCAGGAGGCCTTCGACGCGACGGTGATTGGCACTCGCCGGTTTGTCCGCCGGCAGCGGTCATGGTTCCGGCGCGATCCATCGGTAGTCTGGCTTGACGGCACATCGCCGGATCTGATCGACGAAGCGCTCGGGGCAATAAAATCATGAGATTCACCAAGGGGCATGGCACGGGCAATGACTTTGTCATTGTCGATGCGACGGTCGAGCTTTCGCGGGGCCTGGTGCAGGGCGTGTGCGACCGGCGGTTCGGCATCGGCGCCGACGGAGTGCTGCGGGTCGCCCGCGTCGAAAGCGGCGATTCTGAGATGTCGGCCCTTCGGGCCGCCACACCGCGACTCGCCACCATCGAGGACGACCTCTACTTCATGGACTACTGGAATTCGGACGGCACGATCGCCGAGATGTGCGGCAACGGGGTGCGCGTGTTCGTGCGCTACCTGCTCGAAAATGGGCTGGTGCGGGGCGACACGATCCCGATCGCGACCCGTTCGGGTGTCCGGACGTCGCGTGTGGAGTGGGACGGCATCAACGTCGACATGGGCCCGCCGCGGCTGCTGGGCGACTCGTGGGCCATCGTCAGCGGGCATATGTATGAGGGTGCCGGCGTGTCCATGGGCAACCCGCATCTGGTGTGCGAAGTGGACAGTGCGGCCGGGGGAGTCGCGGCGCTCGACCTGAGC
>JBIOYB010000244.1:0-6347 GCA_044869915.1 Allorhizocola sp.
CCACCCGCTCCCCGCCCGCATCCCCGGCACCCGCACCACCCGCACCACCCGCAGTGGCCGCAGTGGCCGCAGTGGCCGCGCTGATCGGGCCGCCCGCACCCGCACCGCCCGCGACACCCATGCCGTCCGCATCGGCCGCGTCGGGGCCGCTCACGCCGACCATCCGGCGCAGGGATTCACCCGGCCCCACCACGTCGATCGCTCCGGGAAAGCCGCTGTTGCGCAGGTGCGCCAGCAGGGCCGCGCCCACTCCACGCCCCGACCGGCTCGCCCCATACACCGCCACGCGCGACGGCCGCATCAGCCGCGCGACCGACCGGGCCTCGGTGCGATGCTCCCGCTCCCATTGCACCGCAAGCGATCGCTCGGTCTGTGCCACCGGAAACGTCAGGTGCACGACGCCGTCGGCGTAGCGCCGGCTGACCTCGTATCCCGCATCGGCAAACACGTTGAGCATCGCCGAGTTTTGGGGCAGCACCTCGGCGACAAACCGCTCGACGCCCGCATCTCGCGCGGCCGCCGCCAGATGCTCCAACAGGACCGAGCCCACGCCCCGCCCCTGATAAGCGTCCTCGACCACGAAAGCCACCTCGGCATCGGCCGCCGCCTCGCCCAGCCGCTCGTAACGCCCCACCGCGATCAGGTCGTCGCCCGCAGCCACCACGAGCGCCTCCCGGTCGCGATGGTCCACGTTGACGAACCGCCGCAGGTCACGCGCGGGGATCCGCGGATAGGGGGAAAAGTAGCGCAGGTAACGCGTCCGCTCCGAAAACCGGCTGTGCATCGCCACTACCGCTTCGGCATCCTCCGGCCGGATCGGTCGCAAGTGGACAGTCATCCCGTCGGCAAGCAACACATCCGCTGCCCGGCTCATGGCACCCCTCTCACAACTTCCCCGCTCCTCTGCGCCCCCACCCCTGAGACCAACCCGGAGACCCGATCAATCCCGAACGTCCTGAGGATCCAGCCCGTAGTAGGGAAACACCGCTTGCCGTGTGGACAGGATCGACCGATCGAGCGGATCGTCCCCGCCCACCCCGGGCTGCCACGGCTCGAACGAGACGTCGCCGTCGTCGGTCAGCCGCAGCGGCACGTCGCGCCCGGGGAATCGCTTGCCGGCCAACACTCGCCACCCGGGAGGCGTGAGCGTCAGCGGCGCCAGCGGCTCGCCGGTCAGGAGCGCCAGCAGATGGGTCCACGTGCGCGGGACGACCTCCATCAGCGCGTAACCCCCGCCGCCGGTGGCGATCAGCTTGCCCCCGCACAGCTCGTCGGCCAGCGCCAGCACCGCGAGCGCGGCCGCGCGCTGGCCGTCGACCGTGAGCCGCAGATTGGCCAGCGGATCGCGCACGTGCGTGTCGGCGCCCGCCTGCAGCACCACGACCTGCGGCCCGAACGCGCGCACCACGCTCGGCACCACAGCGTGGAAGGCCCGCAGCCACCCGGAGTCTCGCGTGCCCGCCGGGAGCGCGACGTTGACCGCCGATCCCTGCGCGTCGGGCCCACCGATCTCCTGTGCAAAACCCGTCCCAGGGAAAAGAGAAAACGGACTCTCATGGAGGCTGACGGTCAACACGCGCGGATCGTTGGCGAATATCTCCTGCACCCCATCGCCGTGATGCACATCGATGTCGATGTAGGCCACCTTCTCGGCGCCCGCCGCCAGCAGGTCGGCGATGGCCACCGCCGGATCGTTGTAGACGCAGAACCCGGCCGCCCGCGCGGGCATCGCGTGGTGCAGCCCGCCGGAGATGTTGACCGCGCGCAGGGCCTCGCCCCGCCACACGGCCCGCGCCGCGGCCACGGTCGCGCCCGCGACCAGCGCCGAAATCTCGTGCATCTGATCGAACACCGGATTGTCGGGCGTGTTGAGGCCCCACCCCCGGAAGAACGGATCGTCGGGCGCGGCCTTCACCGCCTCCAGATAGTCGGCCCGGTGCACCCGCAGCAGCTCCTCGTCGCTGGCGGGCACGGGCGGCCGCACGGTCACCCCGGGACGATCGAGCACGCCCAGCTCACGCGCGAGCGCTATTGTCAGCTCCACCCGCACAGGGTCGAGCGGGTGATCACCCAGATCGTATTGCAGGAGCTCATCGCTCCACATGACCACCGAATCCATCATGCACCTGTCGCAATTGGATGGTCGGGATCGACGATCCACTCGCTCCACGAACCCACATAGAGCGCGGCATCCTCCCGCCCCGCCTCGTGCAGGGCGAGGACCGTGTGCGCGGCCGTGATGCCGGAGCCGCAGTAGACCCCGATCTGGCCGGCCTCCAGCGGCAGCGCCTCGGCCCCGCGCGCGACAAGCTCGGCATAGGGCAGGTTGCGTGCGCCCGGGATGTGCCCGGCCACCGGATCGATCGGCTCGGTCTCGCCCCGGAACCGCTCCGCCGCGCGCGCGTCGAGCAGCACACCCTCCCGCGCCACCCGCGCCGCCTCGGCGGCCGTCAGCACGGGCATGCCGCCCGGCCGCACCACGAAGTCGGAACCGGTCTCCACCGGCCCATCCCAAGCCGCGAAGCCACCCTCCAGCACCCGCACATCGCTGTGCCCGGCCCACCGCAGCGTCCACCACGCCCGCGCCGCCGCCATGCCGTCGCCATAGTCGTAGACCACCACCGGCCGGTCGGCCCGCACGCCCGCCAGCCGCAGCACCCGCTCCAACGCCTCCCGCGTGGGCAGCGGATGCCGCCCGCCCGGCCCCGGCGGCCCGCACAACTCGTCCAGATCGACGAACACCGCGCCGGGGATGTGCCCGGCCAGATAGTCGTCGGCGGCAGACGGCCCACCCAGCCGCCAGCGCACGTCAAGGATGTTCACGTCGCCGGCAGCGGAGTCGGGAATCTCCGCGGCCCCAATCAGATGTCGTCCCACAACCCATACCCAATCACACGGGTCCGACAATGCGCCTCCAACGCGTCGAGCGCCGCCACCGCCGCCCGCGCGACCTCGGGGGAAAGGCGCGCGGCCGCGAACTCGTCCTCGTCCAGCCGGATGATCGACCCGCCCGCGCCCACCCACAGGTCCAGATAGAGATCTTCGACGATGAGCGAACCGTCCGCGACCACCGCCGGGCGCGCGATGTCGCAGTACCAACCCTTCAAGGTCCCCGCGGCATCATGGACCTCTTTTATCGAGTACCAGCGGTCGCGCCAGAAATGCTCGGTGAACACATCCCCGTCCTCAAACCGAACAAAACCCATGTCGCGAGTGCCCGGCCCGCTCCACGGCGCCCGCACCACCACATGCACACCATCGTCAGAGATCAATGATGCGGGATAGATGGTGTCGGGCCGCCCATGCTTGACCAAACGCACAGTGAACTTCTCCACGACTGACGAACATTAGCCCATCGTTCACCTTTTGGCTGTGGCCCAGTTAACCGCCGTCCTTAGGTTCGCCCAATGACTTCCGTCGACCCTGATGACTTAAGCTCCAACACCTCCGGCAATCGTCCCTTCCAAGAGGTGATGACCGCCCGGATTTCGCGTCGCGCCGTCGTCGTGGGCGGCACCGCGGTCGCCGCCGGTTTCCTCACCGCCGCACCCGCCTCCGCCAGCCCCGGCGACGAGGCCGACACCGCCCGGCACGGGTCGCGCAAGCTGCTCGGCTTCCAGGCCGTCGCACCGAGCAAGGCCGACACCGTGGTCGTCCCCGAGGGCTACAGCGTCGACGTGCTCATCCCATGGGGCACGCCGATCAAGTCCAGCGGCCCGGCCTGGCGCAAGGACGGCTCCAACACCGCCGCCGAGCAGGCCCAGCAGATCGGCTTCAACCACGACGGCATGGCCTATTTCCCGCTGTCGCACAACCGCGGTCTGCTGGCCCTCAACCACGAATACACCGACCCGGTAATGATCTATTCGGACGGTGACGCCGTCCTCACCAAGGAAAAGTGCGACAAGGCCCTTGCCGCACACGGCGTCAGCATCGTCCAGGTGGCCAAGGTCAACGGCCAGTGGCGCCTGGTGGACTCGCGCTACAACCGCCGGATCACGGGATCGACGCCGGTCACCTTCTCCGGTCCGGTCCCCGCCGGTCACCCCAAGCTGCAGGCCAACAACCCGCCGCAGGGCACGCTCAACAACTGCTCCAGCGGCCCGACCCCGTGGGGCACCTACGTGACCTGCGAGGAAAACTGGAACCAATACTTCGGCACGACCAGCACCACCTGGACGCCCACGCCGGAGCACGCCCGCTACGGCATCTCCCGCAACGGCGGGTCGCGGTGGCACGAGGCCGACCCGCGCTTCGACGTGGCCGCCAACCCCAATGAGATCAACCGGTTCGGCTGGGGCGTCGAGATCGACCCGCAGCGCCCCGACGCCAAGCCGATCAAGCGCACCGCGCTCGGCCGGTTCAAGCACGAGGGCATGACGTTCACCGAGTCGCGTGGGCGGGTCGTGGCCTACTCGGGCGACGACCAGGTCGGCGACTACATCTACAAGTTCGTGGGCAGCGGCTCGTGGCGGCTGCAGCGGGCGTTCGGCCGCAGCCCGCTGGACCACGGCACGCTCTACGTGGCCAAGTTCAACGACGACGGCACGGGCCAGTGGCTGCCGCTCGTGCACGGCAAGGGCGCGCTGACCACGGCCAACGGCTGGGCCGACCAGGCCGATGTGCTCCTGCGCACGCGCATGGCGGCCGACGCCGTGGGCGCGACGCCGATGGACCGTCCGGAGTGGATCGCCATCAACCCGAAGACCGACGACGTGTTCGTCACCCTTACCAACGGCAACGGTGGCGGCGCGGCCAACCCGCGCAAGCCCAACCCCTACGGCCACATCATCAAGTGGCACGAGAAGAGCGACACCGCGTTCGAGTGGGACATCTTCGTGCTCGCGGGCGACCCGCAATACGACCCGTCCGTGCAGCTCGACGAGACCAACATCTTCGGTTCGCCCGACGGCATCGGCTTCGACCGCGACGGCCGGCTGTGGATCGAGACCGACATCTCGAACTCCTCGCAAAACCTGGCCAGCCGCGGCTACGACCGCATCGGCAACAACCAGCTCCTCGCCGCAGACCCGCGCACCGGCGAGATCCGCCGGTTCCTGGTCGGGCCGCGCGGGTGCGAGATCACGGGCCTGACGTTCACGCCCGACTCGCGCACGATGTTTGTCAACGTGCAGCACCCGGGCGAGTCGACCACCTTCTGGGGCGCGCCGACCATCGCCAACCCGCGGGCGGTCAGCAACTGGCCCGAGTTTGACCCGGCTGGGCGTCCGCGCCCGGCCACGCTGGTCATCCGCAAGAAGGACGGCGGCGTGATCGGCAGTTGAGTTTGCGCAGCGGTTAAGGTCGGACGCTTCGTGCCGACCTTAACCGCGCAAGAGCACGGCTTCGGGCGCGGGTGGGTGCTATTGCCGGCACTCGCCCGAATCCTTGTCCACCATCAGGCCGCTCGTGTCCACGGCCTCAAAGTCGCTGCCGCGCAAGGTCTTCAGCGCCCGCAGCGCGTCGTTGGACCACCTTTCGTCCGGCTCTCCCGACAGATACCAGGGCGATCCGTTGTCGGCCAGGATCACGCCGTACACCTTCATCGCCTCGGCAATCATCCGAGCCTGCCGCGGCATTCGCGAGATGTCCACATTAGACTTGAGCCGCAATCTCAAGCCCATCGGCGGCAGCGCCGGATCGCTCGATGAGGACGCCGCGTGCCTTGCCGGCCAAACATATTCGTTGCGGGTCCGCGGTGCCGTCACCCTCAGCGCATGATTTATTTCCTTTTCTTGGTACCTCACCAGCCCCGCAAAAATCGACAACCCCGCCGCGTCGGCCGACGTCCATCCGGCCGGCCGCAATCGGTGCGAGCGCAGGTCAAACACGGCCCCCGACCCGGCACGCCACGTGCCATCGCCCGCCTTGCGCGCGTCGAAGAGCTCGTAAACCTTGCAGGCCGCGGGATCGTGCAGGATCACATGCCGGTCACCACCGCCCTCGACCTTAGCGGCGGCCGGGATCGGATATGGCCCGGGATCGCTTTCGCGTCCATATTGGAAGGTCACCTTCACGGGCGCCTGGCCCGGCCGCACCGTCGTGATCGGAATGCCGATCGGCGAGCCCTCCCACGCGCCCGAGCCAAAGTCGGGGTGCATGGTCGCGCTCGCGCCGATGCTCGCCACGTAGGCCGACGACGACCGATGCACGGGCAGCTTGGACACGTCGGCCCGCCAAATATTGTCGGCGGGAAACCCCTCACACGTCTCACTCACCGCGGCCTGCGTCGAGCTGGGGCCTGGGTCAGGGCTCGCCACGACCACGGGGGTCGGGGCCGAGGTGCTGCTGACACGCGGCTCGTCCGCCCGCTCGCAGCCCGCAACGGCCACCGCGGCAAGGCTGAG
>JBIOYB010000245.1:0-9463 GCA_044869915.1 Allorhizocola sp.
ACGCCGTTGCCGATCACGGTCACGGCGTTGGGGTGCAGTGCGCCGCTGGGCATCAAATGCAGGGCGAACTTCTGCCCATCTGGAGTAATCACGGTATGTCCGGCATTGTTGCCACCGGAGAACCGGACCACGTAGTCAACGCGTGATCCGAGCAGGTCGGTAACCTTGCCTTTGCCCTCGTCGCCCCACTGGGCGCCGAGGAGCACGATCGCTGGCATTCCTCTCGCCTTCCTCGGCGGGCTCCGCAGATCGGGGCCACCAAGGGTGTCAGGTTAGCAGTGAAGGGACCTCAGCGGTGGCAGACGTAGTCATATTGAGCCTGGTCGAAGGCGATGCATGCGGCACACGCGTCCCCGTGCTCCAGTGCGTGGACGCACTCGCGTCCATGGGAGCCAAGGCTTATCCGATGGTGGCCGACTCCGACGCCATGATCGACGACGCGCTCGCGCGCCTGCAAGATGTGAGGCTTGTCATCGCGGCGGAGACCACCGGGCAGCTGCGGCATGTGGTGCGACGGCTCGTGCGCAGATACGCGCCGCCGCCCTCGAGGCGCCCGGCCGACTTCCCGATCAACCGGACCATCCCCGACCTGCCGGCCATCGGCGTGCTCCCGCTCGCCCCGCTCGCGTTCGACCTGCCGAGCGACCCCGAGGTGGTCGCCAAGGCGGTGCTCGGCTCGGCCATCACCCGGCTCGACCTGCTCCGGCATGACGGCGGTTCGGTAACAATCGACGGCGTGCTGCTCGGTGCGGCGGGCGAGGACGGCGCGCCCCTGGCCTGGCGCGGGCGCATCGACGTCGACGACGCCATATTGTCCGACGGCACCGAGCCGATCGTGGCGGTGAGCATCGCCAACGCCGGCGGCACGGCCGAGCTTGACGGCCTTCCGCTGGTCATCGCGCCCGATCCGACCGACGGATTGATAGATGTCGCGATCGCGGTGCCGGTTTCGCACCGGCCGTTTTTGGGCAAGCCCCGGCTTCGATACGAGGTCCGTCGGGCGAGGGGTCGCGCGGTGTCGGTCACCCCTCGCGATCCTGACCTGCCCTTCCTCGACGACGGCGTGGCCGGGGTGCTCACCCGTAAAAGATCGTGGTGGATCGAGCCGTCGGCGTGGTCCGTCTACACTTCCTGAGCGGGAGGAAGAGTCATGACCGATTTCGAGTGGCCGCCGGACGAAATCGCCGGCCCACCGACCGAGGAAAACAAGGTGAGCGGGCGAGCCTCCGCCGCTGTGCCGCCGGGGCAGTCCGCGCCCGCCGCCGGCGTGCCCATGCCGGTGGCCGGCCCGCAGTCGGGCATCCCGATGGCGCCGCCGCAACCGCTGCCCGGCGGCCCCGTCGGTGCACCCATTGGCCTGCCCAATCCTCCCCAGCGCCCGCAGCCGCCCATGCCGTCCAACGGCCCGGCGCCGATCGCGGTGCAGCCGCACCTGCCGCCGGTGCCCGTGACGCCGCCCTCGGGCGCCCCGGTTTCGGTGCCGCCGCCCTCCGGCCTGGCGCCGCCGTCCTCCGCGCCGCCCGCGACCGGCAGCGCCCCCGTCTCGACCCCGCCTGCCGGGCCGAGGCACGGCCAGCCGCCGGGACAGGCACCGGTCCAGCCGCAGGCGCCATTTCCGGCCCCATCAACAGGGCAGCCCGTTTCGCCGGGCCAGATGCCTCCGCCCCCACCACCGCCGCCGACCATCGCCCACGGTTCGGCGCCGGTGATGCCGCCACCCGCACAGCCGGGCCCGCCCCGGCCGATGCCGCCGCAGAGTCCTCCTCCCACAGGCGTTTTCCCGGTCGTGCCGCACCAGCAGCCGGCCATGCCGCCGCAGCAGCAGACGCCCGGCGGGCCACGGCATATACCGAGCACCGCGCCCGGTCCGGCGAGTGGCGAGGTCTACCTGCCGACGGCAGAGGAGTTCGCCAGGCGGCGCTCGCAGCGCCCCGCCGACCCGGTGGCCTATATGGGCATGCAGGCCGCGCTACGCAAGAGCACATTCGGCTTGATCAATCTGAGCCCGGGGCAGCGGGAGCAGCAGCTGCGCAAGCAGACCGAGCTCGTCCGGCGCAACTTCGGTGGCCTGCGGCAGATCACCGTGGTCAACCCGAAGGGCGGCGCCGGCAAGACGTGCGCGGTGCTGCTGCTGGCCATGACGTTCGGCCGCAAGCGCGGTGGTTACGTGCTCGCGTGGGACAACAACGAGACCCAGGGCACCCTCGGCATGCGTTCCCAGCAGGACTTCCATTCGCGCACCGTGCGAGACCTGCTGCGCGACCTGCCCACGTTCCAGGGTGTCAACAGCCGGGTCGGTGACCTGTCGCAATATGTGCGGGCCCAGGGCGACGGCATGTTCGAGGTGCTGGCCTCCGACGAGTCGGCCACCGCGGGCGAGATGCTCACCGCCGACGCCTTCGCCGAGATCCGCGAGGTGGTCAGCCGTTTCTACAAGCTCATCATGGTGGACACGGGCAACAATGTTAGAGCCGAAAACTGGCAAGCCGCCATCGACGCCACCGACCAGCTGGTGGTGACCATGTCGGCGCGCAACGACTCGGCCGAGACCGCCGCGCGCATGCTCGACCACCTCGAGCAGACGGGCCGCTCCCGCCTTGTGCGCCAAGCGGTTTCCATCGTTTCGCTGCCGCCCAGCCGCAAGGAGCTCGACATCCCGGCCATCGAGCGGCACTTCGCCGCGCGCACCCGGGCCGTGCTCATCGCGCCATACGAGCGCATGCTCGACAGCGGCGAGCCCATCGACTACGCCCGCCTGAGCCAAGACTCCCAGGACGCCTGGCTCGCCATCGCCGCCGCCGTCGCGGAAGGCCTATAGCCCACGTGACGCCGGCGGGCCCGTGTGCGAAGAGCTTTGTGGAGCCGAGTGGCGGATAGCTGATGGCACGGGCGGAGGGGCACCGCTCGCGACGCGGCGGGTGCGACCGTCGCTTCCGGACAGACGACGGTCCGTGGCGCGGACGCGCTTTCCGGCGACAACGTGCACATCGCCGACTTCTCGTCGGTGGACACGATCGGCTCCGGCTACGTGCTGTCGGCCGGCGGAGCCGGCAGCCTCCCCTTCGATACTGTTCGTCACCACCGGCGCGGGCGCCTACCGCGCCGACGTGACCGGCTCGCCGCTGTTTCGCGGCGCCGGGCTCCAGCAGGGCGGCTTCGACTGGTGGCGGGTGGCCGGGCTGGGCGACACCACGCTCGCCATCGTCCCCAATGGACTGTCCGCTTCGGACATCGCGGCGACCCGCGCGGCGTTTGCGAGCCACGGCGACCGGCTGCTCGCCCAGATCGGCACGCAAGGCTATCCCGCACCGACGAACTCCACCCCGGACTACTACTGGGGATCCAACGCCACGGTCGCCAACGTTTTGGCGCTGGCCTGGCGTTTTGGGCGGCGAAAAGGCCGGGCCGACACCACACCGCCGACCGCGCCGACCGGCCTGGCCGCCTCGGGCACGACAGCCGACGGCACCAACCTGTCCTGGACCGCGTCCACCGACAACGTTGGCGTGACCGGATACGACATCTACCGGCGGCAGGGCACGAACGGCGGGTTCACCCAGGTGGGCTGGGCAGTTGGCACGTCCTTCGCGGCCACCGGGCTCTCGCCCGCCACGCGGTATCACTTCCACGTGGTCGCCCGGGACGCGGCCGGCAACAGCTCGCCGCCGTCCGCCGCGGTCACGGTGACCACACTGCCCGGCGGCGGATGCTCCGTCACGGCCACCACACAGAGCCAGTGGGCACCGGCTACGTGATCCAACCCGTGCGTGTCACCAACACCGGCACCTCGACGATCACCGGCTGGACCGTCACCTTCACCCTCCCGGCCGGGCACACCCCGACCGGCCACTGGAACGCCACCCTCACCACCGGCGGGCAAACCGTCACCGCACGCGGCGTCGGCCACAACAGCACCCTCGCACCGGGCGGGATCGCCGAATGGGGCTTCCAGGCGAGCCGCCCCAACAGCAGCACGGCCCTCCCGTCCGGCAACACCTGCATAACCCCGTGAGAAAGGATCCGCTATTCGGAGGAGATGGCGTCGGCCGCAGCCGGATCGCAGTCGCGGATGAACTGCGCGCACCGGGCCGCCTCGTCGGCCTCACCGATCTCGGCGGCGGCCAACGACAGCGCGTGCAGGCAGCGCAGGAACCCACGGTTGGGCACATGCGACCAGGGCACCGGCCCGTGCCCCTTCCACCCCGCCTTGCGCAGCTGGTCGAGCCCACGGTGATATCCGGTCCGCGCGAACGCATAGGCCGTGACCGCGTCACCGCCCGCCAGCGCCCGCTGCGCCAGGGCGGCCCATGCCGCGCTGCTCGTCGGGTGGGCGGCCGCCACCGCCGCCGGATCCTCGCCCGCGTCCAGCGCCTCGGTGGCGCCGTCGGCGGCGGGAAGCAGGGTCTCGGGCGGTTGAGGCATCAGATCGCGCATGGACCATTAATACACCGCCCACGGTGGCCCCCTCTCACAGCAGGGTGCGGCATGACGTGACCTCCTCTCGCAGCCACCTGACCGCAACACACGGCCGCGGCCGTCTCGCCTCGGTCCCAACCGGGCCCGCGGCCGGGCGCGACATGACGTGACCTCCTCTCGCGGCCGCCTGGCCGAAGGGACCCATACTCAAACCGTGCCGACTCCGCTGCCCGAAGTGATAACGCCCATAGACCACAGCCCCGACGAGATCGAGTCGCTCAACGAGCTCGAGGTCCACCTGCGCCGGGAGAGCCTCGTCCAGGTCACCGTCCAAGGGCTGGACCTGACGCGCGTGGATCTGTCCGCCGTGGAGGTCCGCCACGCGCTGTTCGTCGGCTGCGCGCTGAGCGCCGGCCAAGCCGCCGACCTCGTGCGCCGGGGCGCCCTCGTCGTGCCGGTCTTCCCCGAAACCCCTTACCCGACACAGCCTTCGCGCCTCTACACGCCCGACGATCTGGCGAAGGGCTTCGACTCGGGCGGCTTCGACGGGATGTACGACACCGCCGTCTACCGACACTTCCTGGAACGCGGCGGCGCCAACCCGGACCTGCGCGAGGCGCTGGCCCAATGCATCCACGACCACGGCATCGGCAACGCGCTCGCACAGGACACGCGGGCCTGGGTCCGCGAGCACGGCCCGGCGAGCATCGTGGGCATCATGGGCGGGCACGCCGAGCACCGGGGCGACCCCGGCTATCGCGACGCGGCAGAACTGGCGTGGCTGCTGGCCCGCTCGGGCCGGCTGGTGCTCACGGGCGGCGGACCGGGCGTGATGGAGGCGGCCAACCTGGGTTCCTACCTTTCGACCCGCCCGCTGTCCGACCTCACCGCCGCCATCGAGGAACTCCAGCGCGCCAAGGACTTCCACGATAGCCAGGCCTACACGGCCGCGGCGCTCGACGTGCGCGCCCGCTTCAAGCCCGAGCCGCATGCGACATGGGAACGGGCGGGCGGATTGTCGGTACCCACATGGTTCTTCGGACATGAACCAGCGAACCTCTTCGCCGCGCATGTCGGCAAGATGTTCAGCAACGCCGCGCGGGAGGAGACGATCCTCAAGCTTTCGCGCGGCGGCCTGGTGTTCGCCGCCGGGCGGGCGGGCACGGTGCAGGAGGTCTTCCAGGCCACCACGATGACCTTCTACGGCACCGTGGATCACTCGGGCCCGTTTGTCTTCGTGGGCCGGCGCTTCTGGACCGACGAACTTCCCGTGTCCACCCTGCTCGCGCCGCTGCTGCGCAAGTCGCCCCAGGGCGACCTGCACGACCTGATCCACATCACCGACGACCTCGAGGAGGCAGCCGCACTCCTGACGACCTAGGCGATGGGCACCCGGCGCCAGAAGCCGACCGGCAGGTTGACCTCCGGCTCGCTGTCGAGCCCGTTCTCGTCCATCGCGTTGAACAGGGCCAACCGCAAGTCGCCGAAGAAGAACTCGACCGCGTGCAGCACGGCCGGCCGCCACGAATTGGGGCTGACCCGCTCGATCACGTTCACCCGGGTGAGCGGCCTGCCCTGCGCCGCGCGGATCGCCGGATGCGGATCGGCCCACCAGTCCAGCCGCTGGCCGGGCCAGTCCAGGGCGGCCTGCATGTCGATGGTGTCCCAGCTGATCGCGCACTCGTCGAACTTGCGGTGGGTCACCTCGAGGTTGGCGTCGGGGAAGCCGAACACCACCGGCCCGCCCGTGAACCAGTCCTGCGCATCCAGGTCCCACACCAGCCACGAACCCACCAGCGGCTGCCCCACGACGCGTTCGAACCGCGCCCGGTGCGCCGCGGCCAGCGTGTGGGCATCGTGCTGCCAGACCGGGTCATAGCCTTCGATGCCCAACACACTGACCGTTTTTCGCACTACCACATTCGTGACAACGAAGCGTGAACTACTTCAGCGACGTGCCCGCGCTGCGCAGGTCCTCGCAAGCCACGACCACGCGCTTGGCCATGCCACCCTCGGCCGACTTGCCCCACGCCCGCGGGTCGTAGGTCTTCTTGTTGCCCACCTCGCCGTCGACCTTCAGCACGCCGTCATAGTTGGTGAACATGTGGCTGACCACCGGACGGGTGAACGCGTATTGCGTGTCCGTGTCGATGTTCATCTTGACCGTGCCGTAGTCGAGCGCGGACCGGATCTCGCTCAGCAGCGAACCGGACCCGCCGTGGAACACGAGGTCGAGCGGCTTGGTCTTGCCATACTTGGCACTGACCGCGTCCTGGATCTCCTTGAGGATCTCGGGGCGCAGCTTCACGTTGCCGGGCTTGTAGACACCGTGCACGTTGCCGAACGTCAGCGCCGCCATGTAGCGGCCCTTCTCGCCAAGCCCGAGCGCCTCGACTGTGGCCAGCCCGTCCTCGACCGTGGTGTAAAGCTTCTCGTCGATGGCGCCGACGATGCCGTCCTCCTCGCCGCCGACGACTCCGACCTCGATCTCGAGGATGACCTTGGCCGCCGCGGCCGCCGCTAGCAGCTCCTGCGCGATCTCAAGATTTTCTTTCAGCGGTACGGCCGAGCCGTCCCACATGTGCGACTGGAACAGTGGGGCCTCGCCCCGGGCCACGCGCTCCTTGGAGATCGCCAGCAGCGGGCGCACGAACTTGTCCAGCTTGTCCTTGGGGCAGTGGTCGGTGTGCAGCGCGATGTTGACCGGATATTTCTTCGCCACCTCATATGCGTACGCCGCGAACGCCACCGAACCGGTGACCATGTCCTTGATGGTCGGGCCGGACAGGTATTCGGCGCCACCGGTCGACACCTGGATGATGCCGTCGCTTCCCGCCTCGGCGAAACCTGCGAGGGCCGCGTTGAGCGTCTGCGAAGAGGTGACGTTGATTGCTGGATAGGCGAACGCGCCCGCTTTGGCGCGGTCAAGCATCTCGGCATAAACCTCTGGGGATGCGATAGGCATCGATGGTGCTCCTTCACTACTCACAAACTCGTCTGGGGAACCTCACTGTCTCCCGGCGATGACAGGAGTATGTCACGCAGGGTTTTCCATCCTGTCGGGCACAAGCAGGCTCAGCAGCCAGCTGACCACTCCCATCACAATGGCACCCCAGAACGCGGGCCAGAATCCATCGACGCTAAAGGGTAGCTTGAGCAGCCCGGCGAGCCAGTCCGTGAACATAAACAGCAGCGCGTTGACCACGAGCGCGATCAACCCGAGCGTCAGCACGTAGAACACGCATCCGATGAGCTTCACGACCGGTTTGATGAACGCGTTGACCAATCCGAAGATCAACGCGACGGCCAGGATCGTCAGGAACTCCTTGGCCGGGCTGTCGGCGGTCACGTTGATCCCCGACACGACCAGCGTGGTCACCCACAGCGCCACGGCATTGATCACCCATCGAATCAGGAACCCCATGCGATCATCTTGTACCCGAAAGGCATGGATCGCTGGTAAATGCCCAGTACCGGTTCTAACGTGAAGGGGTGACCGAGATCCCTGACGCCGATCGGGCCGAGCAGGCTGCGCCCTACGACGACCCCGACGACGCCGTCGAAGAGGTCGAGTTCCCCTCGAACCCCCTCGACGACGCCCCCGAGGCCGACGTGGTCGAGCAGTCGATCCCCGTCCCGTTCGAGGAGGACTACCGCTAGCGCCCGATGGGCGTGACCCAGCCCGGATGGGCGGCCGCAAACCCGTGACGCCGTCCTCGCGCAGCGCCCGGAAGAGTCCGGCCGCCTCCGGTGCGAGCGCCCGGCGGCATGCCGCCGGCGGCACAGTGCTGGATCGAGACCGCACCAGACCGACCATATTGGACGTTCGGATGCCGCGCAGGCCCGGCACCAACTCCAGCAGATCCCCATCGATCGACACGTCCGCGCCGGACAGCACCACGGCCGGCCGCGCGGCGTCCACCTCGGTCGCCCTCACACGCGCCGGCGCAGCAGATCCGCGACGTTGCGCACGTCCGCCGGATCCCGCGCCACGAGTGCCGCCGGCCGCATGGTCGCGAACTCCCCATAGGTCACCGGTCACCTCCCTAATCACATAGACGGGTGCGGACCGGCAAAAGATTGTGCCTGTACCCTTGGCGGGCGTGAGCACCTACCATGCGGTCGCCGACATAGTCAGCTTCAACCCCCTCAACGCCAAGGACTGGCTGATCCTCTTCGGCTCCTTCGCGGTCTACGGCGTGTGGTTCATCCTCTTCGCCGAGACCGGCCTCATGGCAGGCTTCTTCCTCCCCGGAGACTCCCTGCTGTTCGTCGCGGGCGTGTTCGCCTCCGACTTCCTCGCCGGTGAAGGCATCAAGCTCAACATCTGGGGCCTGCTCATCGGCGGGCCCATCGCCGCCGTCATCGGCGCCCAACTCGGCCACTGGCTCGGCGCGCGCTACGGCCGCAAGCTGTTCGACAAGCCCAACTCGCGCTTCTTCCGGCAGGAATACGTCGCCAAGGCGGAGCACTACTTCCAGAAGTTCGGCCCCCGCCGCGCCATCGTGCTCGCCCGCTTCATCCCCATCGTGCGCACGTTCATGAACCCGGTCGCGGGCGTACTCGGCATGCCCGCCAAGCAGTTCTTCGTGTGGAACGTCGTCGGCGCCTTCCTGTGGGTCGACGGCATCCTGCTCGCCGGTTACCTTCTCGCAGAGCAGATCATCAACGCCATCGGCGGACCGGAGAAAATCGACAAGTACATCCTCCCGTTCGTCTTCATCATCGTCTTCATCTCCGCGATCCCCATCTTCATCGAAATCATCCGCGAACGCCGCAAGCGGCGTGAGTCCGTCACCACCAGCGGACGCTGAGGGCACCGCGGGCGGGGGTTTGCGCGTGGCGATACTCGCTCTCCACAAACAAATAGACAGCAAATAGCCAACGGTGCCGCGAACTGGCGGACAAATGCGGGCAGGCGTCACGCGGCCGGCTCACCAACCCCAAGCGGGAGGCGCGGGACTCAGGGTTAATGAGGGAAGCGGGCTCGGGGCTTGCTTTTGGGGCGCCTAAAGCCGGGGAGTGCCACGGCCTCCCGCCCCACAAC
>JBIOYB010000246.1:0-17494 GCA_044869915.1 Allorhizocola sp.
CAACCCCCGAGAACGCCCAACCTCGCGCGTCCCACCAACTCAGCCAAAGCGCCCGGTAATGTAATCTTCCGTCCGCTTGTCGCTCGGGTTGGTGAAGATGCGGCCGGTGTCGTTGAACTCGACCAGCCGCCCGTGCCGCACCTGCAGCTCGTCGACCTCGGCCGTGAAGAACGCGGTGTAGTGGCTCACCCGTGCGGCCTGCTGCATGTTGTGCGTGACGATGACGATGGTGTATTTCTTCGCCAGCTCGTGCATCAGGTCTTCGATTTTGCCTGTGGCGATGGGGTCTAGCGCCGAGCATGGCTCGTCCATGAGGATGACCTCGGGCTCGATCGCGATGGCGCGGGCGATGCACAGCCGCTGCTGCTGGCCGCCCGACAGCGCCAGCCCGCTCGACTTGAGCTTGTCCTTGACCTCTTCCCACAGGGCGGCGTCGCGCAGGGCCTTTTCCACGCGGCTGTCCATGTTGTCCCTGATCCCGTTGATCCGCAGGCCGTAGGCCACGTTTTCGTAGATGGACTTCGGGAAGGGGTTGGGCTTTTGGAACACCATGCCGATACGCCGGCGCACCTGGATCGGGTCGACGTCGGCCGCGTAGAGGTCCTGCCCGTGGAACGTGATCTTGCCTGAGATGTGCGCGCCGGGGATCAGGTCGTTCATCCGGTTCAGCGAGCGCAGCACGGTGCTCTTGCCGCAGCCCGACGGCCCGATCATCGCGGTGATCTGGTGCTCGCGGACCGGCATGGTCGTGCCCCGCACGGCCTCATAGGTGCCGTAGTAGACGCTTACCTGCTCGAGCTGCATGACTGGGATGGCTGAGGCGGTCGGCATGGCGGGCACTGCTCCGGGGATCAGGGACGAGATGGTGGGCGTTGGCGATGTCATCTTCTATACCTCAGCGGTTCTTGATAGCAAAGCGGCTGGCGATGATCCGGGCGACGATGGTGCACACGAGCACGAGCGCCATCAGTGTCAGCGCCGCGCCCCAGGCCCGCTCCTGCGCCGGCAGGTAGGGCGACGAGGCATTGCTGAAGATCTGCGCGGGGAGTGCCGTGTTGTCGTCGAACACGTCCCAGGTGATCGACGTCGCGACTCCGGCGCACACCACGATGGGTGTGGTCTCGCCGGCCGCGCGGGCGACCGCCAGCATGATGCCGCTGGTGATACCGGAGATGGCCGCCGGCAGCACCACGGAGACCGTCGTGCGCCACCGCCGCGCGCCAAGCGCGGCGCTGGCCTGGCGGAGCTCGTTGGGGACCAGCTTGAGCATCTCCTCCGAGCTGCGCAGCACCACAGGGAGCATCAACGCGGCCAGGGCGACGGCTGCGGCGAATCCCGACTTTTGCTGGGTCACCAACACGAGGACCACGTAGATGAACAGCGCCATCACGATCGACGGTACACCCGTCATCACGTCCGCCATGACGCGGATGAATCGGGCCAGCGCGTTTTGCTTCCCATATTCGTTGAGGTAGACCGCGCCGAGCACGCCGAGCGGGATGGCCATCAGCGAGGCGAACGCGGTGATGGTCAGCGTCCCGACCACGGCGGGCCCCACACCGCCGCCCACACGGCGCGGCGAGACGATGTCCCCCGTCAGGAACTGCCAGCTCATCACGCCGGCACCCTTGGCGATCACCTGGTAGACGACCAGGATGAGCGGGACGACCGCGACCAGGAACGCCAGCACCATCAGGATCTTGCTGACCACGTCCATGATCCGCCGGCGCGCCGACAGCCCGCCCTTGCGCAACGTCAAGGCTCGTGGACCGGCACCCGCCTGAGTCCCGGCCTGGCTTGCCGCCGTCATGCGCTGGCTCCCTTCATCCGCAGCTCCGTCCGGCGCACCACGACCTGCGCCAGCAGGTTGACCACCACGGTCACGATGAACAGCACGACGCCCATGCCGATCAGCGCGGCTGTGTAGTTGCCGGAGGACTCGTTGAACTGGTTAATGATCACTGCCGGGATCGTGTAACCGGGGGCGAACAGGTTGGCCGTGACGACCGGTGCCGCGCCGATGACCAGGGCGACCGCGACGGTCTCGCCCAGCGCGCGGCCCAGCCCGAGCATCACCGCGCCGACGATGCCGCCGAAGCTGTGCGGGAACACCGCGCCTTTGATCATCTCCCAGCGGGTGGCGCCAAGCGCCCAGGCCGCGTGTTTATCGGAGTCGGGCACGGTGTCGAAGACTTCACGCGTGATCGAGGTGATGATCGGGATGATCATCACGGAGACGATCAGGCCGGCCGTCATGAAGTTGAGCGAGGCCACATCGCCGAAGAGCTTGCCGATGAAGGGGATCCCGCCGAGCGTGTCGTGCAGCCACCGGTAGACCGGCTCCATCGCGGGCGCGAAGGTGCTCAGGCCCCACAGTCCGAAGACCACCGAGGGCACGGCCGCCAGAAGATCGATGACGGTCACGATGACCGCCTTGAGCCGGTTGGGCGCCAACTCGGTCACGAACAGCGCGATGCCGATGGACACCGGGATGGCGACGAGCAACGCGACCGCGGCGACCACGAGCGTGCCGTAGACAAACGAGAGAGTGCCGAACACCTCTTCGTTTGGGTTCCAGTCGGTGGAGGTGAAGAAGCCGTTCTTCCCGGCCTCGGCGAGCGCGGGCCACGACTCCTTCAGCGTGCTGATCAGGATCGCCGCGAGGACGGCGAGCACCAGGACGCCCGCCGTGACGCAAAGGAGCCAGAAAGCGCGGTCGGTGATCCGCCCGCGGTCCTTCTCGGTCAGCATCTTTGCCTGTGTCATCAGTGCTCTCTCGTGAGTACGGCCAAAAACGGGCCAGGGGGAGGCTGGATGCCCAGCCTCCCCACCGGGGATGCGATCAGCTCACCTTGTCCAGCTGGGCGAGCGCCTTGGTCTTGATCGAATCGGGCAGCGTGGCGAAGGAGGTCTCCTTCGCGATCGCCGCTCCGTCCGTGAGGACGTACTTCACAAACGCCTTGACCAGCTTGGCCTTGTCAGCGTTGTCGTACTTCTGCTTCACCAGGATGTAGGTCGGCGCCGTGATCGGGTAGGCCTGCGCACCGGCCGCGTTCAGCGGGTCGTAGGTCAGGTCATCCTTCAGGCTCGCGCCGGCGAGCGCGGCGGTCGCGCCGTCGAGGCTCGGTGCGACGAAGTTGCCGTCCTTGTTCTTGATGGAGGCGAACATCAGGCCGGACGAGGTGGCGTCGGCGAGGTCGACATAACCGATCGTGCCGTTGCTCTGCTTGACGAGGGCGGCCACACCGCTGTTCTTCGCGCCACCGAGGGTGTCGGTCGGCCACTGCACCGTGTCACCGCTAGCTAGCTTCCACACGTCCTTAGCGGCGGCGACAAGGTATTTCGTGAAGTTGTTGGTCGTGCCCGACGCGTCGGAGCGGTGCGCCACCTGGATCGCCGTCGCGGGCAGGGTGACGCCCGGGTTGTCGGCGGCGATGGCCGCGTCGTTCCACATCTTGATGTCCCGCTGGAAGATCTTGGCCAGCGTCGGCGCGCTCAGCTGCAGCTTGTCCACACCCGTCAGGTTGTAGGAGACCGTGATCGGCGCCGCGACCGTCGGGATGTAGTAGAAGGAACCGGCGGGAACGCCGTCGGTGTCCTTGACCGTGCTGTCGGTGCCGGCGAAGTCGACGAGGCCCGAACCGAACTCCTTCTTGCCCGCGCCGGAGCCGATCGGGTTGTAGGTGACCTTGAGGCTTGGCGCGTCGGCCTTCAGCTCTCCGATGATGTCCTGGTAGTACGCATCGGGGAAGCTGGCCCCGGAGCCCTTGAGTTGACCCGAGAGGCTCGTGAGATCGCTGCCGGTGCCGGCGGAGGACGTCGTGGACGGCTCGTTGCTGCCGCCACAGGCGGCAAGGAAAAGCGCAGTGGCCGCGGCAAGTGCAACACCGGCGAGGCCCCGCCGAGAAAGCACGTTTCGGTTCACAGGAGGATTGCCTTCCTAACTGGGATAACGGCCGCACGGGCCGGACGAGGCAACCATGCCCTTCCTAGGTAGCCGACTAGCCGGACTCAGGTGAACACACGGTGAACAGGCCGAATAGCCAAGCTGACCGCCACTGCAGCGGAGCATGGCCGGGAGGTGAACAAGGTCACGCCGCCCTGCTCAGATCGCGCATGGACAGCGTCCCGGCGAAGTCGAGAGTCGACCCACGGGTCATCCGATCGCTCAGCAGGTCCCACGCGACGATCTGCTGGCTGCCGCCCGATCCTCCCCTGGCCAGACTGAGCAGCACCCTGCGTTCATCCTGCCACCCCAGCAGGCTCGGAACGCCCGATGCGCTGGTATCGATCAGAAGCACCCTGACCACCTCCGCGGTCTTGGGTGTGATCACCACTACGGCCGCGTTGGCGTGCTCCAGCCCGGGCAGCCTGCTGAGCGTGCACAGGCGCGCCAGGCGATCGTCGCCGAAGCTGAACCCCGCTCCCAGCCACCGCCCCGCGAGGTCGGCCAGGCGCCCGGTCAGCGGGAGCGTGATCGGTTGCGGGTCGGTCTGATCGAGCGTCCACTTGCGCAGCCGTGCCGGCGCGGTGAGCGGCTGGCCGGGCGAGAGCAGTTCGCTGAGCAGGTTGGTGTGGTCGCCCATCTCGCGCCGCCTGGGTGTGATCGCGTCCTCGGGGCCGACGGGGGCCGGGCCGGTCTTGCCGGTGGTCACGTCGAACAGCGCGTCCTTGCTCAGCAGCAGCTGCTGTTCGCTGAGCCACACCGGGTTGGTGGCGACGCGGACGATGCCGGGGATGGAGGCGGCCCGGCCCGTGGTCAGGTCCACGACCGAGGTCGTGGCGGGTGTGGTGAAGACGGCCTGTTTGCCGTCGGGCGACAGCGCGGCCGCGCTCATCCACGCGCCCGCCCGCTCGGGTGCGACGTCGAGGTGGCGCCAGGCGCCGTCGTCGGCCAGGGCGTAGACGCGGCCTTCGTCCAATGTGGGCGATCCGGCCAGCAACATGACCCGCCGCAAGGGGTTCTTCGACAGCGGCAGCGGGCGTGACTCCGGAAACCTCAGCTGGTCCGGCAGGCTGGCGACCTGCCGGAAGTCGAACATCCCGGCCGGCACGATGAGCGCGCCGGGCGGCAGGCCGGTCGAGCGGATCAGCGGCGGCGCCGGCTGCTCGTCCTGCGTTTGCGACTGGGACTTCGATCCGCTCGTGCGGCACACCGCCGCCACCGTGATCACTCCGCCGAGCGCGGCCGCGATCAGGATCCGGCGGCGCAGCCTGCGACGGGCGCCCTCCCACAGGTAGCCGGCCTCCTCCGCCAGGGGCAAGGCCCTGGTCAGGGTCGATCGCCGCCGGCCCATCCAGGTCTCATCGAGATTCAATATCATTCGGGGGTACCCGAACTCGTCGGATTCCTGCTCGAAGAGCTTCGTGAGATAGACGTCGGCCGATCTACCAGACTGCAGCTGCCGCCGGGCGTCGGCCCGCGCGAGCCCCCGCCAGCGCAGCGCCACGAGGGTGAGCAGGTCTCGGGCGATCCGCTCGGCCTGCACCTCGTCGCCGGTCAGCCGCAGCGCGGCGCCCTCCAACGGGCGAAGCCTACGTTCCACATAGGACACGAACTCCGCGGGTGCCGAAGGTGCGCGCATGTGTTGATAGTGACGCTCTTCACTCGAATGCGGAAGCCCTCCGTCACTGGGCGGCGGAAACCCTCTGGAACAGCACGTCCGTGGACCAGCGGGCGAAGCCGAGGCCGGTGTAGAGGGCGGCCGCGCGCGGGTTGGACTCGTCGACGTAGAGCATCACCTGCAGCAGCCCGCGCGCCCGCAGGTAGCGCAGGCCCGCCACGGTCAGCACCCGGCCCAGGCCCATCCCGGCCGCGTCGGGGTGCACGCCGAGCACATAGACCTCGCCGATCGGGTCGTGATGGTGCGCCGGCTGCTCCCCGTGCACCTTGGTCCAGTGGAACCCGAGCAGCCTGCCGCCGCCGTCCTCGGCGAGCAGGAACCCCTGCGGGTCGAACCACGGCTCGGCCATGCGCAGGTGCAGGTCGCGCAGCTCCCACTTGCCCTGCTCGGGGTGGTCGGCGAACGCGGTGCGGTTGAGCTCCACCCATGGGGCGTCGTCGCGGCCGGGCTCGAACGGGCGCAGCCGCACCCCGTCCGGCATGATCAGCTCAGGCAGCTCGGCGAACAGCGACCGGCGCATCTGCCACAGCACCCGCGCCCGCTGGAAGCCGAGGCTGAGCGCCAGCGCGCCGGCCGACGGGTGGTCGCCGTGCGCCCACAGCCGCAGCCGCCCGGCCGGGTCGGAATGCTGTGCCGCCTCGACGGCCGCGGTCACGAGGGCCCGGCCCAGGCCACGCCGCCGGTGCAGCGGGTGGACCACGAGCTCGGCCGACGGCCCCTCCACCCGGTCGGTCACGTCCACGTGCGCGTATCCGACGAGCTCTGAACCCTCCTGGGCGACCAGATGGACCGAGGGCGCGTCACCGCCGTAACGAAGGTGCAGCACGACATGCTCGGACAGCGGGTGTGCGCCGTCCGTGTCGCCGGCGGCGTTTGCCAGGGCTAGCACGGCGTGAACCTGTGCGGGCGTGAGCCGGTCGAGCCGCTCCACGTTGACGCTGTTGATCACCAACTCAGACTAATGGGCCGTGCTCGAAATCGAGCACGGCCCATTACCAAACTCACGTGAGAATTACTGAGTCATGTCCATTGAGGACAGTCCCTCGGTGGCGTTGAGGAACTGGCGGACCTCCTGCGCGGGGTCGACGGCGTAGCTCTTGCCTACCGACGGGACCACGAACTTGTAGCCCACCTGGCGGACCGTGCCGATCATCGACTCGTACTCCGAGCCGAGCTTGGCCCGCAACCGCCGCACGTGCACGTCGACCGTGCGCGTGCCGCCGAAGTAGTCGTAGCCCCACACCTCGCGCAGCAGCTGGTCGCGGGTGAAGACCCGGCCCGGGTGCTGCGCCAGGAACTTCAGCAGCTCGAACTCCTTGTAGGTGAGGTCGAGCGGCCTGCCCTTGAGCTTGGCGGCATAGGTGTCGGGGTCGATGGTCAGCTCGCCCGCACGGATGAGCCCGCCCGCGGCGGCCGTCGCCGAGGTGAGCCTGCCGACCGCGACCCGCAGCCGGGCCTCGACCTCGGCCGGCCCGGCCGTGGCGAGGATGACGTCGTCGACGCCCCAGTCGGCGTTGATGGCCACGAGCCCGGCCTCGGTCACGATGGCGATCAGCGGCACGCCCAGGCCGGTGGCGTTGAGCATGCGGCACGTGGCGCGGGCCTCAGACAGCTCGGTGCGAGCGTCGACCAGCACGGCGTCGGGGCTCGGGGCGGAAACAAGAGTGCGCACGTCGCGAGGGGCGGTGCGCACGGAGTGGGGTAGCAGGTCGAGCGACGGGAGCACGGCCGATGGCTCGCCAGCTCGGGCGCTCACCAATAACAGGATCTCCAACGGATCGCCCTCCGTCCTCGCGCGCGTGGCGCGGAGTCTCATGCTCCCGGCAGCACTGACGGAATCGGTTAAGCCAAGAGCATAGTCGACATCCAGACCAACACCAGTGTGAAACATGCCCCACTTATTTCGGCAGCGGCTGGGCTCGGACCGCTGCGCGCCCGCGGTCAACCGCGCGAAGAGCACGGCTTCGCCTGAAGAAGCCAACCCAAGAAGCCAACCCAAGAAACCAACCTAAGAAACCAGCCCACGAAATCCGCAGGAAACCCCCAAGAGGCACAGGAAAGAGGCACGAGTTGCTGACAGTGCGCTACCCGGGGCAGGATTTGTGGGTGTTCGGCTCTCCCCCTCCCGATGATGGCCCACGCGGCCGCAGGTCGTCGCCCGGCGGCTTTGCCGCGCCCACCCCGGTGCCCACGCGCGAGAGACCGGCCCGGCGCACCCGGCCCCCGGTGGAGCCGCCGGATCCGGAGGTGACCAGCGATGGCCCGCCGATGCCGTTCATCCCGGTCCGCCGGTTGCTGTCACTGACCATCGCCGGGTTCGCCGCGCTGCTGACGGTCGGCCTGATCATGGGTGCGCAGACCTCGGGCGTCGCCCAGCGCCTGCCCTACGCGATCATCGTGCTGGGCGCGCAGGTGCTTTACGTGCTGGCCACGACCATGGCGATCCGCCCGCCGGCGAGCAAGGTCGTCGCCACGGTCGGCATCCTTTCGGCCATCGCCGCCGACTACGCGGCCAATAGCGCCACCGAGCCGACCATCGGCCCGCTCGGTCTGGTCGCGGGCGCGGGCCTGGTGCTCGGCGTGGTCGGCCAGCTGGTGTTGCGCGAGGGACGTGCCCGGGTCACCGAGTCCCTCGGCGCCACGACGATCATCGTGGTGGGCGTGGTCTCGCTGTCCACCTTGCTGGTGCTGGTGCGTGTCCCGCTCGGCACGCAGTCGATCACGGTGGCCCTCGCCTCGTGCGGTGTGGCGCTGACGATCGCGCGCCTGGCCGACGTGTTCGTGCCCTATCCGCGGCTCGCGGCGCAGGTGCCCCGGGGCGCGGTCGGCGTCGTGCTCGGCACGATGGTGGGCACCGCCGTGGCCGCATACATCGGCCGCTATCTCGTCTTCTTCACGCCCGCGTCGGCCGCGGCCGTGGGCGCCGCGGCGGCAGCCGCGGCCATCCTGGCCGACCTCACGATCGGGTTTGCCGAGGCCGGGCGCGAGCTCGAGGGCGACCCGCCGACCATGTGGCTCGCCCGGCACATGCAGGGCCCGCTGGCGGGGTTTGCGCTCGCGGCTCCGGTGGCATATCTCATCACCAACCTCCTTTGGAAGTCAGTGAGCTTCGAGTGACGCTAGCCCCAGACGGAAGGCGCAGTGAGTGAGACGCTTCCTCAACATCTCCGCGGTGGTCGTGCTTGTTTTCGTGGTGCTGCTCGTGGTCACCGACCGGGTCGGCGCGCACTATGCCGAGCAGGCCATCGGCGAGAAGGTGTCGGCCCAGCTGGCGTCGAGACAGATCACCTCGTCGCCGCCCGAGGTGAGCATCATGGGCTACCCGTTCCTGACCCAGGTGCTCCGCGGCAACTACAGCGAGATCCGGGTCAACCTGCGCGACGTCAAAACGGGCAACCTGCCGATCCCGCAGCTGGACGTGCGCGCCTATGACGTGCGGGCCACCCTCGACGGGATGGTCAACGGCACCGGCAAGGTGATCGCGACCCGGGTCGACGGCGTGGGCACGCTGTCCTATGCGAGCCTGGTCGAGGCGAGCGGCATCAAGGATCTGTCCATGAGCGGCGACGGCAACGTGCTGCGGATCAGCGGCAACGTGCCGGTGGCCGGCGTCGTCACGGGCGCGGCGAAGGTGACCGTCATCGACGGCAAGGTGCGCATCCAGGTCACCGAGCTGACCGCGGCGAGCGCCAATCAGGCCACCAACGCGATCCTCAATCAATACCGGAGCCAGCTGGGCGCGGCCACGTTCAGCCTGCCGCAGATGCCGTTTCAGCTGAAGCTCGCGAGCGTCACGCCGGGGCTGGGTGGGCTCGAGATCGGCATGACCACGACCGAGGTCGAGCTGACAAGCTGACCCGACAAGCTGACCCGACAAGCTGACCCGACAAGCTGATCTGGCAAGGTGTCACCATATTGGGTGAAGGTCCGGCGGCCGGTTCACCGTGCCGGCCCTCCTTGGAGCATCCACATGGCGGGCGACACGCCTCCCGAATGATGGACGACACATTCCAGAAATGTCTGCGCGGCTGCTATGGTCTGCAGCATGAGTCCGCTGCTTACCAAGCGGCGCGCGGTCGACCTGTGCCGCGTGGCCACCTGCCTGTGTTGCCCCGTCCTTTGACGGTGGCCCGGCTCCTTTAGCGCGCGCTCACTTTCTCGCTTTTCTCGTCGCTCGAGTCAAGCCCGCCGTCGCATACGTGTCCGATCCCGGATCCATGCGAGGCTATTTCGATCATGGATCCTCCACTAAGCATCCACACAGGGAGACATTTCCATGAGTCGTGAATCAGCCCTCGTCACAGTCGACTGGGCCGAGAAAAACCTCGAAGCGGCAAACGTGGTCTTCGTCGAGGTCGACGAGGACACCTCGGCTTACGACGGCGGCCACATCCCGGGCGCGATCAAGATCGACTGGAAGCTCGACCTACAGGACCCGGTCCGGCGCGACTTCGTCAACAAGCAGCAGTTCGAGGCGCTACTCGGTTCGCGTGGCATCGGCAACGATGACACCGTGATTCTCTACGGCGGCAACAACAACTGGTTCGCCGCCTATGCGTACTGGTACTTCAAGCTCTACGGTCACGGCGATGTCCGGCTGCTCGACGGCGGCCGCAAGAAGTGGGAGCTTGACGGGCGCACGCTGGTCAAGGACGTGCCGCAGCGCGAGCCCAAGACCTACACGGCGCAGGAGCAGGATCTGGCGATCCGCGCGTTCCGCGACGACGTCGTGGCCGCGATCGGCAACCACCACCTGGTGGATGTCCGTTCCCCCGACGAATACGCCGGTCGTCTGCTCGCCCCCGCCCACCTGCCGCAGGAGCAGGCGCAGCGGGCCGGCCACATCCCGACCGCGGTCAGCGTGCCGTGGTCCAAGGCGGCCAACGAGGACGGCACGTTCCGGTCCGACACCGAGCTCAGCGAGCTCTACTCGTTTGTGGACGACAGCAAGCCCACGATCGCTTACTGCCGCATCGGCGAGCGCTCCTCGCACACGTGGTTCGTGCTGCAGGAGATCCTCGGCAAGCAAAACGTGAAGAACTACGACGGATCGTGGACCGAATACGGCTCGCTGGTTGGCGTGCCGGTGGCACTGGGCGACGAGCCCGGAGAGGCGTGACTCGATGACTGCTCCGACCGCTGCTACGACGACGACCACCGCCGCGGGTTGCGCGGCACCCGACCAGGCCGCACCGCTGCCGGCCAGCGTTGACCTCGAGAAGGAGACCGTCATCACCGGCATCGTCGCCACCGCCGGCGGCGACCCGGTGGCGGGTGCCTATGTGCGGCTGCTCGACCGCGCGGGCGAGTTCACCGCCGAGGTGGTGACGTCGCCGACGGGCCAGTTCCGCTTCTTCGCCGCACCTGGCACGTGGACGCTGCGCGCCCTGTCGCGCTTCGGCAACGGTGACGCCCAGGTTGTGGCCGACCGTGGGATCAACCAGCTGTCCGTGACCGTCGCTCAATAGAGCCGCCGGTAAACCCTCCCCATAAAGGGGTCCGCGCCACCGCGCGGGCCCCTTTAGTAATGGACGCCGATCTGAGACCGGACAGCGTCCAATGTGCTCATCACGCCGAGGGTGGCCTCACGCGGTACCAGAGGAGATTCTTTAATCCCCAGGCGGAGGCAGCGCTCGACCTCGGCGGCCTGGTAATGCAAGCCGGGGGCCTTGGTCGTGATCTCCTCGGCGGGATGGCCCGGCCGGTGCAGCACGAACCGGTCGGTCGCGTGGAAGCCATAGGGGAACTCGATCCGGCCGTGCGTGCCGACCACGGTCGCCGCGCGCACATCACTGGACAGTCCACAGTAGAGGGTCGCGATCGCGCCGGTCGGGAAGCCCAGGACGATGCCCGTGCGCGCGTCGGTGCCCTCCGGGTGCAGGTGGGACCAGGCGCGCACCTGATGCGGCCGGCCGAGCAGCAGCTGCGCGAACGTCACCGGATAGACGCCGAGGTCGAGCAGCGCGCCGCCGCCGAGCAGCGGATCGCGCAGCCGGTGGCCGGGCTCGAAGCCGGAGGCGAGCCCGAACGCCGCCTGCACCATCGTCACCTCACCGATCGCGCCGTCGCCGATCAGCTCCAGCATGCGCAGCGTCGAGGGAAGCGTGCGCATCCACATCGCCTCCATCAGGAACAGGTCGCGCTCCCTGGCCAGGGTCACCAGCTCCTGCGCCTGCATCAGGTCGAGCGTGAACGCCTTCTCCACCAACACCGGCCGGCCCGCCCGCAGGCACAGCGAGGCCGCCTCGTGATGATGCGAATGCGGCGTCGCCACATAGATCACGTCGAGGTCGGGGGCGGCCGCGAGCTCCGCCCAGCTGCCGAACGCGCGCCCGATGCCAAACCGCTGCGCGAACTCCCGCGCCCGATCGAGCGTGCGCGACCCGACCGCGCCAACCGTGTGCCCGTTGTCCTGGAGGTCCCGCGCGAACCTGACAGCAACGCCGCCGGTCGCGAGGATCCCCCAGCGGATCTCAGCCCCCGACACGGATCAACCGCGCGCTCAGGTGGGGCGACATCGGCTGGCCCACTGCCGCCATCTCGTGCGCGTAAAGCAATGCGCCCTCCACGATGCCGAAAAGCCTGTGCGCCGCACGGACTTCCTTGGCCGTCGGGGTGCGCCCGACGAAGTCGGTGACCAGCTCCAGCCGCAGCCCGTCGAGCCGGCCGAGATAGAGCTCCATGATGCCGGTCGGGGTCATCATGAGCGCCTCGATGTCGTCGCCCTTGCCGTCGCCGACGGGGCGCCACCAGCCCACCTCGCGCCCGGCCGGGCGGATCGGCTGGGACTGCTCGTCGAGCAGCCACGAACGCGACTCGTAAAACAGGAACGGGCGCCCGTCGTGGCTGATCCGGATCTCCTGCGCGTAGTCGAAGTCGCCCTCGAGCGTGGGATAGCCCCCGCGGCCGCGGCCGCGCCACTGCCCGATGTAGGGCAGCAGGCCCAGCAGTGCCGGGTGCAGGTCGGGCCCGTGCCGCAGGTCGTGCGTCTCCTCGAAGGGATAGGGGTCCACGGGCGGCGCGTTGAGCCAGGGCGGAGGCCCCAGCGGATTTTCGTCGTTATCGCTCACCAGCGACCCCTCGCGATCTTCAGCGCCAAGTAGACAAAGCCGCCGGAGAGCAGGCCTAGCCCTACGACCAGCAGGCTGACGAACCCAATCTCGGTGACCACAGATCACATCTTAGGCTGGACCCATGACACGCAAGCTCGTCGTCAAGGTCACCGCCGGGGCCGATGCTCCGGAGCGGTGCGCCCAGGCCTTCACGGTCGCGGCCACAGCCGTGGCCGCGGGCGCTGACGTCTCACTCTGGCTGACGGGCGAGTCGAGCTGGTTCGCCCTGCCCGGGCGGGCCGCACAGTTCGAGCTGCCACATTCGGCCCCGCTGCCCGACCTGCTCGACGCCGTGCTGTCGGCCGGTTCGGTCACGCTGTGCACGCAGTGCGCCAAGCGCCGCGACATCACGGAGGCCGATGTGCTCAAGGGCATCCGGGTCGCGGGCGCGGCGGCGTTCGTCGAGGAGTGCCTGGCAGAGGGTGTGCAGGCACTTGTCTACTAAAACTGTGTGGTGGACGGTCGCCGGGGCCTGGGCCGTCCTGCTGGTCGTGCTGGGCGCCTGGTCCGCGTTTCACAGCCCCGCCACCGTGCGCGAGCAGCGCGACATCGGCCAGGCAAAGGCAGTGATAGACCAGGTGGTGGGCCGGCTGAGCGCCAATGTCCCGGCCGGATGGCAGTTTTATGATGAGGGATACCGCGAGGAGTCCTGCAAGGTGTCGATCGTGCGTGAGGGCGTCCTCGCCACGCGGTCGCTGTCGCTGTCCGGGCCGGTCGGCACCGAAAGCGGCACGATCACCCGCCTGGCGTCCGGTTTGGACGATGCCTCGGTGCGCCCGGGCGACGGGCCGGCCGAGGGCTTCTTCGCCGACGCGGGCGAGTTCGTGGCCGTGCGCGGCAACATCACCGCGCCTGGCTCGGTCGGCGTCGAGCTGCGCACCGGCTGCCGCCCGCGATAAGCCGCCCCGCGGACCGCCGGACCGTGTCCTGAGGCGTCCGGTGTGATTGGACGGTCGCGGCCAGCCGACCGGTGCGGATGGCCGCCGATGTCCGGCCCCGTCCGCCAATCACCGCCGATCGCGGGCCGGCCCGGATCCTATGGTGATGAGAATCAGGACCCTCGCGGCCGTGGTGTCTGCGGCCGTCCTAGCGCTCCCCGCCGGTGCGGTGGCGGCGGCGCCCGCGGCGGCGAGCTATGCGATCGTCGACTCGGGCGCGGCCGCCGCCGTTTCAAGCATGATGGCCACGGCCGAGGAGACATGCGGTTTCAACGCCGTCTGGGCCTACAAGCGCCGTTCCATCTGCGCGCAGGCCAATTCGACGATGTACGTCATCCACCGGCCGTCCGGCGCCATCACCGGCGGCGTCGACTACACAGTGCGGAGCACGGTTGTCGTGAATGGACGGTCGGATCGGTGGCTGCACTCCCTCCACTTCAAGATTCACTACGCGTGGGGCACGGCGAGCAACGCCGCCAGCTTGCACGGGCGGGCCGACTGTGGGCTGGATTGCGAGCATGTGGGCTTCAGCTTCAACGCGGGCCCGGCAGGGCTTGCCGGGATCGAGCGGGCCGGTTCGGCCACGTTCGGGACGCCGTTTCACGGCGTGAACGCCATCTGGCACGCGTCGTCGGCTTGGAGCTGGTGGTGGAGCATTCCCGGCCTGCCCGACAGCAACGAGGCGACGTGGCGCGCGCCGGAGCACCGCTGCGACGACACGCTCGGCTCGAGCACCAGGCCTGGGTGCACCTACGAATCCGTGGTGCCGATCCACCAGATCAACCCCGGGTATCCCAAGTATCACAGGCACATCAGCCTGGCGCTCGCCCACAACATGACCAGGTTCCTGACCCGCACGACGAGGGGAGAGATCAACGACGCCAACTACGCGAGGGCCTGCCCGGCCAGCTATGAGCGGCCGGATGGGCATCAGTGCGACGAATACCCGTTCCGGTCCACGTATAACGGTGCGGCCAGCCAGCCCTACGGCCGCAAGTTCCAGATCCTGAACTGGAACAACGGCCTGCCCGAGTTCCTCTGCTACGTGCCGCTCCCGGTCCGGACACCCGGTGACGGCGGAGGCTACAGCGCGTGCATGATCCCGGCCGGGGAGAACAGCCAGGGTGGCATTGAACTGGGCCTGTTCTACTACGACCATCGCGTCATCGATGGGGACGTGTTCGAGGTCAAGGTCTAGAAGACCAGCTGGGCTCCCAGATAGACGATCGCCGCGATGAGGGCGGCGCCCGGGAACGTCAGAACCCATGCGGTGACGATGTTTCCGGCGACGCCCCAGCGCACCGCGGACAGCTTCTTCGTGGCGCCGACGCCCATGATGGCCGACGTGATGGTGTGCGTCGTGGAGATCGGCAGGCCCAGGTGCGACGTAGTGAACAGCACGCTCGCCGCGACCGTCTCGGCCGCGAACCCGGCCGGCGGGTCGAGGGCGATCACGCGCCGGCCCAGCGTGCGGATGATGCGCCAGCCGCCCGCGTAGGTGCCCGCGGCGAGCACGGCGGCCGAGGTCCAGAAGACCCATTCGGGGATTTGGTCTTTGGACTCCTGATATCCGCCCGTGTAGAGGGCGAGCACCACGATGCCCATGGTCTTGGCGGCGTCCTGCATGCCGTGCCCGATCGACATCCCCGCGGCAGAAACCGATTGCGCCCAACGGAATCCGCGATTGAGCCGGCCCGGGTGCCCCCGCCGGAAGACCCACATGACGGCCAGCATCATGAGCGCACCAAGGATGAAGCCCGCGATGGGCGACGCCACCATGGGGATGACGACCTTTTCGAAGATGCCCGACCACAGGACCTCGCCGTCGAGGCCGAACGCGATCGCGCACAGCGTCGCACCGGCCAGGCCGCCGAACAACGCGTGTGACGAGGACGACGGGATACCGAAATACCACGTCAGCAGGTTCCACCCGATCGCGCCGACCACCGCCGCGAACACAACCCCCAGGCCTTCCTCACCCTGCGGCAGCGAGACCAGTCCACTCCCGACGGTCTTGGCGACGTTGCCGCCGAGATGCGCGCCGATGAAGTTGCCGACCGCGGCCATGCCCAGTGCCACCCGCGGCGTCAGCGCCCTCGTGGAAACGCTTGTGGCGATGGCATTTGCGGCGTCGTGGAAGCCGTTGGTGTAGTCGAACACCATCGCCGCGAGGATCACCGCGAGGACGGCGAGGAACACACTGTCCACTCAGGACTCCTTGACCGCGATGGTCTCCAGCGTGTTCGCCACGTGTTCGAAGGCGTCGCACGCGGCCTCGAGCTCGTCGGCGACCTCCTTGAGCTTGAGCACGGTGAGCGCGTCGTATTCGCCGCTGAACAGGCGCACCAGCAGCATGCGGTAGGCGCGGTCGCCCTCGTTTTCCAGCCGGTTGCACTCCACCCAGTAGTCCTGCAGGCTGCTCAGGCCCTTCATCCGCTTGACGCCCTTGGGCCGCTTGACACCGGGCGCGCCGATGCGCAGCCGCTCCATCGCCTCGGCAGTGATCGCGGCCTGACGGTTGAGTACGTCGACCATCTCGTGCATTTCGCGCGGCAGGCTGGGCAGCTTGGACAGGCCGTACAGGTACACCAGGCTGCCTACGGCCTCGATGTGGTCCATCACGTCGTCGAGCCGGCTGCCCAGCGCGTAAATGTCCTCGCGGTCGAAGGGGGTGATAAAGGTCGAATTTATCTTGTTGTACAGCTCGTGCGTGATCGTGTCGTTGTCGGTTTCCGCCTCGGCCAGCCGCTCGCTGACGGCCTGCACGTCGGCGCCTGGCAGGGCGAGCTCGGTGAGCAGCGCCGCGCCGCGGACCAGGTTTTGCGCCGCCCGACTGAACATGTCGTAAAACGCGGCCTCGCTTGGCCGAAGCGAGAACTTCACCCGGTGCTCCCTTCCTCCAGCCGTTTTCGTTCCTGCTCGAGGTCGAAGCCTGCGGCGGGGTAGCGCAGCTCGAGCCCCGAGAACGCGTGAAGCATCAGGTGTGCCACGGCCCAATCCCGATACCACTTGCGATCAGCCGGGACAACGTACCAGGGGGCCTGGTCGGTGCTGCAACGCGTCAGGACGTCCTGGTAGGCGGCTTGATACGCCGGCCAGAATGCCCGATTGTCCACGTCCTCTTGGTTGTATTTCCAGTATTTTGTCGGGTCTGTGAGTCGCTCCAGCAACCTCTTGTGCTGCTCCTCGAAGGATATGTGCAACATCACCTTCACGAGAGTGATGTCGTCCGCGGCCAGTTCCTTTTCAAAATCATTGATTTTCTGGTACCGGCTGCGCCAGACCCTGGCCGGTGCCAGTTTGCGGACCCGGGCGACGAGCACGTCCTCATACTGCGACCGGTTGAATACGCCGATCATCCCGGCGGGCGGCAAGGCATTGCGGATGCGCCACAGGAAGTCGTGCTTGAGCTCCTCCTCGGTCGGTGGCCCGAACGCCACGATCCGCACGCCCTGCGGGTTGAGCACGCCGCCCACCTTCTTGATGGTGCCGTCCTTGCCGCCGCAGTCCATCGCCTGAAGCACCAACAGGATCCGGCGCCGGTCGCCGCCTGCCTTGTAGTTGGCGAACAGCATCTCCTGCTGCACGGCCAGCTGCCCGCCCAGCGTCACGAGCTCGGCGCGCGCCCACGCCTTCGGGTCATCGCGCATCGCCTTTTTGCCGGGCAGGCCGGGGGTGGCCGCGGTATCGATCGAGGCGAGGTCTACACCCGGCCTGCCCGGCAAAAAGGCGATGCGCGATGACCCGAAGGCGTGGGCGCGCGCCGAGCTCGTGACGCTGGGCGGGCAGCTGGCCGTGCAGCAGGAGATGCTGTTCGCCA
>JBIOYB010000247.1:0-8047 GCA_044869915.1 Allorhizocola sp.
AAACGCTCCAGCGGCAGGAAGCTCAGCATCGCCACCAGATGCGGCGCAAACGAGATCGTGATCGTCGCGATGGTCATGAGATGGAACGAGTAGAAGAAGGCGACCGCCCGCAGCCGCCACCGCTCAGGCAGGAAGAAAATCAGTGGGCTGGTCAGCTCAAACACCATGATGCCGATCTGGGCGCCGATCAGCGCGCCCGGGATGGGCGCGATCCAGTGGGCCAGATCCGTGCCCCGCCTCAGGATCGCGCGCGCCAGCACCGATCCGGTCATCCAATCCGGCCCGCCGTAGCGCAGCTTTGCCCACGACGCCAAGAAGTAGGTGGCGACTACTCCAATTTGGACCATCCGCAGCGCCCATCCGGCCTTCTCGCTCGGCGTCCTGTCCCCCCATCGCGCCGCGCCCAGAAGGCCAAGCGGGCGCAAGAGTAGGTCACGCGGACCCGGAGGCTGACCGGCATTCCCGGCGGGGACCGAGGCGAGACGCCCGCGGCCATGAGACACCGTCGGCAGCACCGCCAGCGCGACCAGGAAGGCGAACCGGTCGTGATCCACCTTCCCGTAACTCATCGCGATGATCATCCATTCGAGGTACAGCGCGAAGACCGCCCACCCCAGCAGCCTGGGGGCCTTATTGGAAAGCGCGGCCACCGACACGACGAGCAGCACCCAAAAGATCGTGTTGATCAGCAGCGGAGTGGGCGTGGGCAGGTGCAGCACCCGCGCCACCCAAAGCGGTTGATACAGCACCGGATCCGCGTGCGCGTGATCCTTCACCCACGGCGTAAAGATCACCAAATCCAGCGCCACGAACAGGTAGGCGGCACTGCGGAAGATCGCCACGCGCCCCTTCGGGACCGGTTCAAAAAGCCACTTCATCATTTGGGTACCGGCCAAGCCGCGATCACGTTGTCGGCATACCTCCCGGTCGGACGGCTCGACTGGATCTCATGCAGGCGCAGCACATAGCGCACCTCCGCCAGCCGGGGTCCTTGCGGGTTACGGTCGTCGTAGGCCTTGACCACCTCGCGCAGCAAACTCGGGTCCGCGGCGAACGCGTCCTGCTTCGCCTCGATCTCCGCCCGCCGCAGGCCCGTCTGCTGCTGGCCCAGCACGATCACCTGCCCATCGACCGTCGTCGCATCGATGCGCGGATCGGGCGCCGGTTCGTTGGGCGGGTTCTCGCCCGCGTACATCCTGAACGGCGCGAACGGAAAATGGTCGTCCGACCCCCACGTGCTGGTCACGAGCAGCAGCACCACGCCGATCAGGGTCACCACCACCCGCACGGCTCGGCCAACCGGGGTCAACGTCTCCATAACGCGCTAGATCGTACAGCCGTGGTCTAGTCTGCTGCGGTGAGTTCCTGGAGCCGCGCTCAGCTCGACGCTTTGATCGATGAGGCGACAGTCGACTGCTACAACGAGGATGAACAGCTCACCGGCCTGTTCACGATGATCGAAAGCTACCTGGTGATGCCGTTCACCACACAGGTGCTCGGCGTCGAGGTGACGGTCCGTAAGGTCGATCTGCGCGACGACGGCATCGTGGCGATCTGCCACAGTGGGCGGTCCAAACAGGCCATCGGGATCCTCGATCTTCCGTGGCCGGACCCGCCACCAGAGGGCGTCGAATGGGTCGAGGCCTACCGGCGCTGGGCGAGGTAGGCGTGAGCGAGTATCAGTATTACGAGTTCGTCGCGATCGACCGGCCCTTGACGATGGCTCAGCAGGCCGAGCTGCGGGCGGTGTCGACCCGTGGCCAGATCTCTTCGTCGAGCTTTGTCAACGAATACCAGTGGGGCGACCTCAAGGCCGATCCACGCAAGTGGATGGAGCGTTACTTCGACGCGTTCCTCTATCTGGCCAACTGGGGCACTCACCGGATCTCATTACGGCTACCGGTCGGTGTGCTGAGCGTGGACACCGCCGCGGCATATTGCCGGGGCGAATCGGCGCACACGTTGGCCACTGGCACCCACGTGATCATCGACCTGCACAGCGAGGACGAGGACGGCGACGAGTGCTGGGAGCAGGAGGGGACGCTCGCCTCCATCGTGCCCGCACGCGCCGAGCTGGCCGCCGGTGATCACCGATTGCTATATCTGGCGTGGCTATTGTGCGTGCAAAGCGAGGAGCTGGACGAGGACGAACCCGAGCCGGCGGTGCCGCCCGGCCTGGCGCGCCTGTCCGGGCCGCTTCGCGCCCTGGCCGACTTCCTGCGCCTGGATGCCGACCTGCTCGACGCCGCGGCCGAGGCCAGCCCGCCGATGGCGCGGAAGGCCCCGTCCGAGCAGGCATTGTCCCGGTGGGTGAAGGCCATGCCGCAGGCGGGCAAGGACGACACTGTCCTGCGACTATTGCGGGGCGACGATGCGCATTTGCGATCCGAGCTGTTGCGCAGCTTCCACGGCCCGGCCGAAAAAGCGACGGCCAGTGGGCGCACCTCCGGTAGTTTGCTCGCCGCCGCGCAGGCCCGGTCGGCCGAGCGGCAGCGACATGCGGCGGCGGAGCGCAGGCGGCTCGAGGAGGCGGCGACGGCCGGCCGCGAAGCGCGGCTCCGCAGGCTGGCCGACAGACAGGAGGAGACGTGGCAGCGGGCCGACGCACTGATCGAGACGAACCGGCCGAACTCGTACGACACCGCCGTCGAGCTGCTCCTTGACCTGGAGGCGGTTGCGGAGCGGACCGACGGCGTCCCAGAATTCCGGCAGCGCGTGCGATCCCTGCGGGACCGCCACGCCCGCAAGACAAGCCTCCTGGACCGGCTCGACCGCCATCAGCTCAGGTAACCCGCCAGGCCCAGCGGGCTAGCGGCAGGTCAGCCCAGCGCACCCGCCCGGGACAAGCGAGCGCACCCGGATCAGCACAGTGCACCCACCGCGCCAAGCGAGCACACCCGCGCCAAGCTGGGCGAGCCCGTCGGGGCCGGCCCCGCCGCCAGGTGGCGCCGTTGGGGGAATGGCGCTATCTCCCAAGCGGGCTAGCGACGGTCGGCGGGGATGGCGCAGGCCGCGGTGCCGCCCGGGAGGCGGTGGCGGTGGCGGGAGACAAGCCGATAGACCGGCCAGGCCAACATGCTGACCGGCCGCGGCCGCAGCAGCCACCCCCACGGCTTCCAAGCCCAGTTGCTGGAACGCAGCAGCGCCCCGATCGCGTCGGGCCCGGCCAGCACGGGCGACCCCTCTGCCACCCACTGCACGGCCTGAATGCAGGCCTCCCGCGTCACGCCCAGCTCGGCGAGGTCGGCGAACTGCCACGGCACGACCGCGGTCGGGGTCGGGATCCACCGCTGGACGAACCGCGCGCACGACGAGCAGAAGGCGCAATCACCATCGTAGATGAAGGTGGGGTTCACACCGGCAATCCTAGGCTCCCCGCCCCCATCCCCAAGAGAATCGTCGGAAGCACCACACCAGCCAGCCGCCACCGCTCAAGCAGCCGGCACCGCCGAAGAAGCCGGCCCGCTCAAGCAGCCGGCACCACTCAAGCAGCCGGCACCACTCAAGCAGCCGGCACCGCAGAAGGAGGCGGCGCGCCCGACGGGACCCGCACGGCCAAAGAAGCCAGCGCCGCCAAAGGAAGCCGGCACCACTCAAGCAGCCAGCACCACTCAACGAGCCGGCGCCGCGGAAGGAGGCGGCGCGCCCGACGGGACCCGCGCGGCCGCGAGCAGTTGTGACACGGTGACCAGCTCGAGTCCTTTGGCGCGCAAGGCGTTGACGATGGCCTCCAGGTTGTCGATGACGACCAGCCGGCTGGCCCGGCCCACGTCGTGCGCCAGCAGGATGGATCCGGGCCCGGCGCCGCCCGCCACGTCATCCACGATGCCGGCGGGCCGGGACTCGTGCTGCTGCTCTGGCATCACATAGCTCCACATGACCACGTCGTATCCGAGCTCGCCCGCGACCGTAAGGGTCGTGCCGCCCGCGTGCCCCCAAGGCGGCCGCATGACCACGGGCGGCCGCCCCACCTCCCGCTCGATCACCTCATGGCACCGCCCCAGCTGCTCGCGCACGCCCGCCGCGTCACGCATGGCCAGGTCCTCGTGCGACCACGTGTGGTTGCCCACCTCGTGCGGCCCGTATCGCCCGCGCACCAGCCCGCCGTGCCGCTGCAGCCGCTCCCCTACCAGGAAGAACGTCACTGTCGCGCGCAGTCTGTCCAATGTGTCCAGTACGCGCGGGGTCCAGTCGGGCTCCGGCCCGTCGTCGAATGTCAAAGCGACCCAAGGCCGGTCGGTGTCGACCCGCCACACGGTCTTCACCACTCCGCGCCCGCCCGGCCCAGTCGTGTTGCCCGCCGGCGCGTATCCCACGTCCAGCGGCAGCCGATCCGGCTCCAGCAGTGCCGGAAGGCTGGCGGCGCCGGCGCCCATCGCGGCACCGAACCCCACCGCCAGCCCACCACGCACCAATGCGCGCCGCGAAACCACAAAGACCCCCGTGTCGAGAAGCCCCGTGCCCTGCGACCGCATGCCGATCAGAGAGTCTATGGCCCCCAGACAAGGCAGAAGGGGTGGCCCACAGGATCGGCGAAGACCCGGTATCCGCTCGTGGTGCCGCCCCCGCCGGGCAGCCGGGTCGCGCCGAGCTCGAGCACCCGCGCCGTGGCCACCTCCACGTCGTCGACCCGCACGTCGAGGTGGAACTGTTGCGGGAACGCCGGATCGGGCCACTGCGGGGCGTGATATTCCGCAACGTTTTGGAACATTACGGTGATCGCGCCCTCCGCGCCGACGGCCGCGCCCTCTTCGCCCTCGAAGGTCACGCCGAGCCCGAGCAGGGCCGCGTAGAACGGTGCGATCGCCTTGCCGTCCGGCACATCGATGCCCACATCGACCAGGGTCACCCGGTCGACATCCCCCGAACACAGGCAAAACGGGTGCCCACTTGGATCGGCGAGCACGGTCCACGTGTCGCCGCCGCCCGGCAGTCGCGTCGCGCCCAGCTCCTCGGCCCGGGTGACCGCAGCCTCGAGGTCGGGCACGAGCAGGTCGAGGTGCATCTGCTGCGGGTGCTTGGGGTCGGGCCACTGCGGTGGCACATGGTCGGGCGCGAGCTGGAACGCAACCTTGTGGCCCTCGGGGGTCACCAGGGTGACCCAGTCGTCGCCGTCATAGTGCGTGTCCCAGCCGCCGAGCTCACGGTAGAACGCGCTCAACCCCTTGATGTCAGGGGTGTCGAGAATGATGCTGTGCAGCTTGCCTATCATGCCCGGCATCATGCCCCAGGGGTCCGACAAAACCGCGGTCCGCCGCCGCTGGCTTCCCGCAGCGATCTCGGAGTGCGCCCCTTGCTTTCAAGATCGCAAGGGAGGCCAGCGGTCTCAAGAGCAGACCGCCCGCCCGCGCCGAGCAGCTCAGATCCAAGCGTCCCTTAGCAGGTCACGCGTGTCGTCGAGCAGCTGCGGCAGCGCCTTCGTCCCCCCGAGCACCGGCAGGAAGTTGGAGTCGCCGCCCCACCTCGGCACGACGTGCTGATGCAGGTGCCCGGCGATGCCGGCCCCCGCCACGGTGCCCTGGTTGATGCCGATGTTGAATCCGTGCGCGTTGGACACCTTGCGGATGACGGTCATCGCCTTCTGCGTGAACAGCGCCAGCTCGGCGACCTCCTCCACGAACAGATCCGTGTAGTCGGCGATGTGCCGGTATGGGCAGATCAGCAGGTGCCCGGGGTTGTACGGAAACTTGTTGAGCACCGCGTAGACCAGCTCACCACGCGCGACCAGCAGCCCCGAGAAGTCCTCGCAGAACGGGCAGCCGACGGGCTTTTCCGGGCCGCTCACGTAGGCCATCCGCCACGGCGTCCACAGCCGCTCGAGTCCGTCGGGAGATGAGGTCACGATTCCCCAATCCGGCGCGTGGTGAGCTCATGCGCCCGCATGCGAGGGTCCCACGTTGGTCCGCGACCGCACGACCTCCACCACGTGCTCGACGGCGGCGGCCAGCGGTACACCGTTCCACTGTGACCCATCCCGGTAGCGGAACGACACAGTGCCGTCGGAGACGTCCTGATCTCCCGCGATCGCCATGAACGGAATCTTCTGCTGCTGCGCGTTGCGGATCTTCTTCTGCATCCGGTCGTCGGACACGTCGACCTCCGCCCGGATGCCCTCCTTCTTCAGAGCGTCCACAAAGGACGCCAGGTAGCCCGCGTGGTCCTCGCGGATCGGGATGCCCACCACCTGCACGGGCGCGAGCCACGCCGGGAAAGCGCCCGCGTAGTGCTCGGTCAGCACGCCGAAGAACCGCTCGATCGATCCGAACAGCGCCCGGTGGATCATCACGGGCCGCTGCCGGGTGCCGTCGGCCGCCTGGTATTCCAGGTTGAACCGCTCGGGCATGTTGAAGTCCACCTGGATCGTGGACATCTGCCACGTGCGTCCGATCGCGTCCTTGGCCTGCACGCTGATCTTCGGACCGTAGAAGGCCGCGCCGCCCGGGTCGGGCACGAGCTCCAGCCCCGACTCACGCGCGGCCCGCTCCAGCGCGGCCGTGGCGTCTGCCCAGTTTTCGTCGGATCCGACGAACTTCGGCGAATCGTCGCGAGTGGACAGTTCCAGGTAGAAGTCCGACAACCCGTAGTCGGACAAGAGATTCAGGATGAAGGTGAGCAGGAACTTGATCTCGCCTTCCATCTGCTCCCGCGTGCAGTAGATGTGCGAGTCGTCCATGGTCAGCCCGCGCACGCGGGTCAGCCCATGCACGACACCGGACTTCTCGTACCGATAAACCGTCCCGAATTCAAAAAGCCGCAGCGGCAGTTCGCGGTACGAACGACCGCGCGCCCGGAAAATCAGGTTGTGCATCGGGCAGTTCATCGGCTTGAGGTAGTAGTTGGCGCCCTCGAGTTGCATCGGCGGGAACATCGTGTCCGCGTAATACGGCAGGTGCCCCGACGTCAAAAACAATTGGTCCTTGGTGATGTGCGGCGAGTTGACGAATTCGTAGCCGGACTCCTCGTGCCGCTTGCGCGAATAGGCCTCCAATTCGCGCCGGATGATCCCGCCCTTGGGGTGGAAAACGGCCAGCCCCGAACCGATCTCGTCCGGGAAGGAAAACAGGTCAAGCTCCGCGCCCAGCTTGCGGTGGTCGCGTTTTGCGGCCTCTTCAAGCATTTGGAGGTACGACTTGAGCCCGTCCCTGGTCGGCCAGGCGGTGCCGTAAATCCGTTGCAGCTGGGGGTTTTTCTCCGACCCGCGCCAGTAGGCGGCCGCACTGCGCATGATCTTAAAGGCGCCGATGAGCCGGGTGTTGGGCAGGTGCGGCCCGCGGCACAGGTCGCCCCAGCACCGCTGCCCGTCCTTGCCGAAGTTGTCGTAGATGGTCAGCTCGCCATCGCCGACCTCCATCACCTCGGAGGAGTCGACGTCCCCCTTGATGTCGACCAGCTCCAGCTTGAACGGCTCGCCCGCGAGCTCGGTCTTGGCCTGCTCCACGGAGTCGAACCGGCGCCGCTTGAACGTCTGCCCGGCCTTGACGATCTCCTGCATCCGCTTTTCGATCTTGTCGAGGTCTTCCGGGTGGAACGGCTTGGGCACGCCGAAGTCGTAGTAGAAACCGTTCTCGATGGGCGGGCCGATGCCCAGCTTCGCCTCGGGGAAGATGTCCTGCACGGCCTGGGCGAGCACGTGCGCGGTCGAGTGTCGCAGCACGTTGAGCCCGTCGGGCGAGTCGAGCCGCACCGGCTCGACCGCGGTCTGCACACCCGGCGCCCAGTCCAGGTCGCGCAGCTGCCCGGACGGGTCGCGGACGACCACGATCGCGCCCGGCCCCGTCGTCGGCAGGCCCGACTCCGCAATGGCGGAGGCGGCGGTCTGCCCGGGCGCGACGGCGACTGGCTCGATGCTCACGATGAGGCTCCCAAAAGTAGCGGCGGTTTTGTCCGATGCTAGCGGGAGCCCCGGGCTCACCTGAACCGAGTCACCACCCACCCGAATCCCGCGGCCGTGAAGAACATGATCACGCTGTACACGGCGGCCGGGATCGCCATCTCCGTGGACTTCAGCAGCGTCGTGGCGATCACGATCGCCAGCGTGCCGTTGTGT
>JBIOYB010000248.1:0-30938 GCA_044869915.1 Allorhizocola sp.
CGGCTTCCCGGCGGTCACGCTCCGCGAGTCCATCGAACGGCCCGAATCATTCGATAGCGGGTCGATCATCATGACCGGCCTCGACCCGGACGGTCTGCTCGATGCCGTCACCATGACAATGGCCCAGGCCGCGGTCGAAAGCATCCCGTGCGCGGCCGAGTACCAGGTCAAGGATACCTCACGGCGAGTCGTGAACTTCATCGTCGCGACGGTCCGCCGCCATCACGAGTGGGCCGGGATTCGAGTGAACACTTTGGACGGGCGCAATGACCGGTGACCCGCACGGCGCGGCCGGTGAACCATTCCGAGTGCTGGCGACATGCGGAGTATTCGAGCCGGGGTTCCGTGGCGGCGGACCCGTGCGATCGATCGCCCAGATGGTGGACAACGCTCCCGAGTGCGTCGATTTGGCCCTGGTCACCAGCGATCGGGATCTGGGGTCACGTGATCCGTATCTCGGCCTGTCCGGTCGCTGGGTCGCGCGATCCGCCTCGCGGGTGTTCTATCTGGACAGCAACAGCCTCCGCCAATGGCTGCGACTTTGGCGTGATCTGCGCAAGACTCGATTCCACCTGCTCTATGTCAACAGTCTCTGGGCCCCGATCCATTCCGTCATCCCGATCGCAGCGGCCCGGCTTCGCCTGATCCACGCGGACTGGATAATCGTCGCGCCACGCGGCGAACTGTCTCCTGCGGCGCTTTCGATCAAAGCCAGGAAGAAGTCGCTGTTCCTCGGGTGGTGGGGTCCGCTGCTCAGAGGAATGGACGTGACGTGGCATGCGTCGACGGAGCGAGAAGCGTCGGACATCAGAGCGGCCTGCCCGTGGGCAAATGTCATCGTCAGTCTGAATCAGACGTCGCTGCCGGCGGAGCCCATCGCGACCTCGACCGTGATCGAGGGACCGGCCCGGCTGGTTTTCATCGGGCGGGTGTCGGAAATGAAGAACCTGGCGCTGACGCTCACCGCGTTGCGTGCGCTCTCGACGCCGGTTCACTTCGACATCTATGGTCCGCTGGAGGATACGAAGTATTGGGCGCGATGTGAGCGCCTCATCGACCAGCTTCCCGACACTGTGCACGTCAGCTATCGGGGAGTCCTGGCGCCTTCCGAGGTTCGGCAGACTTTCGCTCAGTACGACGCGTTCGTCTTCCCCACGCGCGGAGAAAACTTCGGCCATGTCATCGCCGAGAGCCTGTCCGCCTCCTGCCCCGTCGTCTGCTCCGAGGAGACACCGTGGACCACGGTGCTCGAAGCGGGTGGCGGGACGGTGATACAAGAACTCACCAGCACGGCGCTCAGCAAACACCTCAGTGTCGTCGCGAGCATGACGCCGTCCGAGCGGCTTGAGGCCAAACAGGCCGCGGGCAATGCCTATCGCACGTGGCGAGCGACTACGACGGACCGGAGCATATTGGAACACGCATGGCGTGCGTGGATCACCGATCACCGTCGCCCGTGACCCCACATCGCCTCGGCGCGAGGCAGCTCGCCAACGCCACTGCGGTCACCACGACGGCGGCAGTCTTCGGGCCGTACACCCCAATCGAAGGCGTACGCACCGAACAGATAGCGGTCTATGTCACCTTGCTTGTGCTTGGCGCGCTTCACCTATCGCGCATCCGGCTCGAAAGGCATGCCCTGGCAGGCGCTGGGGCCATGACGATCTCTTTGGGAACGGCGGCGATAGGAGGCATCTGGCCCCCGTTCAATGAAACCGGCTTCGTTCAGCAGAACGCATGGGCGGGTGTGGACAATCTGGCGCTTCCGCTCGCCTGCCTCCTGCTGGCCCAGATCTGGCTCATCCTGGGCCGTCAACACGAGTTGCTCCGGTGTATTCTGGTGACGACCGTCGTCGCCATGTCGGCAAATGCGCTTGTCGCGCTTCTGGCCACGGCCCAAGATCTACGTCCGATACTGTCGGCATTCTGGACGGCCGCGCCGGGTGTGACCGTAGCCGAAAACGCTGCCTCCATGGGCCGCATCACCGGCATCCTCAACCAGCCGGCAGAGGCGGGTCTGCTCTACGGGCTCGCGCTGATCGGCGCCGTCTACGTCTTGCACGACCGCCCGATCCTCCTGGGCTTGAGCGCATCGGCGCTTTGCGTGGGTGGTCTGTTGTGTGCGTCGAAGATATTCCTGCTCGTCGCGTTCCCGCTCGCCGTATGGGCCGGGATGCGCACGCTCATGAAACGTGCCGCACGATTTGCCGCCGTCGGCTTCCTGTGCGTCGCGGGAGGTTTCCTCGGCTATCGAGGCTTGCTGTCCGAGTGGCAGGGCATGGCGTTCGTCGGCCGGCTGCTCAATCCGGTCGGCGACGTGATCAGCTTCTACACCGCGGGGCGCATCGGGCCCGACGGCACACTCAACCCGGTGGTCGATTCGGTCATGCAGACATCCCCGTGGGTAGGGATGGGTGTGTCAGGACTGGCCGTCGCATATGACAATGCCTGGGTCGAGCACTTCGTCATGGCCGGAGTGATCGGCGTTCTCGCGCAGACCGCGATCCTGGGCACGATGGTTCACGCGGCCTGGGCCATAAACCGGCTGCGCGAGCCGGCACTGTCGGCGTTTTCTCGGGCGGTGACCGTACTCGCGGTGGTCAGTTCCGTGGGACTGCCCGTATTCACGGCGAACAGGTCGGGCACCGTGCTGTGTCTGGTGATGGGTGTAGCGGTGCTCGCCCGGCCACACCTGCCGCACCCGGCAGAGGACCCCGCAGGTCTCGGGCGAAGCATTGCCTTGGCGCCGATCGGGGTTGCCGAGAGGATCAGACCACCGTGTTGACCGGCAATTCCGAACAGAGCGTCCAACGCGAGAGGCGTCACGCGACCGGCCCTGCGGGCGGAGCAACGGGCCGGACCAGGCTGGCCGGCTCGCTGGCCGGAGGGCTGATCGCATACGCACTTGCCCGGCTCGCACCCGGCCTCCTCGGGTTGGTCAGCATTCCGCTCTGGGCAAGTGAGATCGGTCCCAGCCAATACGGCATCCTGTCGATGACCCTGGGGTTGACGTCATTCGCGACGGCGCTTGGCAGCGGGTGGCTTCGCCAAGCGACCTTGCGGAACGCCGGAGCTGTATCCAGCGCGCCAGGCAGGCTGCCCAATTGGTCAGTGGCATTGTCAATCCTGGTCCCGGCGGTGCCGCTTACAGTCTGGCTGGTCGTGGACCACAACGGCCCGGCCGACTCGTCACTGTTGAAACTGGCCGCTTCGGCCGTCGTATGTTGCCTGGCCCTCGGGGCGTTCGCCCTCGTCTCCGTGCAATTACAACGCGATCAGCGGGCACGCTCGTTCGCACTCGGCGAAGCGACCCGGGCCGCCGTGAGCTTGCTGTCCTGGCTACTCGTGTCACGATTGTTCGAGTCACACGGCGCTTCCTCCGTCCTGGTCTGCAACGCCTTTGGGATGGCGTGCGGCATCGCTGTGATGGTGGTACGGCATCCATACTCTCTGGTCGGCCGCGAATTGCGACCGGACAGGCAACGGTTGCGGTCCTACTGGCGATACGGTTGGCCCATCTCTCTGTGGCTGGCGCTGGCCTCCGGCTTGACCTACATCGATCGGTTCGTCATTGATGCCATTCTCGGCCCGGCGGCGGCCGGTCACTACGCCGCGGTGTCGGATCTGATAATTCGCGGCATGACGATGCTGGCCTTCCCACTGACCATGACGGTGCATCCCGTTGTCATGGCGGAGTGGAATGCCGGGCGCAGCGCCACAGCGCGTCGTATTCTGTCCTGGGCGGGCAAGATCTCCGTCGGGTCGCTCCTGCTGTGTGTGGCGGCGATGATGCTCGCCGGGCCTTGGATCTTCGGCATCGCGATCGGGGGCGCAGCGCCAAGCCGCATCCTGTTGGTGCTGCTGACTGTCGGCGGCGCCGTCTGGCAGTACGCACTCCTGGCGCACAAGCCGCTTGAGATCGCGGGAAGGGGACGTTTGATGCTCACGCTGCTGGCCGGCGCCAGTACGGCCGCTTTCCTTGCGGACCTGGCCCTTGTCGAAATCGTTGGCGTGGAAGGCGCTGCGGCCGGGTTCACACTCGGCGCCGCGGTCTACACGCTGGCCTGTTTGACTATCGGTCCGAAGGCGCTTCGGCGGAGCCGAATGGAGATGACCCGATGACGCGGGAAGAGGTCGTTTCCGCGGAGCATTCCACCGATGAGGTGCATTTCCTCGTGGTGAACTATTTCGGCGCCGGCGCCCTCCGCAGGTACGTGGAGTCGCTACTGATTCAGGACTCTCCGCGCTGGCGCCTGACGGTCGTCGACAACAGTGACTGTCCGAACGAATGGCGAGCCCTGCAAGCGATCTCGGCACTGGATCCCCGAATCGGGATATGCCGTTCGCCTGCCAACCTTGGATACTTTGGAGCGGCGCACTGGTGGATCTCCACTGAACGGCGTGCGCCATCGACGTGGACGGTTGTCTCAAACGTCGATCTCGACCTGCATGACGAGACTTTCGTGTCACGACTATCCCAGTTGGACGGTGATGCGCCGGTCGTTGCGCCCTTGATCACCGCCCTGCCGAGCCGGCGTCCGCAGAACCCTCACCTCACGGCGCGACCGTCAAAGACCGCGTTGCGCCGTTTGAAACTCGTCAACACGCATCGCGCTGTCTCGCAGCTTTTCCTTCTTGGTGCACATGTCACGTCCAGGTTGAACCGGGCCGCGAAGGCACAATATGAACAGCGGCGGTGTTCGATATACGCGCCGCACGGATCGATGATCCTCCTGCACCGGCGCTTCTTCGACGCGGGTGGCACCCTGGCTCACCCCGTGTTCATGTTCGGCGAGGAGATGAACATCGCGGAACAGTGCCGCCGTCTGGGATTGACGGTGATGTTTGAGCCATCGCTGCGTGCGCGCCACTACGAGCATCAGGCCACCGGGATACTGAGGAACGGGCGGATTCTTCAAGCCCAGCGCGACGCCGCGGATTACTGCTATCGCTTGATCGCCGATGCCGCACAGTGAGGAGGCACGGCTCGAAAGACGGATCAGCTCAGCGGTGCATGCATCCGGGCGAAATCCACTATGGTCGAATTCCGTTCGAGCTCATTCCGTTCGAGCGTGGCGGAGATGCGGACCGTGAATGACCGGTCGACCTGGAGGATTCCGCGAAGTGTGTGCGCGATCGACCGCTCCTCCGGGCCGATCCGGACCGCCCGGCTGAAGACCCGCACCCGCGACGTCCCGGTGCCGCCAAAGCGGATCTCGAGATCTCCGAATCCGTATGCCTGCCGATGAGCCGCGAAGGAAGGCCAGTCCGTGAATCGCATGCCGCGATCGGCACAATCATGACCACTTACGCTGCCCGGCACATCCAGCCAGGTGGAGAACGCGGTCTCGGTGAATCCGGTCTTCCGATAGAGGGCCAGGGCGGACGCGTTTTCCATCGCGACATCAAGACCGATAGCCGGTACGCCGATCGCGCGACCGAGGCCGAAGCCGTCGTGCAACAGAGCGGTGCCCAGGCCGCAGCCGCGATGCTGCGGACAGACCACCAGGCCGTTGAGGAACAGGCCGCTGCCTGTGATGCGCCAGTCGGCCACCGCCACAATGCGACCGTGGATCCTGATGACCTTCACGATGATGGTCTGGAAGGCCGACGCCGGGGCGAGGGCCGCAGTGAGGAAGCGCGCATAGCCGGCCGCGTGGTATGGGACAAGGCCCCGGCATTGCGCCGGCACCGACTGGCCGAGCAGTTCGGCGACGCGCGCCAGATCGGCACTGTCCGCGAACGTCAGCCTTTCCGGCAGCACGTTGCCACTCACTGTGAGAGGGCCAATCTTTCCTGATCAAGGTCGCGCATCGCGGCACCCGTGTCGACCGCGACGCCGGCTCCGACCGCGACCTTCGCCACCGTCCGAAGGATGATCGCGAGTTCCAACCGCCACGACCAGCCGGTCACGTACTTGACGTCCAGCTCGAGGCGCTCATTCCAGCCCGTTTCGTTGCGGCCGTTCACCTGTGCCAGCCCGGTGATTCCCGGCCGCACGGAGAACCGCAACAGCTCACGCTGGGAGTACCAGGCGTCGTATTTCGGCAGAAGCGGACGCGGACCGACCATGCTCATGTCTCCTCGGAGCACGTTGAGCAACTGTGGCAGCTCGTCGATGCTGAATCGCCGTAGCAGCCGGCCCAGCCGGCCCAAGCGCTGTGCGTCGGACAGCGGCACGGCGCCATGGTGGCCCTTGATGACGGTCATGGTCCTGAGCTTGATGATTTCAAAGCTCCGGAGGGATCTTCCCGTGCGTTTCTGGCGGTGGAATACCGGACGGCCAAGGACGAGCAGGACGGCAAGCGTCGCGGTGAGAAGCAACGGACTCGTGACGATGAGCACGAATGTGGCAAGCACAATGTCAAGCATCCGCTTTCTTCCGGCGCATGGAGCAGAAGTGATCATCGCTCACCTCATTCGGTATCCGGGAAAATAACCCGATTGATGGATCTGATCCGGGGAAAGGCCGGTGCTCCGGGAGTGTGCCGCGACCAGCGCTTCATATCTGGCGGGTTGCACGACCACGGCACCCGTCCAGAACTGGGTCCGCCGGCCCCCGAATGACGTCTTGAACCGAAAGAGCCCGTCGTTTTCTCGTACCCCGCCGCCCAAATGGACCAGCGATCTGTCATGGCGGCTCGACCAGTCGATAATCGTCCAAACCAGAAGGTTGTTCGCGCCGTCCTTCGCCGCGTGAGGCAGTGAGCCAGCGAGGTGATAGTGCACATGCCGGCCATGTGTCATCACCAACGCGGAGGCGACGACGGGCCCGCCGGTGTCGACGACCTCGGCAAGCAGCAGTTGTTCCCTGAGCCCGTTCGCCAATTCGGTGTAGTACGTGTCTGGGAACAGGTAGCCGGCCGCCGCACCGACCCGGGCCATGCTCTGTTCGTAGAGCGAGCGAAACGGCGATCCCGCTTTGACATCCTGTAGTTGCGCCGGCCGGATGTTCCCGGAAAGACCCTTACTTCTCGCCTTGCGAACCGCTGTGCGCGACCGTCCCTGCATGCCCTCCCAGATCTGGTCGGCGGGCCGGCCCGTGTCGACCGTGATGGTGTCCCCGCGACGCACCAAACGCAGCGCATCGAGTCCCGCCACGGCCGCCACCGAGGAGGGCAGCAGCGGGGAGAAACGCAGAAAGGCGGCGACCACGCCGATGTCGTGCCAGTATTCGCGGTTGAGGCACCAGAATCTGGCTAGCTCGCGCCTTGTGCAGCCTGGCGCGACGTAGATGCCGGAGTACCCATACGGGCTGGCCACATCCGCGGTCTCGTCCCCGACGGCGCGCCGCACCTGCGGAAAGATGATCTTCTCTGCCCAGTGCGTGGCCGTCCAGGTACCCGGTTCCGCGACCGCAGCCGCCAAGCCGTACCGAGCCGTGAAGTAGACGTCCGGGCAGACCGCATCGATGATTGTCCCGGTGCCATGACCGTCGCTGACGGACACGTTCAAGCTCATTGCCTCGCCTCCAAGAACAGACCGATGGCGCAGACGACGCGCTCGATCTGCGTGTCATCAAGGGCCGACCCGCTGGGCAGGGCAAGGCCGTTGCCGGACAACCGCTCCGCCGCACCGGAGAGCTCCGCGCGGGCACCACGGAAGACCGGCTGCCGGTGCAACGGCTTCCAAACGGGCCGGGACTCGATGTCGTGCCCGGCAAGCCGGGCACCCAACTCGGCGGAACGCCAGCCGGCGGCAGCGGGATCCACCACGATCGCGGTCAGCCAGCCATTGGCGCCCTCGTCACCGTCGCCGAGGATCCTTACGCCGGGCACGGCCGCGAAGACTTTTCGATAGCGCTCACGCAACCGCCGCCGCCGGGCGATCATGTCGTCGAGCCGGCGCAGCTGAGCCCGGCCGAGTGCGGCCAGCACGTTGCTGAGCCGGTAGTTGTATCCGATTTCGGTGTGCTCGTAGTGCGATACCGGCTGGCGTGCCTGCGTTGCCAGGTAGCGGCAGCGATTGGCGATCTCGGGCGAGTCGGTCAGCAGCATGCCCCCGCCGGACGTCGTCATGATCTTGTTGCCGTTGAACGAGAGGGCCCCGGCGTCTCCGAACGAACCCGCGGGCCGGCCTCGATAAGTCGCGCCGAACGCCTCCGCCGCATCGCAGATCAACGGCACGCCGTGAGCGGAGCAGACGCGCAATACCGCGTCGTAGTCGGCGCACAACCCGAACAGGTCAACGGGCATCACCGCGCCGACCCGGTGACCTTCCCGGGCCAGCCGGGCCAGCAGCACGTAGAGCAGCTCCGGGTCGAGGTTGCCGGTCTGCGGATCACAGTCCACGAACACCGGCTCCGCCCCGGTGTAGACCACCGCATTCGCACTCGCCACGAACGTGAGCGTCGGCACCACCACGACCTGTCCCGGGCCGACCCCGAGGGCGATCAGCGCAAGGTGCAGGGCTGCGGTGCCCGAGCTGACCGCGACCGCATGCCGGACGGCCGATCGCTCGGCCACCTCACGCTCGAAGGCGTCCACCTCCGGACCGACCGGCGCCACCCAGCCCGAACGCAGGGCACGCAACACGTACGTCTCCTCGAGCTCCCCGACATCCGGCGGCGAGAGAAGGATGTGAGCAGTCACCGCGGCAGCCCCTTCCCCGGTCGGTGCCGATCGTTACCGTCATGGAGGCGTTGAGCTGGAGGACAAGCCATGATCGAGACCGCCACTCGTTTCGAGATGGTGTTCGTCTGCCACGCCAACGTCTGCCGTTCGCCGATCGCGCAGTTGCTCACCGCGCGCACCCTGGCCGACTGTCTCGGCGCTGGGGCCGCAGGGTTCACGGTCTCGAGCGCGGGCACACACGCGCTCGCCGACGAGCGCCTGCATCCACATGCCGCGCTGGTGCTCGGCGAGTCGGGGATCGAAGCCGGGAGTTTTCGCAGCCGCGTGCTCACCCCGCAGGTGCTCGCCAAGCCGGATCTCGTGCTGACCGCGACCCGGCGGGAGCGCGCGCACTGCGTCACGCTCGTGCCGGCCGTGTTGCGGCGCACCTTCACGCTGCGGCAGTTCGCCCGTCTCGCCTGTGCGGTGGACCCGGCGAGGCTCGGCGGTCTCACCCCGGTGTCGCGGGCACGCGCTTTGGTGGGATCCATCGCCGAGGTACGCGGCAGCCTGCAGCCGGTCGGCGCCGAGGAGGACGACATCGCCGATCCGGTGGGCGGGCGACTTGACGGTTTCCGCGAGTGCGCCAGCCAGATTGCCACCGCGGTCGAGGCGCTGATCGGCGTCATCACGCGGACCTGACCTCTTCCGCTTGCGCCTGCTGTTTCGAGGAGGCGTGACGAGGCAACGACTTTCGCTGCTCGGTTCGGTAGTAGTAATAGCCGTCCTGCGCTCGCGGCACCATGTTGATGACGCAGCCCAGGAGCCGCGCGTCCACCGTGTCCAGCGTCCGCAATCCAGCCTGGACCTGCGCCCGGGAGGTCTTGCCCGCCCGTACGACCAGTATCGCTCCGTCGGCACGCGCGGCCGCCACGGCCGCGTCGGTCACCGGCAGCAGTGGCGGGGTGTCGATGAGCACGGTGTCGAACTGTTCCCGCATCCGGGCGAGCAACTTCACCAAGTTCTGCGAGCCGAGCAGCTCGCTGGGGTTCGGCGGGGTCGCACCCGTGGTCAATACCGACAGGTCGTGCCGGCCCCACCGCTGCAGCACGTCCTCGCAGTCGACCTGTCCGGCGAGCACATTGGACAGTCCGACAGCGCCCTCGATGCCCAGATACTCGGCAACCTTGGGCCGGCGCATGTCCGCCTCTATCAGCAGAACGCGCTTGCCGGCCTCCGCGAAAGCGATCGCCAGGTTGACGGTGGTCGCCGATTTGCCCTCGTCGGGTACCGAACTGGTGACCACGACGACCTGGCCGGTGCGATCGACGTCGACGAACTGAAGGTTCGTGCGCACTTGCCGGAACGCCTCCGCACGGGTGGAACGCACGTCCCAGTCCAGGATCAGCGGTGCCTTCTTCGCCGCGGCCTCGAACGGGATGGTGCCCAGCAGCGGGGCTCCGGTCTGCTCGCGCAACGCCTCACCCGTCCGGATCCTGGTGTCGAGCGTCTGCCGGAGGACGGCGACCATGATTCCGGCCACCAGCCCGAGCAGCCCACCCAGTGCGTAGTTGCGAAGTGGCCGAGGCGACACCGGGGTGCGATTCAGCGTGGGTCCGGACACCACTTCGACCTTCACCGACGGCGCCTGCCCGCCCGGTGGGGTCTCGAGTGTCTCCACGAGTTTGGTGAACTCCGCCGCGACAGCGACCGCGACGGCTTGCGACCTCGCCGGGTCGACATCGGTCACGATCGCCTGCAACATGACCGTGTTGGGCACGGCGCGCGCGCTGATGAGTGCCTTGATCTGAGCCGCGCTGAGCCCGATGCCGTGCCCCGACACCGCTTCGGCAAGCCGGTCGCTGGCGAGCAGGTCCGCGTATGACTTCACCCGCTGCTGGGAGAACAGGCCCCCTTGGTAGGCGTCGGCGATGCCCTGGCTCGCCGTCGTGACGAAGAAGGTCGTCGATGTCGCGTACCGCGGTGTCGTCAGTTCGGTCATCGACCAGCTCACGCCGGCCGCCGCGATGATCGCGGCGAGCACGATCCACCAGCGCATGCGCAGGATGCGGTAAAGGTCACGAAGATCCACAGCGGTACTCTCAATCGGTTGGTGGGAAAGCGCACTAATCAATGCACAAGAGCATAAATGCGAAGATTTAGGGCGTGTGGTCTGTTTTGCCTTAATCGCTGGAGAAGAAAAGTTAGGGTGCAGATAGGTCAAAACCGGTCGAGAGTGGCCGGATGCGTCCGAACGACGAAACGCACGGGGGCGATGTGGTGGTGACGCCAGCGAAGCGAACCCGACTGATGCGCGCGGCCCTCGGGCCGTACGTGATCGACTCCACGGCTTGGCCGGCGGGCCTGCTCGCCGCCATCTGGAGCAGGTACGGATTCGCCCTGCCGCGCGAGCGCCTCACCTCCGTGCTGGTGTTCGCGCTGCTCGCCGCCGGCCTGCATGTGGTGATCGGCTACCCGCACTATCTCTACCGCGGGCGTTACCGGTTCGGCGGCTTCGAAGAGGTTCGCGCGGTCTTCTCCACGGTCTTCGCGTGCACGCTCCTGCTTCTCGTGGTCGACCTGCTGGCGCCCGGCCGTCCGGTTCCGCTCAGCACACCGCTTGTCGGCGGCGCGCTCGCGCTGATGTTCATGCTTGCGGGCCGGTATCTGGGCCGGATGCGGCGAGAACGGGCCCGGCTGAAGGCCCGGCCCGGCCGCACGCCGGTGCTGCTGTTCGGCGCAGGGGATGCGGGTCATGAGCTGATCGGCGCCATGGTGCGTGACCCGCACAGCAGATACCAGCCGGCCGGTTTGCTCGACGACCCGGGCAAACGTCACCTACGGCTGTATGACGTGAGCGCTCTCGGCGGGCGCGACGACGTCGCAGCGGCCGTCGAGGACACGGCCGCGACGACCGTGATCTTCTCGGTGGCCAACGCGGACGGCCGGCTCGTGCGCGAGATTCGCCAGGCCGTTCTGGCGGCGGGCGCCGCGTTCAAGGTGGTGCCGTCCGTCAGTGAACTGCTGGACAGCCGCATCCGGGTCAGTGACGTCCGCGAGCCATGGATCAGCGATCTGCTGGGCCGGCGTCAGATCGACACCGAGGTCGACGCCATCGCCGGTTACCTGAAGGGCATGCGGGTTCTGGTCACGGGCGCCGGCGGTTCGATCGGCTCGGAACTGTGCCGCCAGATACAGCGATTCGAGCCCGCCGAACTGATGCTGCTCGATCGGGACGAGTCGGCGCTGCACGCGGTGCAGCTGTCGATACGCGGGCGTGCGCTGCTCGACAGCCCGGATCTTATCCTCGCCGATCTGCGGGACGCGGTGCGCATCAAGTCCATCATGGAGGAACGCCGGCCGCAGGTTGTCTTCCACGCCGCCGCGCTCAAGCATCTTCCGCTGCTGGAACGCCATCCCGCCGAAGCCGTGAAGAGCAACATCTGGGGGACGCTCAACCTGCTGGAATCGGCCCACGGGGTGGAGAAGTTCGTCAACATCTCCACAGACAAGGCAGCCAACCCGGTGAGCGTCCTCGGGTACTCCAAGCGGATCACGGAGCGGCTGACGGCGCACGCCGCGCGGGAGAGCGGCGGCACCTTCCTGAGTGTCCGATTCGGCAACGTGCTCGGTAGCCGCGGGTCGGTTCTCACGACCTTCAGCGCACAGGTCGCCGTGGGAGGACCGCTTACGGTGACGCATCCGGAGGTCACCCGATACTTCATGACCGTGCGGGAGGCCGTGCAACTCGTCATTCACGCCGCCGTGATCGGCCGGCCCGGTGAGGTGCTCGTGCTTGACATGGGGAACCCTGTGCGCATCGCCGATATGGCAAGGCGAATGGCGGAGCAGGTTTCCATACCAATCGATATTATCTATACCGGTATGCGGCCCGGCGAGAAGATCTGTGAGGAGCTGCTCGGCGCCGACGAGCGCGACATCCGGCCGTTCCATCCCCTGATTTCGCACGTTGAGGTCAGCCCGCTCGATCCCGCGGCCGCGAAGGCGCTGGACGTGCTCGCCCGCTGGAAGGAACTCACCGCACAACTCGCACGGCTGTGCGAAGACAGCGAACGAGTCGTCACCACGGTGTGATGCTGCGCAAGACCTCGCCTCGCGCGGCATGCCAACGCGTCAGGCGAGCTTGGCGCGGATCGACGCCGCCGACACGGCCGCCTGCTCGGCCGCCGCTTGGCCACCGCAAGCCCGCTCGGTCGCGGCCAGCAGGTCGAGGCCGTGGGCCAGCCAGTGCGGCGTGTCGATGTGGCGCCAGATGGCCACGGCGGCGCGGGCCCGGGACCGGGCGCGTGCGGGGGTGCCGGCCGTCAGGTGCGCGTTGGCCAGGCAGTACTGCACCGCCGCCTCGCCCCAGCGGTTGCCCGATTCGCGGTAGTACCAAAGGCATCCGGCCAGCAGGCGCACGCCCTCGCCAACCCGGCCCTCGCGCACCCGCACGTCGGCCAGCCACGTGCGCGCATGGGTCGAGCCGAGCCGGTCGCCCAGCGCGTCGGTGATCGCCGCGGCCCGCTCGAACGCCTCGGCGGAGGCCTCGTAGTCGGGCTTGGCCCGCAGCGCCAGACCCAGGCAGCGCAGGGCCTGCGACTCGCCCGGGCGGTAGCCGGCCTTGCGCGACATCCGCAGGCCCGTCATGAACCGTTCCTCGGCGGCGTCACGGTCCCCGCGCTCGAGGTCGATCACGCCCATCCCCACGGTCACGTACACCAGGCAGTTGACGTTGTCGTGCTCCCGTGCGACGGATGCCGCCCTTTGGAAAAAACATTCCGCTTCTGTGTACCTGCCCAGCAGCCGATAGACATAGGCCAGCCCCGCCAGCGAGCTGGCGTGATATTCGGGATCCTCCAGCGAGACGGTCTCGAGGGCTCGTTCGAAATGGATGACCGCCTCGTCGTAGTAGTCGAGGATCGTGGCGTGCTCCGACGGGCTGCCGTCGGCCGTGCCGCGCTCGCGGGCGTAGGCGCGGACAAGGTCGTGCAGGCGATATCGCGGTATCTTGCCCAGCTGCGCCTCGGCCTCGACGACGTGCACGTCCACGAGATCGTCGATGAGGCGCTCGGCCGACGCGAGCGGGATCCCGGCCAGCGCGGCCAGTGCCCACGGCGCGAAGGTGGGCGAGGACGACAGGGCCAGGAGCTTGAGCGCGGCCTGCGCGGGCTCGGACAGGTTGCGATAGCTCAACTCCAGGCTGGCCCGCACCGCGATGTCGCCCACGGTCAGCTCGTCGAGCTTGCGGTGCTCGTCGGCCAGGGTCTGCGCGACTGTTCACAGTGGCCAGTGCGGGCGGGCGAGCACCTGCGATCCAGACGGCCAGCGGCAGGCCGGAGCAGCGGGCCACGATCTCGCGTGCCTCGGCTCGCTCGGCGTCGACCCGCTGTTGCCCCACCATGCCGGTGAACAGCGCGATGGCCTGGGCCTCGGTGAGCGCGCCCAGCGGCATGCGCACCCCGTCGAGTTCGGCCAGGCTCGTGCGGCCGGTGACGATCGCCGCGCAGCCGTCGCCGGAGGGCAGCAGGTCGCGGACCTGCCGGCCGTCGGCGGCGTTGTCGAGGATCACCAGCACGCGCCTTTGCGCCAGCAGGGTGCGATAGAGGTGCACCCGATTGGTCAGCCCGGCGGGCACGCTCCCGGCGTGCACCCCGAGCGCGCGCAGGAAGACGCCCAGCACCGCCTCGGGCGAGACCGGGTCGGCGCCCATGCCGTCGAGGTTGACGTAGAGCTGGCCGCCCGGGAAGTCGTCGGCCACCAAGTGCCCGACCCGCACCGCGAACGCGGTCTTGCCTATCCCGGCCGGTCCGGTCACGAGCACCGTCGCGGGCTGCGGGTTGTCGTCACACAGCACGGCCCGTGCCGTGGCCATCTCGTCGTCGCGGCCCACATAGCGGGGGCGGTCGGGCGGCAGCAGGCGGGGCGCCAGATGCTGGCCCGGCGTGACGGTCAGCGGCGACTCCGATTGGGCCAGCGCACGGCGCACCCGGATCCAGGCGTCAACATCCTCGGGCGTGCCGCCGACGGCGCTCACCAGCGCAGTGACCAGCTCGATGCTGGGCAGGGTGTCGCGCTTGAGCGCGCCCGACAGGGTGCTGGTGGGCAGCACAAACCCCTGCTGCTCGGCCTGCCTCTCCAGGCTCCGAAACGACCTCCCCGACCATGCCTTCAGGCGACGCAGACATTCCACGAACTCGATGGGTGTCTGAGCCTCATCCGGCTCCGGCACCGCAGTAGCCACTCGGCCAGCGTACAGATCACCGTTATCGGGGCTCTATGCAATCGCTACCGTCCCGCCGCCCCGCTCGCGCGGGGTTTGACACGGGCACCGTGGCGGAGGAGTATTCAACCTATACATTAATTAACCGTGCGGTTGAATGGGGTGGGCAGTGGACCGGCTCAGCGAGGTGTTCAGCGCCTTGGCCGATCCGACCCGCAGGGCCATCCTGGCCCGGCTGGCGCAGGGCGAGGCGACGGTCAACCAGCTCGCCGAGCCGTTCCCGATCAGCCTGCAGGCGATCTCCAAGCACCTGAAGGTGCTGGAGCGTGCCGGGCTCATCACCCGGGGCAAAGAGGCGCAGTGGCGGCCGTGCCGCCTCGACGCCGAGCCGCTGCGTGAGGTCGCCCAGTGGGTAACCGACTACCGGCGCTTCTGGGAGGAGCGCTACGACCAGCTCGACGACTACCTGAAGAAACTGCAAGAAGGAGGCTCAAAATGAACGACGACCTGACCGTGACCCTGCCGTCGGATCTTGAGATCAAGATGGTGCGCGTGTTCGATGCGCCGCGCGCGCTCGTTTTCGAGGCGCACGCGAAATGTGAACACCTCAAGCACTGGTGGGGCCGGGGCAACCCGCTCGACTGCGAGGTGGACTTCCGCCCTGGCGGCTCCTACCGCATCGTCGAGCACGCCGCCGACGGCCAGCAATACGCGTTCCGTGGTGAATACCGGGAGATCGAGGCTCCGTCGCGGATCGTGCAAACCTTCGAGTTCGAAGGCATGCCCGGCCACGTCTGTGTGGAGACGCTGGAGCTGACCGAGGAGAACGGCAAGACGACGATCACCAGCGTCACCCGGTTCGACACCGTGCAGGAGCGCGACGGCATGGCCGCCTCCGGCATGGCCGACGGCGCCCGCCAGTCATACGACGCCCTTGCCGCATACCTGGCCAAGCTCCAGTAACCCGGGGGGATTCCACGCGTGAACCGACCGTGGACCTGTTCATCACCGTCGACGGATGGGGCAGGGGCCGTAACTCAGCCGCCTACTTCGGCTACGACGGCCCCGATCTGCGGGACTGGATCGACACGCGGCAGCCTCAGCCGCACGTCCACCAGGGTGCTCGACCAGCGGCTGGTCCTGCTGGAATACACGCCGGCGGGATCGGCCGACGCCTGATTCTCAGCGCGCCGATGCCGCCAGCCATTGCCGGATCGTGTTCCAGATGCCGCTGCTGCAGATTGAGTATCCAGCACAGGCTGGTGTGCGCGAACGCCTCGATGAGCGGGTCGCCGTGCTCGCGGGCGAGCTCGAGCGCGTCCCGCAGGTGCCTTTCGGCGTCGTGTTGGCGGCCCAGCAACAACTCGGCCCGGGCCAGCAGCCGGCTCGCCGTGGCCTGCAACGCCTTGTCACCCAGCTCGCGTGCCGCGTCGAGCGCCGTGGCCTGTGTGGCCAGCAGGTCGAGCCAATGTCCTTGCCACTCAAGGAAGTGGGTGGACGGCCGGCGGGCGGTGGGCCTAGCGCTGCTTGGCGGGTGGACGGCCGGCGGGCGGTGGGCCCAGCGCTGCTTGGCGGGTGGAGAGCCCGCGAGTGCGGCGGGCTCGCCGGATGAGCCCAGCGATGACGGCCAGCACGGCGGCGAGGGCCACCCCGGCGCCGACGAAAAGCATTGTCTGCCAACGGCCGCTGGCCGCTGCCGCCACGACTCCCGCAGGGTTGGCCGGGTCGGCCGGGGCGGGCGACGGCGACGACGCGGCCGCGGACCTCGCGAGGACTTCGCCCGGGTCGACGAGCCGGCCGACCGACACGTCCTTGGGCAGGCTGAAACCCCAGTCGAGCAGGGCCGCACCCTGCTGCCAGCTGCGTTGCGGCCTGGGCTCGGCACCCAGCAGCGTGACCACGAGCCGCCTGCCGTCGCGCTGCGCGGCCCCCACATAGGTGTGCCGCGCCAGGCTGGTGAAGCCGGTCTTGCCGCCCAGCGCCCCCGGATAGCGAAAGATCAGCTGGTTTTCGTTTTGGATTTCGAACCCCTGGTAGTTTGGTGGCTGCGCGGGGATCTGGGTCCGTTGCGTGAGCTCATATCGCCGGAAAGTGTCGTCGTCGAAGCAGATCCGAGCGATGAGTGCCAGGTCATAGGCGCTGGTGAACTGGCCCGCCCCGTCGTAACCGGACGGCGTCACGGCGTGGGTCTGGTTGGCGCCCAACCATTTGGCTTGCTCGTTCATCGCCTGCACGCCCCCGGCCATGTCGCCGGTGCCGCCGCCGAGCCGGGCCAGGACGTTGGCCGCGTCGTTGCCCGACTGCAGCAACAGCCCGAGCCACAGCGTCTCGACCGAGTATTGCCCGCCCTCGACCAGGCCCACCGCCGAGCTGTCGGACGGGATGTCGACATCCGGCCGGATCACGGTCGCGATCTGCTGCGGGTCAAGCTTGCCCAGGAAGGTGGCTGTCAGCAGGAGCTTTTGCACACTGGCCGGCGTGCCATACTCGTGTGGCCCGCAAGCGCCGAGCACCTGCCCGTTATCCAGGTCGGCGACCACCCAGGAGACGGCGGTGTTGGCCGGGGGACCCGGCACGCCGTCGGGCACGATCAGCCCGGCGGTGTCCAGCCGCTCGCCCCCGACGACCCGGTCAGCGGGATTGTCCGGCGGCGGCGACGGTCGCGGTGGCCGTGCGGTGTTGGGCGCCGCCGACTGCGGGCACGGGATCGGCGAGCCGGGTGCGCCGGATGGGCCTAGTGAGCCGGGCGACGCCTTCGCATCGGTGGCAAAGACCAGCAGGGGCATGACCAAGGCGCACAGGAACGCTGCCGCGGCCAAACGCCCGCTCCCTTCCCCAGAATCCGGGTCATGGGCCGCAACATTAGCCGCAACCACCGAATTAGTCGAAGTCGTAGACCGTCACCGCGACGTCACGCTCGGAAAGCGCCCGCACCACGAGGGGCTCGATCCGGTCCCACGTGCCACCGGCCAGCCCGCAGCCGATGCGTGGCATGTGGACCGACGCCCCGAGCCGCAGCGCCTCATCGCCCACCCTGGACAGGCACTGCTCCACCGCGGGGTAGCGGATCGGCGGGCCGGAGCTGCCCGCGCGCATGCCGTGCTGCCCAATCATGTTGGCCACCCAGGTGTCCGGCCGCACCTGCACCAGCCGCACCGCGCCCAGCCCGAAGTCGTTGCCCGAGCGATGCCGATGCCAATCGCGATAGTCGCGCTCGGGCTCGCGCCAGCGCTTGGAAACGGCCACCACGAAGCCCTTGCCCCAGCCGCCGAGGTCGTTGCAGATGTGCGCGATCACCTTGGGCCCCTTGGCCTGCGGGCTGGTCGCATCGCCCTTCACGTAGGCAATGGGTGTCATGGCGACAGCATGCCAGCCGGGTATGACACTCACGCCGCGCGGGCCGCAGTGTCGACGGTCACACGGAAGAACAGCTCCGGGTCGCCGTCGTCGAGACCGTACACGATCCCCGCCGATTCCCAGCCGAGGCGGGCCAGCAGCGGGCCGGGGTCGACTAGCGCGCGGTCGGGCGCAGGGCGATGAGCTTCTCGCGCCCGCCCGCGACCGGCTCGGCCTCCACCACCAGCGCGCCATAGCGCGCCATGAACGCGTCCAGGCTGGCCTCCGTGAACCGGCGGGCCTGCTCGCCCGTGCCCGGGTCGGTCAGGCGCCGCCCCAGCATCGCGACCACCTTCACGTCGCTGTTGGCCAGATTGCGCACCGGCTCGGTGATTATCACGAGTGAGCGTGCCGCAGCCAGCAACAGATCCACCACACGCCCCGGATCGGGCAGGAAGTGATAAAGGCTCGCCTGCATGACCACGTAGTCGTGCTCGGGCAGCGGGCTGTCGTCGCTGAGCAGATCCCGCACGAGCCCGTGCGCGCCCAACCGGCGCACGAACCCCTCGTTGATGTCGACGCCCGTGTAGCGCACGTCGCGTGCCTTCAAATATCGGTGGTAGAGCACGGCCGGCCCGCAGCACACGTCCAGCACGCTCGCCCCGTCAGGTATGCGAGCCGAAATGGCCTCATATCGCGCCGCGTAATGCCGCCCATACAGCAGCCGCATCACGAATTCGTACCCCGAAGCGCTGCGGTACACCAGGCTGGTCGATGAAGCCACGCCCCCGAGGATAGACCAGCGGCGTCAGCGTAAAACCACAGGCAGGTGCTGCAGCCCGCGCAGCAGCAAGCCTGGTCGCCACTCCAGTTCGGACAGTGCCTTCGCCGGGCGCATCGCCGGAAAGCGGTCCAGCAGCGACTCGATCGCGATCTCGCCCTCGAGCTTGGCCAGCGGCGCGCCCAGGCAGTAGTGCAGGCCGTGCCCGAACGCCAGGTGCTGCCGGCCCTCACGCTCCCACTCCAGCGTGTCGGCGTCGGGGAACGCCTCGGGGTCTCGATTGGCGGCCATCAGCGAGATCATCACGATTTTGCCGGCCGGGATGGTCACCTCGCCGATGGTGACCGGCTCGGTGGTGATGCGCAGTGTCGAAGTCTTGACCGGGCTCTCGTACCTGAGGATCTCCTCCACCGCCGCCGGGATCAGGCCCGGGTCGGCGCGCAGAGCGTCTGCCCGGTCTGTCTGGCTCAGCAGCAGATACATGCCGTTGCCGATCAGGTTGACGGTCGTCTCGTGCCCCGCGACCAGCAGCAGGAACACCAGCGAGGTGAGCTCGTCCTCGGTGAGCTGGTCCCCGGCGTCGGTGGTCTGAACCAGCCCGCTCATGAGCGCGTCGTCGGGTTCGGCCCGCCTGCGCTCCACCAGCTCCCGCACGTAGGCGATCATCGAGGTGGCCGCGTGGCGCTCCTCGTCGGCGCGCGACTCGCCGCGTGAGGCGTCGCCCGAGACGAGCACATTGGACCATGCCCGGAAGCTGGCGCGGTCCACCTCCGGCACTCCAATAAGCTCGCAGATGACCGTGAACGGCAGCGGGAACGCGTAGTCGTCGATCAGGTCGGCCTGATCCTTGGTGGCCAGCTCATCGATGAGTTCATCCGAGATGGCCCGGACGCGCGACCGCAGGCCTTCGATCCGCCGCGCCGTGAACGCGGCCGACACGAGCCGCCGCAGCCTCGTGTGGTCGGGCGGGTCGGTGTTGAGCATGTGGCTGCCGATGGCGTCGAGCGTCTGCGCCGGAAGCGCACCCGGGCCGGCCCGCAGCGCGGTGCGCAGCGGCCCTTTGGCCAGGCGCGGGTCGTTGAGCGCCCGTCGCGCCTCGTCGTAGCGTGTGATCAGCCACGCCGTCTCGGTCGGCGGGAACGGGATCTCGTGGACCGGCCCGGCCTCGCGCAGCGCGGCCAGCATGACATGTGGATCGACTTCCGTCTGTGTCATGCCGACCACGTTACGTCGCGACGGGCGCGGTCGCGGCCCGCGCCCGGTTGAGCAGGTCATTCAGCCGTTCGAGCGGCTGCAGCGCGCCGGTCTTGCGTGCGGCCACGATGGCGGCCTCGAAGCGTTCGACCGCGGTGTGCGCGTCGCCTGCCGCGAGCGCGGTCTCGCCGGTCACCCGCAGCGCGACCCGCATGCCGTGCGCGTGTTGGGAGTTGCGCGCCAGGTCGAGCGCCAGGTCGCCATGCGCCTGTGCCTGTGCGAGCTCGCCCGCGCCCAAGTGGATCGACGCGATGCCGCAGTGCACCATGCACTGCCCCACCGGATCGTCCAATCCGGACAGTATCTCGACGGCCTCCGCCAGTGGCACCAGCGCACGCGCGCTCGGCAGGCCATCGCCGTGCATCGCCAGCCCGAGCCCGGTCAACACGTTGGCCAGCCCGGCCCGGTCGTCGCACGCCCGCATCACCTCGGCCGCACGCTCGAACGCGACCCGCGCACCGGCGTAGTCTTCCGTGCCGACCAGCAGGTTGCCCAGCGCCAGATGAGCCGTGCCCAGCTGCGGCACGACCGGGCCCGGCTCGAGCCGCTCGATCGCCCACGCGACCGCGGCCATCGCCGACCGCGTCGCGCCCATCACCCGGTAGGCCATGCTCAGCTGGGTCGCGGCCGTGCCCGCCCGCCGCGAGTCTGCGTATCGGACGAATGCCCGCCTGGCCCGGCGCAGCAGCGGCACCGCGGGCAGCGGCTCGCCCCGGCTGCGCAGCATCCCGCCGATCCCGAGCCGCAGCACGGCGATGCCGTAGCCGTCGCGGATCCGCGCGACCATCTCCTCGCCGGCCCGCAGCCACTCGTTGATGTACTTCTGGCGCCCGGCGAAGTTGGCCGTGCCCGCGACGAGCTTCCACGCCGGGTCGTCCCAGCCGCGCCGTGCGGCGTCGCCGGCCGCGCGCAGTACGAGATCCCGCTCCGAGTGCAGCCATGCCTCGGGATCGCCGATTTCTGCTTTGCCCTCCCCGGAAGGCGGGTCAGGCGCCGGAAACTGCCGCGCGGGGATCGTCTCGTCGGCCGCCAACACCAGGCGCACCAAGGCTTCGTAGCAGCGAAGCAGCGCCTCGACGTCCTCCGGCTCGGCGAGGTCGCGCGCATAGGCATGCACGAGGTCGTGTACCTGAAAATGGCCTTTGTTCAAGACGATGAGCGATGCGTCGGCCAGCCGCCCCAGCAACTCGGACGTGTCGCCGTCCATCAGAAGGTCGGCGACGTAGGCGCCCGCTTCCGAGACCGGAAGCAGCCCGATCCGGCGGAACAGCACGAGCGCTTGCGGGTCAAGGCGTTCGACGCTCAGCCCGAAGATGGCCCGCACCGCGCCCTGCGGATCGCCGTCGACCTCGAGCGTGCGGATCCGGTCGTCGCCCAACAGCACGTCGGCGAACGCGCGCAGCGTCAGCCCGGGCTCGTCGGCCAGCCGGGCCGCGGCCACGCGCAGTGCCAGCGGCAGGCGCCCGCAGGCGCACACCACGTCCAGGGCCGCGTGGAAGTCGGCGTCGACCCGCTCCGCCCCGAGGACGCGGCGCAGCAGGCCGAGCGATTCGGCGTCGGACAGCGTGTCGAGCGTGAGCCTGCGCGCGCCGTCGCGCGCGATGAGCCCGCCCAGCCGGTCGCGGCTGGTCACGAGCACGAGATTGTGCCGCCCACCGGGCAGCAACGGTCGCACCTGGTCCGCCGAGTGCGCATTGTCCAGCAGCACAAGCGTTTGCCGATCGACCAAAGTGGACCGATACAGCGCGGCCGCCTCGTCTTCGGTGTCGGGCACGCCCTCGGGCGGCGTGCCCAGCGCCCGCAGCAGCATGCCCAGCGCCTCCAGCGGGGTCAGCGGTGCGCCGGGGGAGTAGCCGCGCAGGTTTACGTAGAGCTGGCCGCCGGGGAACCGATCGGCCGCACGCAACGCCCAATGCACCGCGAGCGCGGTCTTGCCCACGCCCGCCGTGCCGGCGATCGCGGTGATGACGGCCATCGACCCGGGTGTGTCCGCGACGCCGTCGAGCCAGCGCAGGTCGGCATCGCGGCCCGTGAAGTCGGGGACGTCGCGCGGCAGCAGCCGGGGGGCCGCATCGCGTACCAGATAATAAGAAAGCGCCGGGTCCGCGCGAAGAATCCTTTGATGAAGTTCTTTTATTTCTGGTACCGGCTCGACGCCGAGCTCCTCGGCCAGCACCCGATGCGCCTGCCGGTAGGCCTCCAGCGCGTCGGCCTGCCGTCCGGCACGATAGAGGGCCAGCATCAGCTGCCCGCGGAAGCGTTCCCGATAGGGGTGCTCGGCCACGACCGCGTGCAGCTCGCCGATCAGCTCGGCGTGCCGGCCGGAGTCGAGGTCGATCTGGATGCGCTGCTCCAGCAGCGCCAGCCGTCGTTCGGTCAGCACCTCGGCGACCCGCGCGATCGGCTCGATGTCGAGGAACTCCTCATAGGGCCGCCCGCGAAACAACGCGAGCGCCTGGTCGGCGAGCCGTCCGTCGTTGCCGGCCCGGGCCGCGAGCTGTTCGAACGCAAGCGAATCCAGCTCGCCGGGCCCGGCCGTGATCCAGTATCCGGCCGGGCCGGAGCCGATGCGCTCATCGGCATCCAGCAGGCGGCGTAGCCGGTGCACATACACGGCAAGGGTTTTGCGTGCGGTGCGCGGCGGACGGCCCGCCCACAGCGCGTCGGCGATGGCGTCGGCCGAAATCGGTGTGCCCGCTTGGGATAGCAGCAGTGCGAGCAGGCGGCGCAGCATGGGCGTGGGCAGGGTCACGTCGCGCCCGTCGCGCGTCACCACGAGGGCGCCCAGCACGCCCAACTTGATCACATCGTTGATTATCGCAGGAGGGTGCCATCGGATTAGGTCCCACTTGCGCGCGAAGATCGGGTGTGTACTATCGCACTAGTACGATAGGAAGAACGTTATCGGAGGTGGCGCATTGTTTGCGTTCCGGTTGGACGCCCGATCGGGCGTTCCGACATACCTGCAGTTGGTCGACCAGGTCCGTCGAGGGATCGTCCTGGGCTACCTGCACGACGGCGAGCGGTTGCCGACCGTGCGCGAGGTCGCGGCCGCACTGGTCGTCAACCCCAACACCGTCGCCAAGGCATACCGCGAGATGGAGCACGCCGGGCTGGTCGCACCGCGCGCCGGGCAGGGCACATTCGTCGTCGGCAGCGTCGACCGCGTGCCGGCCGCCACCTACGCCAAGCTGTCGAGCAAGCTGCGCGGCTGGGTGCGCGGCGCGCACGAGGCCGGCCTCGACCGCGACCAGGTGCGCGCCCTCGTGACCGCGGTCCTCGACGACGAGCCGCTCAAGAAGGTGGGTGCCGCGTGAGCGAAGAGTCCGCACTGAGCATGGTGGGCTTGGGCAAGCGCTACGGCCGCACCAAATGGGCGCTGCGCGACTGCACGCTCGACCTGCCGCGGGGCCGCATCGTGGGCCTGGTCGGGGCCAACGGCGCGGGCAAGAGCACGCTGCTGCAGCTGTCCATCGGCCTGCTGCGCCCGACTGAGGGCGAGGTCCGGTTCTTCGGCGAGCCGTTGCGGATGGACAGCCCGGCGGGCCTGGCCCAGGTCGGGTTCGTGGCGCAGGACCACCCGCTGTATCGCGGGTTCACGGTCGGGCAGATGGTCCGCTATGGACAGTCGATGAACCCGCGCTTCGACCGGGCCGACGCGCAGCGGCGCCTGCAGGCGATCGGCATCCCGGTCACGCAGAAGGTGGGCCGGCTCTCCGGCGGCCAGCAGGCACAGGTCGCCCTGACGCTCGCACTGGCCAAGCGGCCGCGCCTGCTCGTGCTGGACGAGCCGGTGGCGAGCCTGGATCCGTTGGCGCGGCGCGAGTTCATGCGGCTGCTCGTGGACGCGGTGGCGGAGCGCGACCTGACCGTGCTCCTGTCGTCACACGTGGTCGGCGAGCTCGAACGGGTCTGCGATTATCTTGTCCTGCTTGACCGTGGGCGGGTGCGGCTGGCGGGCGACATCGACGATCTGGTCGCGGGGCACCGGGTGCTGACCGGGCCGCGCACGGGCGACGGCGACCGCGAGATCGCCGGGCTGGTGACCGCGACCCACGGCAATGGGCACAGCCACCTGCTTGTGCGCCAGCCGTCGGACGTGCCGGTGCATCCGCGCTGGGAGTCCAACCCGGTGGGGCTGGAGGAATTGGTGCTGGCATATCTCGAAGGCGAAGGGCGCTGAACGTGTTGTGGGTTGTCTGGCGGCAATATCGAGCCGCGCTTCTGACCGCGATAATCCTTTTAGGACTTGTCGCGGTACCGGTCATCCTCGGCGGGCTGGCGATGCATGCCGATTTCCGGTCGAGCGGGGCGGCCGCGTGCGCCGCCGATCCGGCGAGCAGCGCCGAGTGCAAGCGGATCGTCGGGCTGTTCACCAATCAGTACATAGACTGGGCCAACCGGCTCGTGTGGATCACGGCCGTGCCGGCGTTAGCGGGTGTCTTCGTCGGCGCGCCGATGTTGGCCCGCGAGTTTGAGCAGGGCACGTGGCGGCTGGCGTTCACCCAGAGCGTGACCCGCACCCGTTGGCTCGTCACCAATCTGGCCACGGTCGGGGCAGGGCTGGCGGTTGTCGCGTTTGCCTTCTCCGCGCTGTTCACTTGGTGGCGGGGGCCGCTGGACCTGGTCGGTAGCCGCATGCGGACCGCGTCGTTCATCGTCACCGCGCCGAGTCTCGTGGCGGTCACGATTTTCGCCTTCGCGGTGGGCGTGCTGGCGGGAGCCTTGCTGCGGCGCACCATCGCCGCGATGGGCGCGACTCTCGTGGCATACCTCGTTGTGCGTATCCCCGTGGAGGAAAGCGTCCGCCCGACCTATCTGACGCCGCTATCCCGCACCACCGACCCCGCGGCGCAATCCGCCGCCGGCTGGCGGCCGTCGACCGACTGGGTCGTGGACAGCGGCTGGATCGATGCCGCCGGCCGCCACCTGTCACAGGCTGAAGAGAACGCCATCGCGCGCTACGCGGACTCCGACGAGTCGCTGACAAAATATTTGGTCGAGCACAACCTGCGCATCTACACGGAATACCACCCGAGCACCAGCCTGCCCGCCATGCAACTGGTCGAGGCAGCCATCTTCCTCGGCTCAGCCGGGGTGCTCCTGGCACTCGCAGTCTGGCTGATCCGCCGCCGCACAGCCTAACCCCGGTCCCGGCTTCACCCAAACCACACCGCATCGCCCACTCGCGCCGCACCAGACCGTCCAATCTGGTGCGGCGCCGCCCAACCTGGTGCGGCGCGGCGCATCGCCCAATCGCACCGGCCCACCCAGTCCGGTTCAGCTCGCCGCATCGCCCGGCCCCGCGCGCCGCATCGCCTGGGCCTGCCGCGCCGGGTCGCCTGGGCCTGCCGCACAGCGCAGCTCGGCCTGGTTTCGGCGTGCCGCATCGCTCGGCCACGCGGCCTGGCCGTTTCGCTTGTGCGGGAAGGGTTCACCGGCCGCATAGCACTGGACCGCCCGCCTGCACGCCCTGTCCAACGCAGCGGTTGGCGGGGCGCGTCGGCGTCGGTCGGCCAGGGCTGCGGAGCGGGAGTCGAAAAGACGAGCGCCTCCGGCGGGAACCTCCGAGTCTCCAGGAGGTGGGGGTTCCTCCCATCGATCCTTCGGCCCGGAACAAGTTCAAGTCATATCCCGCCCCGGGTCAAGATCGTTCTGCGCAAGCGGAGCTCCATCTTGACCCGTGGCGGGATATGACTTCCCGGTGGGCGTGCCGAAGGGTCGACGGGAGGAACTGGGGGAGCGGCGTTTGAAAAGCTGCGTAGCGGTTGATGTGCTCGCGGCGACGATGGCGGCGGATGTGAGGGCGAGCATGGCCCATCGCTGGTTGAAGAATGCCCATCCGTGCACGGCGAGGAGGATGACGGCGATGGCCGCGCCGATGACGCTTGGTGTGGACATGGCCGCGCCGGCAGCGCCCGTGAAGGCTATGCCGGCGAGGGCCGCACCCCAGCCCGCCGTGGCCACGATGCCCCCGATCTTTGCCACGGCGTCGAGCGCGCGGCCGCGCAAGAACAGCCGCATGCCCAACGCCGCGTCACCGTGACCACGCCAAGTAGGGCCGGACCCACCGGGATCCGGTGTGTGCCGAGTAACTCGCCGTCGCTGACGGGATCCAAAGGCCGAGGAAGGTGGATTCGAGGACGGACGCGACCAGCGTCTCGATGACCAGGGGCTTGCCGAACACGTTGCCCAGGCGGTGCGACAGGCCCGCCCGGCTGAGGCCGAACTGCAGCTCGAGGACGACGCCGGTGGCGATGCCGAGAAAGCAGTTGATGACGTGGAGCCGGCCCCAAAACCGGGTGTGGCGTAACCATTTCTCCCGCCCCGTCACCACCCACAGGGTCTGCATCACCACCAGCAGCGTCACCAGACCGAGCGTCACCAACACGAACAGGAGGTGAAAGATCGTGGTGGTGGCGAACTGCAGGCGCGCGAGCTCCAGAACACTCACGCGCTCAAGCTACGTGCCCGGTCTGACAATCTGGATCCGGAACTACCCGGAAAACCGCCCCTAAGGGGCATCCCATGTGACGGGCATCTCCTTCAATCCGCGCACGAGCAGTCCCTGCTTCCACTTCAATTCGGTCTCGGGCACGGCCAACCGCAGCCCCGGCAGGCGGGAAAGCATCGCGGCCAACGCGACCTGCAGCTCCATCCGGGCCAGGGGTGCGCCGATGCAGTGATGCACACCGTGCCCGAAACCTATGTGCTGGTTGGATTCGCGTGCGAAGTCGAGCTCGTCGGGGTGATCGAACGCGTGCCCGTCGCGGTTGGCCGAACCCACCGAGGCCAGCACCGGCTCGCCCGCCTTCACCAGGACGCCGCCCACCTCGATGTCCTCGGTGGCATATCGCGGGAACCCGGCCGCCACCCCCAACGGCACGTATCGCATGAGCTCCTCGACCGCCGCCGGGATGAGGTCCGGATTGGACACCAGCTCGGCCGTCTTCTCCGGGTTCATGAGCAGCACGTACACGAAGTTGGGGATCTGCGTGACCGTGGTTTCGTGCCCGGCCGCCAGCAGTCCGGCCGCGAGCAGGACCATCTCGTCCTCGGTGAGCCGGTCCTGGTTGTCGTCCCGTGCCCGGACCAGCGCGCTGATCAGGTCGTCCTTTGGCTCCTGCCGCCGCTCGGCGATCAGTGCGGCCATGTATCCGAGCAGGTTTTCCCGGTATTGCATGATGGTTTCAGGGCTTAGCGAGGTGGTCGAAACTACGGCCTCGGACCAGGTGTGGAACCGATCCTGGTCGGTATGCGGCACACCCAACATCTCGCAGATCACCCGGATCGGCAGTGGCGTGGCGAAGTGCTCCACGAGATCTGTCGGCGGCCCGGCCTTGACCATCGCGTCGAGCAGTTCGCCGGCGATCTCCTGGACGCGCGGCCGCAGCTGCTCCACCCGGCGCATGGTGAACGCCCGCGCCACCAGGCTGCGCAGCCTCGTGTGCTCGGGCGGGTCCATGGCCAGCAAGCCCTGGTCCATCTGTTGCGGCATGGTGCGTGGTTGGTCCTTGCCGACGGACGCGGCCCGGCTGAACCGTGGGTCGCCGAGCACCGTGCGCACGTCGGCGTATCGGGTGGCGAGCCACGTCTCCTCGCCGAAGGGGAGTTTGACCCTGGTCAGGGGCTCGTCTCGGAGTTTGGCGTAGGTGGGATCGAGGTTGAGCCGGTCCGGCTCGCTGAACGGGTACTTCATGCACATAAGTCTATGACTTGAACAGCGCGTCCACGCCCCGCAGGTATGTCTGCCTGTCGACGCTGCCCAAGAGCACCCGTTGCAGCGCGTAACCGGGTACCAGTCCAAACAGGACGGTCGCGACGGCGGCCGGGTCGGCGTCTTGCGGCAGGTGACCGGCGTCTTTCGCCCGCTCGGCGATCTGCCGATAGTGTCCGCCCAGCCGGGCGTAGGCCCGCTTGACGATCGCGGAGTGTTGCGGGCTGCGCAGTGACTCGGCCCACACCTGTATCGCCATCCCGAACATCCCGCCCTCGGTCAGGTGCCGATCCGCCTGGGTGAGGATCATCCGCAGCGCCTCGCGCGGTGACGGCGCGGGCTCTGCCGAGGCGACCGGCTTGATGATCTCCGCGATCCTGCCGACGGCGTCCTCGGCTATCGCTTCGATGAGCTCTTCCTTGCTTTTGAAATACCGGTAGAAAGCCCCGACGGATACCCCTGCCTGCACGATCACGTCCTGCATCGAGGTCGCGTGGAAGCCGTTGCGCATGAAGCACTCCCGCCCCGCGTCCAGGATCTGCTGGCGGCGGGCTGCTAGATGCTCCTCGGATACGCGCGGCATGTCTCGAGGGTAAAACGAACGATCATTCTCTACCATAGGTGTCATGAAAAACGAACGATCATTCACTTTGCCGATCGCGGTGGCCCTCGGCGTGACGGTCGTGCTGATGTTGCTGCTCCCGCTGTTCGCCGCGCCGATCGCCAACATGGGTCCGCGCGACCTGCCCGTGGGCGTGGCCGGGGCGGGCGCGGCCCAGTTCGCCCGGCAGCTGGACCCCAACGCGTTCGAGGTCGCCACAGTCCAGGACCCGGACGCGGCGATCCGCGGCCGCGAGGTCTACGCGGTGTTCGTGGTCGAACCGGACGGCATCACGCTGCGCACGGCCACCTCCGCCTCGCCGACCGTCGCGGCCATGCTCATCCAGGCAGCGCAGCAGGCCGCGGCCGCTCAGCAGGTCCGCGTCCAGTTGGTCGACCACGGCGATCTCACGGCAGCCCAAGGCGGTGGCGACGCGGGCGACCGAAACGACCCCGGTGAGCGGGACGGCGTGATCGGCTAGTGTGCCGCGTATGAGCGCGACAAAAGCGTTGGACTCACTGGGCCTTGCCTACGAGGTCGTCCGGCACGGGCCCGTGCGCAGCGTGACCGAGGCGGCGGCCGCGCGCGGGGTCGAGGTGCCCGACGTGGTCAAGACGATCGTGGTGCGCCGGGGCGAGGACGACTACCTGTTCGTGCTCATCCCGGGCGATCGGGTCATCTCGTGGCCGAAGCTGCGCGCGCTGCTCGGGGTGAGCCGGCTGTCGATGCCCGACGCGGCCACGGCCAAGGACGCCACCGGATACGAGCGGGGCACTATCACGCCCTTCGGCAGCGCCCGCCCGTGGCCGGTGGTCGCCGACGACCGTCTGGCCGGCCGCCGCATCACGCTGGGCTCGGGCGAGCACAACGTGGCCATCGCGCTCGACGCCGGCCCGGCACTGTCCGCATTGGACGCCACCGTGGCCGACGTCAGCGATCCCGACCAAAACACCTAGCTCATGCGCGGGCCAAGCAGGTCCCACCGGTTGCCCGCGAGGTCGAGGAACACGGCCACCCGCCCATACGCCTCCGTCCGTGGTGCGGTCAGGAAGTGCACGCCCGCGGCGTTCATCCGCGTGTAGGCGGCTTCGAAGTCGTCGACCCGCAGGAAGAACCCGACGCGGCCGGCGAACTGGTCGCCGACGATGGCGGCTTGGCGTTCGCCGTCGGCGCGGGCGAGAAGGATCCCGGTCTGCGCGCCGGGCGGCCGTACGACCACCCATCGCTTGGGCCGGCCGTCGTTGGTCAGCGACGGCAGGTCCTCCACCAGTTCAAAACCGAGGACGTCGACGAAGAAGGCGATGGCCGGGTCGTAGTCATCGACCACGATCGCGACAAGATCAAGCTGCATGCGGTGAGCGTATGCCCCCGGCCCATGAAGGCCGGAGCCGGCAGCGGGATGCCCGCGTTTTGATAGTTGCGGACGGCCCGAGCGGACAAGCCGTGTGTCCGTGCAAGCTCGACGGGGCGCAAGCGGTCGCACCCGATGCGAGCACAGTTTAAACAGGAGGTTCAACGATACGGTAAAGGTATGGCCTCACTGGACGACGCCGGCTGGGACCTCACGGACGACAACGCGTTCACGCGCTTCCTGGATTCGCTGCCGGCCAGGCCGCGCCTGCTGGGGCTCGGCGAGCCGATGCACGGCGAGGAGGAGTTCCTACGCTTGCGCAACAGGCTGTTCCGTCATCTCGTGGAGCACGAGGGATACCAATCGATCGCCATCGAAAGTGACTGCTTGGCCGGGGAAATAATAGATCGTTTCATCGGGTACGGCGCCGGCGCGCTCGAGGACGTAATGCGCACCGGGTTCAGCCATGGGTTCGGCGAGATGCGGGCCAATCGCGAGCTCGTGGAGTGGATGCGCGAGCACAATCGCCACCGCCCACCCGCGGATAGGCTGCGGTTTTACGGGTTCGACGCGCCGCTGGAGATGATGTTCGCGGCGAGCCCCCGGCAGGCCCTGATGGCGCTGCACGACTACCTGGCGTCCAATGTGGACCTGCCACCGGGCGCGGATGGCGACACGATCGGGCGGCTCATCGGCGACGACGGGCGCTGGACCAATCCCGAGGTGGCGATGAACCCGTCGCTCGGGATCGGCGCCACGGCCGAAGCGGTGCGGCTGCGCCTGCTCGCCGACGACCTCCAAGCCCTGCTCGCGGCCCAGTCGCCACACCTGATCCGGGCCACGTCGGTCCAGGACTATCGGCGGGCCCGCCTGCATGCCCGCACGGCCACGGGCCTGCTGCGCTATCACGCGGGCATGACCGAGCCGCAGTCGGCCGGGCGCGTGTCGCGCCTGCTCGGCCTGCGCGACGCGATGATGGCCGACAACCTGAGCGCGATCGTGGACACCGGCCACCGCACGCTCGCCTTCGCGCAAAATCGTCACCTGCAGCGGGAGGAGAGCCACTGGCAGCTGGCCGGCATGGCGCTGCGGTGGTGGAGCGCCGGCAGATCGGAAGAGCACA
>JBIOYB010000249.1:0-9657 GCA_044869915.1 Allorhizocola sp.
CTGCAGGCGGTGCGCGTGCTCGCGCTGCTGCTGGAGACCCGGCGCAACTGGCTGTTCGGCGAGCGGGCGGTCCCTATTGAGCGGCACTCGATGCTGTCCGACGGCCGGACCGTCGCACTGGTGACACCCGACGCGCGGGTCAGCTGGCTGTGCCACCCCCGGCCCGACTCGGCCGCGCTCTTCGCCGACCTGCTGGGCGGTGCGCCCGCCGGGCACTTCACCGTGTCGCCGCAAAAGGGCGGCCGGGCGCTCGGGCAGCGCTACCGGCCCGGCACGATGACCGTCGAGACCCGATGGTCGGGGCTGACCGTCACCGACTGGCTCGACGGCGACCACCTGCTGCGCCGGCTCACCGGCAACACGGTGGTAAAGATCGAGTTCGCGCCGCGGCCCGAGTTTGGCCAGGTGCCCACGACACTGCAGGAGCTGGGCGACTCCCTGTTGGTCCTCGGGACGAGCGATCATTTTGTACTGCACGCGGCCGGCGTGGAGTGGGATGTGGTCAACGACGGCGGCCACGACGTCGCCCGCGCGGTGATCGATCTGGCGGCCATGGGCGGCGACGTGCTGCTCGACCTGCGCATGCGCAGCCAGGACCTGCTGCCCTATCAGGAGAGCATCGAGCACCGGCTCGAGCGCGCCGAGCGGCCGTGGAAGGAGTGGAGCGAGACCCTGTCCCTGCCGCTGCTCGAGACCGACCTGGTGCTGCGCAGCGCGCTCACGCTCAAAGGCCTGTGCCACGACGAGGGCGGGGGCGTGCTCGCGGCCGCGACCACCTCGCTGCCGGAGACATTGGGCGGCATAAGAAACTGGGACTATCGCTTCAGCTGGCTGCGTGACGCGTCCATGAGCGTCAAGGCCCTGGTCGATCTCGGCTCGCTGGGCGAGGCCGAGGCGTTCCTGCGGTGGGTCGGCGTGTGCGTGGAGCGCACGGGCGGGCACCCGGAGCGGCTGCACCCGCTGTACACAGTGGACGGTTACGAGCTCGGGCCGGAGGCGGTCATCGAGACGCTGCCCGGATACGCGGGGTCGCGGCCCGTGCGGGTGGGCAATGCGGCCAACAAGCAGCTGCAGCTGGACGTGTTCGGTCCGGTGGCCGATGTGCTGATGGCCGTGGCCGACCGGCGGGGCAAGGTGAAATACGACGAGTGGCGTGTGCTGGAGGCGATGGTCCACGCGGTCGCGCAGCGCTGGCACGAGCCGGATCACGGGCTGTGGGAGGCGCGCCTGCCGCCGCGGCACCACGTGTACTCCAAGGTGATGTGCTGGATGACCGTCGACCGGGCGATCAAGATTTTGACCCGGCACTCGTCGGACACCAACAAGGATTGGGTCGAGCTGCGCGACCGGATCGCCGACAACGTGCTCACCCAGGGGTGGCACGAGAGCACCGGTGCATACACGGTGGCATACGGCTTCTCGGAGATGGACGCGTCGTCGCTGTGGATCGGCCTGTCCGGCCTGCTGGCCGACGACGACCCGCGCTTCCTGTCGACGGTGCTCGCGGTCGAGGCCGAATTGCGTTCCGGCCCAACGGTTTACCGATACAAGTGGGACGACGGCATGCCTGGCAAGGAGGGCGGGTTCCACATCTGCACGGCGTGGCTCGTCGAGGCCTACCTGCGGACGGGGCGGCGGGCGGATGCCGAGGAGCTGTTCGAGCAGCTGCTCGCGACCGCGGGCCCGACCGGGCTGCTGCCGGAGCAATACGACCCCGACCTGGAGCGCGGCCTGGGCAACCACCCGCAGGCCTACAGCCACCTCGGGTTAATTCGGTGCGCACAGCTGCTTTCCGGGAAGTGAACACATCGTTAATGTGGCCTGATGGCCAGTCTTAATAGGAGATCACTCTTACGTGGCGCGGCCGCCGGCGCTCTGCTCGGCGGCCCGCTCGCGGGGTTCGCGGCCCGCGCCGCGCATGCTGCACCAACGGATGGTTACGGGTCCGCGCCTGCGCCCGTGCTCGGGCCGGTGCCCGATCTGCGCGACGGGCAGGTCCGGCTTTGGCTGCCCGACGGGTTCCAATATCGGTCCTTTCACGACACCGAGGCACCGATCACATTGGACGACGGGACCAGACTGCCCGGGCGGCACGACGGCATGGCCGCCTTCCGCGGGCGCGACGGGTCGGTGGTCCTCGTACGCAACCACGAGGTCAACGGGCCGGGCACGGCGTTCGGGCCGGGCACGCCATATGACGCGGCGGCGCGCGGCGGCACGACCACCGTGCGGGTCTCGCGCCAAGGCGAGGTGCTCTCGGCTTACACGAGCCTCAACGGCACCCAGATGAACTGCTCCGGCGGGCCGATGCCATGGCGCAGCTGGATCACGTGCGAGGAGACGGTCAACGGGCCGGACGTCGGCGCCGACTTCACCGGCGTGCCCAACACACCGCTGCAGCAACGACACGGGTTCATCTTCGAGGTGCCGGCCGATGGGCAGTCGGATCGGCAGCCCATCACCGCGGCCGGGCGCTTCGCCCACGAGTCGGTGGCCTTCGACCCGCGCGATGGGGATCTGTATTTGACCGAGGACAACTTCGGGTTCGCTTCTGGATTTTATCGGTACCGGCCCAAGCGCCACCCGCTGCGGGCCGGGCGTCTGGACAACGCGGGCCGCCTGCAAATGCTCGCCGTGCGGGGAACGCCCCATGCGGAGCTCGCGGCGCACCAGGAGCCCGGAACGCGGTATAGGGTCGAGTGGGTCGACATCGACGACCCGGCGCCCAGTTTCCCTTACACGCCAGGCCAACCGGCCCCGACCACCAACGATCAGGCGCTGACCTATGTGGGCAATCAGGGGCGTTCGCTTGGGGCGGCACACTTTTCACGGCTCGAGGGGGCGGTCTACCACGACGGCGTGGTCTACTTCTGCTCGACCCAGGGCGGCGGCGAGGCCGAGACGTCGCCGGGGCCGATCGCCAACGGATACGGCAACGGCAGCGGCCAGGTGTGGGCCTACCACATCCGGTCGCGGACGCTGCGGCTGGTTTACCAGTCCTCCGGCCCGGACACGCTCGACCTGCCCGACAACATCACGACCTCGCCGCGCGGCACACTCGTGGTGTGTGAGGACAACGTCAACGACAACTATGTGCGCGGCCTGACGCGCGACGGGCGCCTGTTCAACATCGCGCTCAACCGGCTGCGCAGCAGCGGCGGGGCCGATCGGTCCAATGACGAGTTCGCGGGCTCGACGTTCAGCCCCGACGGGCACACGCTGTTCGTCAACATCCAGGCGGGCGCGGGCATGACGTTCGCGATCTGGGGTCCGTGGCGAAGGATCGGAGTCTGATCGCTATTAGGAGCGGAGCGTTCCTAATGGGGTTTTAGTGTTGTGGCATGACGATTCTTGTTACCGGAGCCACCGGCAATGTCGGCCGCAACGTCGTGAAGCACCTTGTCGCGCAGCAATCCCGGCAGCGGCCGGGCTCGGACCGCCCCGCGGCCGAGCCCGGCCAAACCGTGCGGGCATTGACGCGCGATCCCGCGCGGGCCCGGGCGAGCCTGCCCGAGGGCGTCGAGGTGGTGGCCGGCGACCTCACCATCCCGTCCACATTGGAGTCCGCATTGGACGGTGTCAGCGCCCTGCATCTGATCAATTTTGGCGGCGACTATGTGCCGCTGGAGACCGGCGCCGAAATCGTCGCGCTGGCGGCCAAGGCCGGCGTCAAGCGGGTCACCGTGCTGCGCGGAGGCGTTGAGGGTACCGTCGAAAAGGCTTTGAAAGAAAGCACTTTGGACTGGACCTTCATTGCGCCGGTCGAATTCATGTCGGGCGCGCTGGATTGGGCCGAGGAGATCCGGGCCACCCGGACAGTGCGGGCGCCCTTCCCCGGCGTGAAGAGCGCGATGGTGCACGACAGCGACATCGGCGCCGTGATCGCGTGCGTGCTCACCCAGGGTGGGCACGGCGGCAAGACCTACGAGCTGACCGGGCCGCAGGCGCTGACAGTGCCGGACAAAGTCGCCGCCATCGCGGGCGCCATCGGCGAGCCGATCAAATACGTCGAGCTGACCGAGGCCGAAGCGCGCGCCAGGTGGGCGGCCGAGGGCCTGCCCCCGGAGGTTGTCGAGTTTTTCGTGATGGCACACGGCAATCCGCCCGCGGCCGCCTGGACCGTGCTGCCGACCGTCGAACAGATCACCGGCCGCCCCGCCCTGACGCTCGCCGATTGGGCGGCCGCGCACGCCCACCTGTTCCGCTGACGCGGGCCGGCCTTGCCGAGCGGCGAGACAGCTGACAGCCTCCGCGGGTGAATATCGATCCGGACACCGTGGAGTGCGCGGAGATCAAGCTGATCAGCGCGAGGTGTGGGTCGGCCATCCAGGGCCGGAGGCGCCGCTCGGCAAGGATCTGGCCACAGTGGACGGTGTCGCGGCGGTGGCACTGGTAGAAGGGCTGAGCCGGCTGCCCGGGGGCGATCGGATGCGGTGCTTCTTTCCGCATTACGCGATGCGCGTCCGGGGGCACGACGGCGAGGTGACCGACGTGGCCCTCTGCTTCGAGTGAGATCTCCAGCCAATCCAGCGACTCCAATGACATGGCGGCCGCCATGGATCTGTCCATAGCCGACACGGATCTGTCGCCTGCCCAGCTGAGCCGCCGCGGTTTGATGCGCGGCGTCGGCCTGCTCGGCGCGGGCGCGGCGGCGGTCAGCGAGAACGGGTTCGACGGCGCGGTGAAGGGCGCCGGCGACCCCACGCCGGCCAACGAGGCGCTCGCCGCGGCAGGCATCCAGTTCCTGGGCAACGCGGTGCGGCAGGGGCGGGTCGAGGGCGCCCTGTTCCTGGCCAACCACCCGGCTCGCCGCGGCATCGATTCGCCGCACGAGTTCCGGCTGTGGCGCGACGCCGACCCTTCGGTCGCCATCGGCATGGAGGGCGCGCCCGGCCACCAGGCCGCTGGCATCCCCGCGCCGCACGGCACCGCGGCACGCCCGTCGAGCTGACCATCGACCTCGAGCTGCCGACCCTGCCCAACTGGGCACAGTTTGTGCCCAGGCTCGCCCGGGTGGACGTGATCGCCGGGGCGGTCACCGGCCCGGTGAGCGATCCCGACACGCTGACCGCCCCGGGCACGCGGGTGGTCAAGACGTTCGAGGTGGCGGCGGACCGCACGCGGGTTTCGTTCACGCACAGCTTCGGCGCGGTTGAGGGCCCGTTCTATGTACGGGTTCCCCACCACCGCAGATCCGGCCGTACTTCGCCGCCGACCACGACTATCCGCCGTTGCCGCGGCCGCCTGGCACATAGCTGCCACCAACCGGATGGCCGCCGCGTGCCAGGTGCGCCGCGGCGGCCGTGATGGGATCAGGGTGCCCAGGCGATGGCCTCGCACCAGAAGCGGGCGACGAACGCGCCGGGATGCCGGCCCCACTCGACCCAGGCCCGGCGCATCTCCTCGAGCTCCTGTGCCGTGGCCCAACCCTCCGCGACCACCCGCGTGACCACCTCCGGGTAGCCGAGCAGTGAGGCGTTGAAGTCGCCGAAGCCGCGGGTTTCCGTCTCCGTGCCGTGGTGGTCGACACGGGCGAAACCCTGAGCGTCGCGGAAGCCCGCCTCGGTCAGCAGATGCCGCAATCGCTTGCCCACCAACGGGCTGGTGCCCTCGCGCAGCCACCGGGCGACCTCCCTCGACCTCTGCAGCACAGCATTGGTCGGGTGGAGCAGCTCGCCGTCCCAGTCGGCGTCGGTCACGCCGATCACCGCGCCGGGCCGGGCGACCCGGCGGGCCTCGCGCAGCGCCCCCAGCGGGTCGGGCAGGTGTTGCAACAACGCGCTGGCGTGGATGGCGTCGAAGGCCTCGTCGGGAAAGGGCAGTTTCATGACATCACCGGCGACGACCCGGATGCCGTCGACCGGTGGCGGCGGATCCACATCGATGCCGGTGGTGGTGCCGGGCGCGACGGCCGCGGCCAGGCCGACCGTGATGGAGCACGGGCCGCAGCCCAGGTCGAGCAGGTCCATGCCGGGCCGCAGGTGCGGCAGCAGGAACGCGGCGTGCGACTCGGCCGTCCGCTTGGCGTGGTTGGGTCTGAAGCGGCGCATGGATTCTTGCGTGGCTTGCTGGTGCATGCGAAATCCTTCGGGAGCGGGCGCTCCCGGTCAGACCCGCGGTGACGCCGGAACGCGGCGGGAGCGCAGAACAGTGAACATCGTCCTGACCCCCTTCCCGCTCAACGGCGTGCCGCCACGCTAGCCGACGTCGCCGGGCCGGGCAACCGCTTTTCCGTGAAAGCTGGCACGATGTCGCCGTGCGCCGAATCGAAGCGGAACTGATCGCCACCCGACGCGATCTGCAGTTGAGCAAGGATCTCGCGCCAATGGCGATGGAGCCGGTGGTCAGGTTCCGGTTGGTCGACGGCGCGGTGAGCGTGCTCGACGAGCGGCTGCATCCGGCCGCGAGCCGGGCGCTGGACGTGCCGTCTGCGGCCAAGCTCCTCACGGCGGCCCCCGACCTGTCGACGGTGGTCGTGGCCGACCGCGATTCGGTCATCATCGCGGCCGCTGGGCGGCGGTTCGCCCTCGAAATCGCGCGCGCCGATTCCGCCACGCTGCTTCCGGATGGCGGCCGGCTGCTCATCACCGCGCCCGTGATCGAGCGGCGGGTCCACCGCGGGCACGCATACGAGGCCAAGGCTGGGCATCTGGCCTACCTGATAGACGTGGAGTCCGCACGCGTCGTGGACCGGGCGGCGCTGGAGGTGGACGACGCCCTCGTCGCCGCCGTGCCGCACCCACACGACGGATCCGTGCTCCTGGAGGCGGGCATGGGCCAGGACGGCTGCACGACCTATGCGGCCCGCGTGACCGGTGACAGGCTCGCCCTCGAGCAGGTGCTAGATGACATCATCGCGGTGAGCTTCGCGCCGTCCGGCGACCGCCTGCTGCTCACGCCGCATCCGAGCTTCAACGGCGGTGTGTCCATTGTGGACTGGCCGGGCACGCGCACCATCGCCCGCCTCACCGCAGGCTCCCTCGATCTCGACGGAGACGCTTTCGACCTGTACGGCTGCTTCCTCAGCGACGAGCGCGTACTGCTCAAGACATACCGGGACGGGCTGCTGCTGTGCTCCGGTGATCTCGAGCCGATCGCGTGGATCGACCTGCCCGCGCCCTTCGGCGACGATCCGGAGGCGTCGATCACGCTGCTGGGCCTCGCCGAGGACGCCTTCGCCGTGGACTACTGGGAAGGCGGCTCCAGCTTCGGCACGCTGTGGCGGATCCCGCTCTGAACGGGGGATCCATCGCCTCACCCCTCGAGCGCGTCCGAGAGCCGGCGGGTCCGGACATCGGCCGTCCCCGCTTCGGCGGATGGCCGAGGATCCGCGACACGCTTGCTCAGGCGATCGGCGATGGCATAGGCGAACGCCTCGGCCTCGGCCTCCTGGCGTTCCTGATATCCCGAGTGCTGCCGGGCAAGCATGATCTGCAAAGCGCGGGAGCCGAGCCGTGGCACCAGATCCCCCAGCGAATCCTGCAGCGCCTCCGACCCACCGTGCCCGCAGAGCATGTGCCCCAGCTCGTGAAGCACGATGTGCCGCTGGTGCAGTGGTGAGGTGTCTGCCTCGTAGCACACGAGGTCGGCTCGGTCCGACGCGAGCCAAAGCCCGCACGGGCCCACCACCGACAGCGGCAGCGGCGCCAGCACGATGAGGCGCCCGCGCATGGCGGCTATCGACTCGCAGAACCGTTGCAGGTCAAACGGCTGCGGGAGCGGGAGCCTGCCGGCGACGATCCGGGCCCTTCGCGAAGCCGACCTGGACATGCGGGGCATCGGCCGCTCAGAGCCCTTCGATCTTGCGTAGCTGCTCGGTCAGCGCGATGACCGCCTCGACGCTTGCCGCCGACAGCCCGACCATCCGCGCCGCCGTGTTGGCGACTTTGGCGTCGCGCATCGCGGCGACCAGGCCGATTTGGGCGGTCACCTCGTCGGCCGTCTGATCGTCGAAGAAGAACGCGGCGGGCACGCCGAAGAACTGCGCCAGCCGCTCCATCGTTTCCTTGGTGGGGTTGGCGTTTTTGCCCGATCGCAGCGCCGATAGCAGGCCGGTGGACAGCCCGGTCGCCTGGGAGACCTCGGGGTGGGTGAACGGCTTGCGGTCCCGCGGATGGACCCACCGGAACAGATAGTCGACCTTCTCGGCCAGCGTCGACGGTGTCTGATCGCTCAAATCCGACCACCTCGATCGCGCTGCCTGGATCGTTTGAATGCTCCTCCGAGCCAACGCTATCAACATATTGACAACTGCGTCCACACCGGACTAGCTTCTGTCATTAAAGTGATCGGAACATGCAAACTGATCACTTTACTTCACGGGGGCACGTCGCGTCGCATTCGGCTTGCTCCCATCCTGTCCAACGGAAGGAGCACGAATGCCACCCCACGGACGTCTCTTCACGGCGATCGCCACGATCGTCCTCGCCGTGACCATGTCCCCTCCCACCGCCCATGCCGCATCGGAGAGCCTCCCCCTGGCCGACCAGATCCGGCAGCGCGAGCAGGAGCCGCTGCTGAAACTCAATGACCGCGTCTACGATCTGACCTCGAGCACCTACGAGGAGCACTTCGCCGGGGCACAGGTCGACACCGGGCGCAAAACCCTTGCCGTGTACTGGACCGGGGATGTCCCCAAGGAGCTGATCCAGCTGCGCGACGAGGCCGCCAAGAGCGGCGTCACGCTGACCCTCAACCCAGCCAAGTTTTCCCGCAGACAGCTGATGGCCACGGCCAACGACATACTGCCGACGGCCGAGCTCGGCGGCAGCGTCGAACTAGCCATCGACGGGTCCGGGGTGACGGTCGCGGTCGGCGATCTGCCCGCGGTCGTCCAGGGTGCCCGGGTCGCCACGGCCGCGGAGTCGAGGCTGATCGAGCGCATCGCGGCCGCGCGTGCAAACGGTGTGGCCGTCACGGTTTCCGCCGCACGGTCGGGCACGGCGGAGTTCGACGCCACCCGCCACGCCGACATCTCGCCATACTGGGCCGGTGCGCAGATCCGCATGCTGGGTGGCTACTGCACCAGCGGCTTCAGCATGTACGCGACCGGTGATCCGTCGGCCCGCTTCACCCTCACCGCGGCCCACTGCCCCAACTTCAGCGACGGGGTCGCGATCACCAACGGCGCCTATGCGGCGATGGGTGTCAGTGATTTCGTCCACGAGCTCTACGACAACAACGCCGCCGCCTATGACCTCGGCGTCGTCCGCCTCAACCCGGGCAAGACCAACTCGCCCTCCATCTACGTCGCCGAGGACAGCAGCGCCGGCCGCATCCCCGTGGCGGGATATGCCAGTGGCGGCATCCCGGCCGGCGGCAACTATTGCGTCCACGGGCTGTCCGCCGGGGGCGTCAACTGCTACCTCCGGTCCGGCGGAACAATCCGGCAGTGCACCGGTTGGCCTCCGGCCGGTCGGTGCGTTTTCACCATCGCCATGGTGACGAACAATTCCAACTACGTCATCTGGTGCCGCGGTGACAGCGGCGGCCCGGTTTACTACTACTCCGGCAGCTCGGCCATTGCCGCGGGCGTGGTCAGCTGGAGCAACCACGAGGCGGGAGACTGTTCCATCACGGGAGGGGTTTCGGTCGTTTCGACGGCGGTCAACCTCATCCCGGGTCTGCGCGTCCTTACCTAGGACACCTAATACGGGG
>JBIOYB010000250.1:0-14413 GCA_044869915.1 Allorhizocola sp.
GGACGCGATCGAGGCCGGGTTCCAAAAGCGAGAGATCGAAAACTCGGCCTACCGGACCGCGCTCGAGGTGGATTCCGGCGAGCGGGTGGTTGTCGGCGTCAATCGGTTCACCCTGGACGTCGAGGAGCCATACGACCCACTACGGGTGGATCCGGCGATCGAGCAAGCGCAGCGGGAGCGGCTTTCCGCACTTCGCAATAGTCGCGATGAGACGCTCGTATCGAGGGCTTTAAAAGAACTCGAGAGAGCCGCATCTGGTACCGGAGAAAATGTCTTATATCCGATGCGAGAAGCGCTACGTGCGCGATCGACGGTCGGCGAAGTTTGCCATACGCTGCGTAATGTCTGGGGGACACACCGACCTCGAGAGACCTTCTAGTCTTACTGTTCGCACACGATGTGCGATGAGGTTGGGGATGTCACATCATCCGTGACCACGGTGCGCCGTCGCCCGTTATAGGAGGTGAGGACGGATGCTAGCTATGACGACTAGTGCTGTCCCGCTGGTCACGGAGCCGAGTCCACGTCAGACCAATAGTGACTCTGCGGAGTCTTCCAGTCACAAACAAACGATTGCGCAGAGTCACCACTCCAGGGCTAGTCTTGTCGAAGTTTGTCCCATCGAACGAGATCGAGAATCTTCCGTGACGCGAGCGATGACGCTGCCGTCATTGTCACCGATGACGATGGCTGCCAACAGCACCTCGACGCTAGAGCCGACGCCTAATACGCTTCCGGCCCAGCTGGATCAATGGTTGGCGGCTCACGGACCCGATCTGGTAGCGATTCGACGACACATTCATATGCATCCCGAGCTCTCGCATCACGAGTTCGAGACCGCCGCGCTGGTGGCGCGCACGCTGCACGCGGCCGGGCTCTCGCCCCGCCTGATCCCGGGCGGCAACGGCGTGATCTGCGACATCGGCGAGGGTGATCGGGTGGTCGCGCTGCGCGCCGACATGGACGCGCTGCCCATGCTCGATGTCAAAAACGTGCCCTACCGTTCGACCGTCGACGGCGCGACCCACGCGTGCGGCCACGACGTGCACACCACGATCCTGCTGGGCGTGGGCCTGGCGCTTGCCGAGCTCCACGAGTCCGGCGAGCTGGGCGGGCGCGTGCGGTTGCTGTTCCAGCCCGCCGAGGAGGCGATCAACTCCGGTGCGCCGCAGATGATTTCGGCCGGTGCGCTCAAGGACGTGGTCGCGATCTACGCGCTGCACTGCGCGCCGCAGTTCCCGGTGGGCCTGGTGGCCGTGCGCTCCGGCCCGTTCACGGCCGCGTGCGACTCGGTCGAGGTCCGGTTGACCGGCCGGGGCGGCCACACCGCCCGCCCGCACCTGACCGCCGATCTGGTCAACGCGCTGGCCCGGGTGGTGACCGAGGTTCCGGCCCTGCTGAGCAGGCGGGTCGACGCGCGGGCCGGACTGTCCATGGTGTTCGGCGCCATCCACGCGGGCGAGTCGTTCAATGCGATCCCGCACGAGGGTGTGGCCAAGGCCACAGTCCGCGTGCTCAATCGCGACGCCTGGCGCGAGGCGCCCGATCTGGTCACCCAGCTCATCCGGGACGTCGTGGCGGCGACCGGCGCCAAGGCCGTGGTCAACTACACCCGCGGCATCCCACCGGTGATCAACGACCGCATGGCCACCGCCGTGATCGCGGGCGCGGCCGGTGCGGCGCTTGGCGCCGACCGGGTGGTCGAGGCCGAGATCTCCATGGGTGGCGAGGATTTCGCGTTCTACGTCGAGCAGGTCCCGGGCGCGATGATCCGGCTGGGCACGGGCATCCCCGGGTCCGACGTCAAAATGGACATCCACCAGGCATCCTTCGATGTGGACGAGCGCTGCATCGGCTACGGCATCCGCACCATGGTCCACACCGCTTACGCCGCGCTGGCCTCAGCCTTCTGACGGGGTTAAACCCGCCGGCCGGGCGGTGCCAGTGGGCGCAGGCGACGGCTGCGTTGCCTGATCGATGTCACGCCACGAGCCCGGACGGCACTCGTGGCGTGACAAGGATCAGCTCACTGGGGCGGCGGGAGTGAAGGCGCTACGCGGCTTGGTGAAAACACGGCGTAGAAAGTCGAAGCATGGGAAACACGACTCGAGACAGCACGGCTTTTTAAAAGCGCGGCTGCCCCTCAGTTCCTCCCCGGAGCCCTCGAGGTTCCTGCCGTAGGCACGCTCATTTGAGTCCCGCTCGGTCCTCGCCACGGTCGCTGTCGAGCAGCCGCAGCCGCACCTTCGTGATCGCCCGCCCCGTGATCTCGACGACCTCGGCGGTAAAGCCCGGCAGCTTCACCGCATCACCCGGCGCGGTCGGGATGCGGCCCAGGCGGTCCAGCAGGAGCCCGGCCACGGTGGTGTAGTCGAGGTCGCCCAGGCGGTCCAGGTCGATGTCGAGGTCGGGCAGGTCGTGCAGCGGGAACGATCCGGGCACGAGCAGCGCGCCGTCGGGCTCGTGGACCACCTGCTCGATGTCGCGGTCGGTCTCGTCGTAGATTTCGCCCACGACCTCCTCGACGAGATCCTCCATCGTGATGATCCCGTCGATGGCGCCCCGCTCGTCGACCACGAGGGCGAACTGCTCCCGCTGGTGCCGCAGTTGGCGCATGGCGTCGGACACCGACAGCGTCTCGGGCAGGAACAGCCCGGGACGCGCCCGCTCGGCCGCAAGCCCGCCCGGCTTGAGGAGGTCACGCAGGTGCACGACCCCGATCACCTCGTCCAATCCGGACGGTCCAATCACTGGTGCCCGGCTGTGCCCCGACTCGGCCAACACCTTCAGAGCGTCCGAAGTGGACATCGTGCCGGGCAGGCCCACGACATCCCGCCTTGGCACGAGGATCTCGCGAATGTTTCGCTCGGTGATCTCGAAGGCGCCCGAGATGATTTCGCGCTGCTGCGCGGTGAACCCGCGCTGCGCCACGACCAGGTCGCGGATCTCCTCGGCGCTGATCTCTTCACGGGCGGCCTTGGGGTTGCCGCCTGCCAGGCGCACGATGAAGTCGGTCGCCTTGCCCAGCAGCCACACGACCGGGCGGGTGGCGGTGGCCAGCCAGTCCAGCGGGCGGGCCACGGTCAGCGCCCAGCCCTCGGCCCGCTGCATGGCGATGCGTTTGGGGGCGAGCTCGCCCAGCACGAGCGTCAGGAACGTCAGGATCAGCGTGACCACGACGATGGCCGCGGGCTCGGCGGCCCCGCCCAGGAAGGCCAGCGGCTTGACCAGCGGCCGGGCCAGCGAGGTGGCGGCGAAGGCCGATGCCAGGAACCCGGCAAGGGTGATGCCCACCTGGATTGTGGCGAGGAACCGGTTGGGGTCGCGGGAGAGGCGGGCCAGCACGCGCCCGCCCCCCGATCTGCGCTCGAGCCGCTGGATCTGCGACTCGCGCAGCGAGATGAGCGCCATCTCGCTGCCCGACAGGGCCCCATTGATTAACATCAGGACTAGCACCAGCAGGACCTGCGTGCCGTAGCCGCCCACCGGCGCTCACTCCTAGGGTGTGGTTGTCGCTTCGCTCGTCGTCGCTTCGGGCTTTTTCCTACGGTAGCGGACGATCGCGATCAGCACGGCGATCGGGATGCCCACCGCCAAGAGGAACGGCAGCAGGAAGCCGAGGATCGCCGAGGCCACCTGGATGGATGACACGAAGGCGTCCCAGCCCGACTTGAGGCCGCCCAGGAAGCTCGGATCGGGCTCCTCCACCACTTCGATCTCGGTGTTGGGCCCGGCCAGCGTCACGGTGATCGTGGACAGGGCGACGAGGTCGTCGAGCCGGCGCTTCTTGGCCTCGAGCGAGGCCAGTTCGGTCTGGCGCGCGCTGAGCTCCTTCTCCAGCAGCACCACGTCCTGCAGCGTGGTCGCCCGCTCGAACATTTTGCGCACGGATTCGACGCTGGCCTTTTGCGCGGCGACGCGGGTGTCCAGGTCGACGATGGCCTCGGTGACATCTTCGATGTTGGAGCTGCGGCGCTGCTCCGTCCCCAGCCCGGCGATCTTTTCCATGAAGGAGGCGAACTCCTTCGACGGGATGCGCACCGTGATGCTGGCCTGCGCCTGGCGCGGATCGTCGGTGCGCTTCTCGGAGGCGACGAACCCGCCGGCGGTGGTCAGCATCGACGACAGCGACTCGGCGGACTTGCGGACGTCGTCCACCTTTACCACGATGTCGGCGCGGTAGATCAGGGATCGTCCATCGATGGGCCCCGCTGTGGTAGCGGGCTGGCCCGTGCTGCCCTGGCCGGTGCTGCCGCCCGTGCCCTCCTTGGCGGGCTGCTGGGGTGTCGTCTGATCGGTCTTGTAGCCCGAGATGTCGCCCCCCGCGGGTGCGGCGTTTTCGGATGTCGCGCCGGCGCGATCGTTCGCCGATGAGCATCCGGTGAGCGCAAGCATCCCGATGACTATGGGGAGGAGAAGATGCTTTTTCATGTGGTACGGGACGGGCCACGCCCGCCGCCCGGTTCCGTCAGACTGATTACAAGAACAACACGAGGAGGCCACAGTTGCGAGTGACTAAGTACTCACATGCCTGTGTGCGGATCGAAAACGACGGGGCAGTCTTGGTGATCGACCCCGGCGTGTGGAGCGAGGCCGAGGAGGCGCTCGACGGCGTCGATGCCGTCCTGCTCACGCACGAGCACGCCGACCACGTGGACGCCGACCGCCTCGCCGACGCGCTCGCCAAGCGTCCAAACGCGACGGTTTTCACGCATCCGGCCGTTATCGAGAAGTTCGCCGCCCAGTGGGGTGGCGGCGCGGCCACGCCTGTCCAAACCGGAGAGTCCTTTGTGGCCGCCGGGCTGCCCGTGCGGGCCTTCGGCGGGCTGCACGCGGTCATCCATCCGGACATTCCGCGGGTACCAAATCTGGGTTATTTAATCGACGAAAGGCTCTACCATCCGGGCGACTCGTTCGCCCCGCCGGGCGACGCGCGAGTGGAGACCTTGTTTGTGCCGGTGGCCGGGCCGTGGCTCAAGCTCGCCGAGTCCATCGACTTCGTGCGCGCGGTCGGGCCGGAGCGTGTGTATGCCTTGCACGACTGCCTCGATAGCGAGCGCAGCGCGGGCCTGGTCGACGGGCACCTCAAGGCGCGCGCGGGCTGCCCCTACGAGCGCCTGACCCCGGGAGCCACTCTGATTCTCGGCTCCCGCTAAAGCGAGTCGCGGGCATTGCCCCTTAGTCGCTGTCGTCCCTTGCGATCTTGAAAGCGATGGGGCGCGCTTTCAAGATCGCGGCAGGAAGGTGGCGGCGGTGGCAATGCGCCCAGGCGTGACCGGATCCAGGCCGCCGCCTGCCCGGCCCACGCCGGGCGGGCGCCAAACAAACTAGCTAAAGACTTAGTTGATTTGGCTGGCTTGGCGCCTACCTTGTCAGTCGTCTTCGGCCTGCATGAGTTGGCGGGCGGCCTCGGCGATGGAGCCCGACAGCGACGGATAGATGGTGATGGTGTGCGCGAGTTGGTTGACCGTGAGGTGGTTTTCCACCGCGATGGTGATCGGCATGATGAGCTCGCTCGCGCGCGGCGCCACGACGACACCGCCGATGACGATCCCGCTCGCGGGCCGGCAGAACAGCTTGATGAACCCGTCGTCGAGGCCCGCCATCTTGGACCGCGCGTTGCCCGCGAGCGGCAGCATGACCTCCCGTGCGGGCACCTTGCCGCTGTCCACATCGGCCTGCGACACGCCGACGGTGGCCAGCTCCGGGTCGGTGAAGACGTTGCCCGCCACGGTCCGCAGGCGCAGCGGGGCGACGGCCTCGCCGAGCGCGTGCCACATGGCGATGCGTCCCTGCATGGCCGCGACGCTGGCGAGCGGCAGCACGCCCGTGCAGTCGCCGGCCGCGTAGATGCCGGGCACGTTGGTGCGCGAAACCCGGTCGACGGTCACGTATCCGCCGGGGGCGACCTCGACGCCATAATCCGTCAGGCCCAGCTCGGCCGTGTTGGGGATGGACCCGACGGCCATCAGCGCGTGCGACCCTTCGACCGTCCGCCCGTCGGCGAGCTCGACCACGACGCCGTCGCCGTCGCGCTTGACCGCCTCGGCCCGCGAGTTGTTGAGGATGGTCATGCCCCGGTTGCGGAACACCCGTTCGATGGCCATGGCCGCGTCGGCGTCCTCGTGCGGCATGACCCGGTCGCGCGACGACACCAGGGTGACCTTGATGCCCACGGCCAGGTAGGCGGAGGCGAACTCGGCGCCGGTCACGCCCGAGCCGACGACGATCAGGTGCTCGGGGAACGCCGGCAGGTCGTAGATCTGGCGCCAGGTCAGGATCCGCTGGCCGTCGGGCACGGCGGTCGGGAGCACTCGGGGCGTCGCGCCCGTGGCGATCAATACTGTACCCGCATTGATTATGTACTCTGCGTTACCGTCGTGTGGCCTGACGATCACGGCATGGGTGTGCCCGAGCGCGTCCGCGCCCAGCCGCGCCGTCCCGTGCACGAGCGTGACGCCCGCCTTCACGAGCTTGGTCTGAATGTCCCGCGATTGGGCCATGGCCAGGCGTTTTACCCTCGCGTGCACTGCGCTCGCATCGACGGTGATGGCCGCAAGGCCGTCGGAGTGAATCCCGAACTCCTCCGTGTCCCTATATCCCGTGACAACGTCTGAGCTGGCGATGAAGGTCTTCGAAGGCACGCAGTCGTCCAGCACACAGGCCCCGCCCGCGCCCGCCGCCTCGATGACCGTCACATCGGCGTCCAGCTGCGCCGCGACCAGGGCCGCCTCGTATCCCGCCGGCCCACCACCTATGATCACGATCCTCGTCACAGGCCCATTGTCTACTTCCGGCCCGGCGGTCGCGAGAGGAGGTCAGGCGGCCCGCAGTTGACCGATCGGCGCGGAGGCCGAGGCGAGACGACCGCGGCCAACGCAAACGAACTCGTGAGACACGCACGGGCGGGTTCTCAGCGAGGCTTCAGGCGGGATATCGTCATCGCCGTGCGTCATTACGCAGCGTACGGATCGAACCTTGACCCGGGTCGGATGCGGGCATACTGCCCCCATTCCCCGATGGTCGGCACCGGCTGGTTGGAAGACTGGCGGCTGACCTTCGCCGGCGAGGATCTTGTCGGCTGGGAGGGTGCGATCTCGACGATCGTCCCGTCCGAGGGCGATCGGGTCTTCGTGGCGCTCTACGACGTCCATCCGTGGGACGAGGCCCGGCTCGACGAGGTGGAGGGTGTCGACGCCGGGACGTACACGAAGCTGCACCTGCGCGTCTCCACCTTGGACGGAGAGGTGACGGCGTGGGTCTACGTGCTCGTCGGCTACGAGGGTGGGCTGCCCACGACGTGGTATCTCAACGAGATCGCGGCCGCTGCGCAGAAGGCGGGCGCCCCGGACGACTACGTGCAGTCGATCCGCTCCCGCCCGACCCGTAACAACCAGGTCTAGAAGCTTTTCTCGTAGACGTTGGCCTGGTATGCGGGGGTCATGCCGACGCTCGTGTAGAGCTTGATCGCCTGCGTGGGGTTTGCCATGTCCACCCCGAGCCCGGCCTTGGCGTGCCCCTGCTTGGCGTAGAGCTCAAACGCCGTGAGCAGGAGCGCCCGCCCGACACCGCGCCGCCGGAAGGGCGCGAGCACGCCGAGGTATTCGACCCAGCCGTCCGTGCCGGACTGCAGCGCACCGGCGATGGTCCCGTCGACCTCGCACACCAGCCAGTCGTCCCATCGCGGGGTGAACCGCGACCGCCACTGCTCGTAGGTGCGCGGCTGGTAGTCGAGCATGTCGTGGAACGCGGTGTCGATCACCTCGTAGAACGTGGGCAGCTCGGGCTCGGTGACCGGGCGCACCGTGTGCGTCGGCGGGTCCAGCGCGACCGGCAGGTCGACGGTCATCCGCGCGTGCTGCTTCACGAACAAAAACCCCTGCGCCGTAATCGCTTCGATCCACGGCTCCTCGATCGCCACGGCCGCCGACCGCGCGTATTTGCCGCGCCGCCGCACCTCGGCGAGCAGCAGCTCGAGCAGGGGCCGCTGGGCCGGGCGCCCATGCTCCGGATGGATGTAGACCTCGAGGAAGTCGCGCGGGCCGTCTGTCGCGTTGGTGAGATAGCCCCACGCGATGATCCGGTCACCCTCGCAGGCCACCACCGACTTGGGCCCGGCGATGCCCTCCTCGACCTCCTCCAGGTCGAAGTCGGCGAAGCCCACCACCGCGATGTCGCTCGCGTGGACCAACGCCAGGATCTCGGAGGCGTCCTCCGGTCTGGTCTCCCGCACCGTGAACATGGCGGCCAACCTAAACCACCGGGCTCACGCATGCGCGCGATTTATGCGCGAGCGATTTGCAATCATGAGGCAATGAGGTTTCTGTCCGGCGCGGTCCCCGCGCACGACCTGACCTACAACGACGTCTTCATGGCGCCGAACCGGTCCGATGTCGGCTCGCGTTTGGACGTGGATCTGTCCACGAGCGACGGCACGGGCTGCACCGTCCCGATCGTGGTGGCCAACATGACCGCGGTGGCCGGGCGGCGCATGGCCGAGACCGTCGCACGGCGCGGCGGGCTGGTGGTCATCCCACAGGACATCCCGCTGCAGATCGTCACCGAGGTGGTCGGCTATGTGAAGCAGCGGCACCTGGTGTTCGACACCGCGATCACGCTCGGCCCGGCCGACACCGTCGGCGACGCCATTCACCTGCTGCCCAAGCGCGCCCACGGCGCGGTCGTCGTGGTGGACGAGCACCGCCGCCCGCTGGGCGTGGTCACCGAGTCCGACACGGTGGGCGTGGACCGGTTCGCGCAGCTCGCCGACGTCATGTCCACCGAGCTGCTGACCGTGCCGGCGCACGCCGACCCGAGGCACGCCTTCGACCGGCTCACGCACGGCCGGCGCAAGCTCGCCCCGGTCGTGGATCACGAGGGGGTGCTGTGCGGCATCCTGACCCGGCAGGGCGCGCTGCGCGCCACCCTGTACCGGCCCGCGCTCGACGAGAAGGGCCAGCTGCGCATCGCGGCCGCCATCGGCATCAACGGCGATGTGGCGGGCAAGGCGAGCGCGCTGCTCGAGGCCGGGGTGGACACGCTCGTGGTCGACACCGCGCACGGCCATCAGGAGCGCATGCTGGGCGCACTGCGGGCGGTGCGGGCGCTCTCGCCGCATGTGCCGATCGTCGCGGGCAATGTCGTGACCGCCGACGGCGTACGCGACCTGGTCGACGCAGGCGCCGACATCGTCAAGGTGGGCGTGGGCCCGGGAGCCATGTGCACGACGCGCATGATGACGGGCGTCGGGCGGCCCCAGTTCTCGGCCGTGCTGGACTGCTCGGAGGCGGCCCGCGACCTGGGCAAGCACGTCTGGGCCGACGGTGGCGTGCGGCATCCGCGCGACGTGGCGCTGGCCCTGGCGGCCGGTGCGGCCAACGTGATGATCGGCTCGTGGTTCGCCGGTACCTTCGAAAGTCCAGGAGATCTTTATCTGGACCCGGGTGGCAAGCGATACAAGGAGAGTTTCGGCATGGCCTCGGCGCGGGCGGTGAGCGCGCGCACGGCCGACGATTCGGCATACGACCGCGCGCGCAAGGCCGTCTTCGAGGAGGGCATCTCCAGCGCGCGGATGTATCTCGATCCGACGCGCCCGGGTGTGGAGGACCTGCTCGACGAGATCGTCGCCGGCCTGCGCAGCGCATGCACCTACGCCGGGGCGCGCACGCTCGAGGAGTTCCACGAGCGCGCGCTGATCGGCGTGCAGTCGACGGCCGGCTACACGGAGGGGATGCCGCTGCCCGCGGGCTGGTGAGGGACGTTGCGTGGCGGGTGACCGATGGGATAACGCCGCGCCGAGTCGGCAAGCTTCACCTTGGCCGCTTCAATCAAATCTATTTGGAGGGTACCGGCGAGACTCACGAGATAGATCATCACGTCGCCGATCTCGGCGCGGACGCGTGCGCCGTGCTCCGGATCGCTCATGACGCCGGCGGCCTGCTCGGGCGTGAGCCACTGGAACTCGGCCAGCAGCTCACCCACCTCTCCGGCCAGCGCCATGACCAGGTTTTTGGGCGTGTGATGCGATTCCCAGTCACGCTCTTTGACGAACCGGCTCACCTGCGCCCGAAGCTCATCCATTCACCTAATCTCGCACAGCACCGTGCCGGACTGGACGACCTCTCCCACCTTCGCGGCGAGCCCCGTGACGACGCCTGCTTTGTGCGCGGTCAGCGGCTGCTCCATCTTCATCGCCTCGAGCACCACCACGGTGTCGCCCTCGGCCACCGAATCGCCTTCGGCCACAGCGAGTTTCACGATCGTGCCCTGCATCGGCGCGGTCAGCGCGTCCCCGCTCGCGGTCGTCGTCTGGCTCTTTTGGGCCGCTCGCTTGACGGGCTTGGCGGTCGCCGGCTGCGCCGCCGCGAGGCTCGCGGGCAGCGACACTTCGAGCCGTTTGCCGCCGACCTCGACCACGATCCGTTGGCGGTCTTCGCCTTCGGGCACCTCGGCCGCCTCACCGAACGGGGCGATGTCGTTTTTCCACTCGGTCTCGATCCATCGCGTGTGGACAGTGAAGTCCACAAAGGCCGGATCGCGCACCACCTTGCGATGGAACGGCAGCGCGGTGGCCATGCCGTCCACGACCATCTCGTCAAGCGCGCGCCGCGCCCGCTCCAGCGCCTCGGTGCGCGTCTCACCGGTCACGATCACCTTGGCCAGCAGCGAATCGAAGTTGCCGCTGATCACGCTGCCCGCCTCGATGCCCGTGTCCACGCGCACGCCCGGCCCTTCGGGCAGGCGCAGCCGGGTCACCGCGCCGGGCGCGGGCAGGAACCCGCGGCCCGGGTCCTCGCCGTTGATCCGGAACTCGATCGAATGCCCGCGGGGCACGGGATCCTCGTCGAACCTGAGCTTGTCGCCCGCGGCGATGCGGAACTGCTCTCGTACCAAATCAATCCCAGAAGTCTCCTCGGTGACCGGATGCTCCACCTGCAACCGTGTGTTCACCTCTAAAAAGGACACTGTGCCGTCCGCGCCCACCAAATATTCGACCGTGCCCGCGCCGTGATAGCCCGCGCCGCGGCAGATCGCCTTGGCCGACTCGTGGATCGCGGCCCGCTGCGCGTCGGACAGGAAGGGCGCGGGCGCCTCCTCCACAAGCTTCTGGTGGCGCCGCTGCAGCGAGCAGTCGCGCGTGCCCACGACGATCACGTTGCCGTGCTGGTCGGCTAGCACCTGCGCCTCCACGTGGCGAGGCTTGTCGAGGTAGCGCTCCACGAAACACTCGCCCCGCCCGAACGCCGCCACCGCCTCCCGCGTCGCGGACTCGAACAGGGCCGGGATCTCCTCGAGCGTGCGGGCGACCTTCAGCCCGCGCCCGCCACCGCCGAACGCGGCCTTGATGGCCACCGGCAGGCCGTGCTCCCGCGCGAACGCCACGATCTCGTCGGCCCCTTCGACGGGGTTGGGCGTGCCCGGCACGAGCGGTGCGCCCGCGCTCTGCGCGATGTGCCGCGCGGTCACCTTGTCGCCCAGGTCCCGGATCGCCTGCGGGGTCGGGCCGATCCAGGTCAGCCCGGCGTCGATGACCGCCTGCGCGAAGTCGGCGTTTTCGGCGAGGAAGCCGTAGCCGGGGTGCACCGAGTCGGCGCCCGCCCGCTTGGCCACGTCGAGCAGTTTGTCGATGCGCAGGTAGGTCTGCGCACTGGTCGTGCCGTCAAGCGCGTAGGCCTCGTCGGCCATCGTGGCGTGCAGCGCATCCCGGTCGCCGTCGGCGTAGATGGCGACGCTCGCCAGGCCGGCGTCGCGGCAGGCGCGGATCACCCGCACGGCGATCTCTCCCCGGTTGGCGATCAACACCTTGGACAGCTCAGCCATGGCCGGAGTCTAAACGACCGATCAGTAACACGGCCCTGTGATCTGCGCTCTACTTCGCGGCTCCTGCTAAAGCGAGCCGCAGGGATTGCTGCCATCCCTTGCGATCTTGAAAGCGGAGGGGCGTGCTTTCAAGATCGCGGCAGGATAACAGCGGCGGCGGCACTGCGAGAATTAATCTGACGTTGTGTCCACTACCCGCATGATGATCCTGGGCGTCGTCAAGCTGATGCAGCCGGTTCACGGCTATGACGTGCGCCGCGAGCTGTTGAGCTGGAATGCAGACAAGTGGGCCAAGATCCAGCCCGGCTCGATCTACCACGCGCTCAAGCGGCTGGCCGAGGAGGGTGCGCTGCGCGAGCTGGGTCAGGAGCAGCTGGCGGGGCGTCCCGCGCGCACCCGTTACGAGATCACCGACAAGGGCGAGGAACAGTTCCGCGACCTGCTCGCGGGGTATCTGTGGGGGCAGCACGAGGCCGAGGACCCGTTCATCGCCGTGCTTTCTTTTCTGACGGAGGTACCGCGTGAGGAGGCGGCGGCCGCGCTGCGTAGCCGTGCGCAGATGTTGCGCGCGTTCAATGAGGGCGTGATCAGCGCGGTGAAGGTGGGTTGGGCCGGGCCCGCCAACAAGCCGGTCAACGTGCGATGGCTGCTCGAGCTGCTGGCCGCCCGCAACGAAGGCGAGATTTTGTGGTGCGAAAAGGTCGCCGATGAGATTGACTCGGGGGTGGAGTACGTTTCGCCCGAGTTAGCGGCGAAATGGTACCCGAAACATTAATCAAATTTGACTAATGTCGTACCCCGCCGATAGGGTGAGCTTATGATCATCGAGACCACTGGACTGCGGAAATCTTTCCGCTCCCGTGCCGGCCGCGAGACCAAAACGGTCGAGGCCGTGCGCGGAGTCGACCTCTCGGTGGCCGAGGGGGAAATTTTTGGATTCCTCGGCCCCAACGGGGCCGGCAAGACCACGACTTTGCGCATGCTCGCCACACTTATAGAGCCCGACGGGGGAGAGGCCACCATCGCCGGGATCGACCTGCGCAAGAGCCCAGGCGAGGTGCGCAAGCGCATCGGCTATGTGGCGCAGGGCGGCAGCACCTGGGACGACTCGACTGCACGCGAGGAGCTCGTGCTGCACGCCAGGATGTATGGGATTAGCAAGTCCGAGGCGCAGCGGCTGGCGGTCGACGCACTGGAGGCATTCCAGCTGACCGAATATGCCGACCGCAAGTGCAAGACCTACTCGGGCGGCCAGCGCCGCCGGGTCGACATCGCGCTCGGCATCATTCACAAGCCGAAGGTCGTCTTCCTTGACGAGCCGACCACCGGCCTCGACCCGCAGTCACGCGCGCACATGTGGGATGAGGTGCGCAAGCTGCGCGACATGGGCATGACCGTGTTCATCACGACGCATTACCTCGACGAGGCCGACGTGCTGTGCGACCGGCTGTCCATCATGGACAACGGCGAGATCGTGGCCGAGGGCACGCCGGGCGAGCTCAAGCAGGAGGTGCTCGGAGACGTTGTGGCCGTGGCACTCCCGGCAGGCGGCAGCGGCGCGGCCGAGGTGCTCGACACGGCCGAATACGTGCGCAAGCTCGAGACCACCGAGACCGGGCTGAGGCTCTACGTCGACGACGGCGCGACCGCCATCCCCTTGATCCTGCGGGCACTGGACGCCGCGGCCATCAAGACCGAGGGCATCGAGCTGCACCGGCCAAGCCTCGACGACGTGTTCCTCGCCAAGACCGGCCGCAGCCTGAGAGAGAGCTGACCGACCATGAAATTCCTACGCGACACCTGGCTGGTCTACTCACGACAGATGCTGCTGCAGGTCCGCAACCCGGTGTGGGTGGCTGTCGGCATCATCCAGCCGCTGTTCTATCTCCTGCTGTTCGCACCACTGCTCAAGCCGGCACTGCAAACCAGCAGCGACGCCGAGACCTATCGCGTGTTCGTGCCCGGCATGCTCGTGATGCTGGCCATGTTCATGGGCTTCTCCGGCTTCGGGCTCATCGCCGAGCTGCGGGCGGGCATCATCGAGCGCAGCCGCGTCACCCCGGTCAGCCGGGTCGCCCTGCTGCTCGGGCGCTGCCTGCGCGACGTGACCACCCTGCTGTTCCAAGCCATCATCGTCACGGTGCTGGCCATCCCGTTCGGGCTGCGCGTCGAGCTGATCGACCTGCTGCTGGCGTTCCTGCTCGTGGCGCTGATGGCGATGTTCATGTCGTCCATCGGCTACGCGCTCGGGCTCAAACTGCGCAGCGAAGACGCGCTCGCCCCGCTGCTCAACATGTTCGTCGTGCCCATCATGCTGCTCGCAGGCATCCTGCTGCCGCTGACATACGCGCCCAACTGGCTCAAGCGGGTGGCCGACTTCAACCCGTTCAACTGGGGCGTCGAAGGGGCGCGGGCGCTGTTCGCGGGCGACACCGGCAATCCGTTCGTGTGGAAGGCACTGCTGATCCTGGGGCCGTTGACACTTTTGGCCGTAACGGTTTCTTCGCGGGCGTTTGCGAAGTCCGTGCGCTGAGGCGTGCGTGCGCGGGCGGGGGTTTGCGTGGGCCGGGGTTTGCGTGGGGTGGGGGCGTGG
>JBIOYB010000251.1:0-16294 GCA_044869915.1 Allorhizocola sp.
CACCCACACCTCGTTGGAGTCGGTGTAGGTCTCGTCGATCGTCCCGATGGGGTAGACGGAGCCGCCGGAGTCGATGCGATATCCGGTGGTGGCCGTCTGATACTCGTCGGCCGGCGCGACCGCGACCACGATGTCGGCCTGCGGGTAGGCCCCCTCGTCGTAGTTCGGGATGTAGATCTGGGGCTGGTATCCCCAGCCGTTGATGTTCTGGAACTGCGCGACGGCATCCTTGAGCGCGAGCCACTCCGGCGCCCATGGATCGACGATCCACGACTCCTCGGCCTCCTGGATGATCGTCGAGAGCAGCGCGTTGGTGTCGCCGTCGAATTGGCGGCCGACGATGTTGCGCACGAGATAGCGCACGTTGGTGTCCATGGCCGCATACAGCGTCGGCTGCATCAGGTCGTACAGCCGCTGCTCGATCGCGACCTCGTCGGCGGGCGGCGCACAGCAGACCACGGCCGGCGCGGGCGCCGCCGGCTTGGGGTCGCCGGCGTAGGACTGCCCGGTAGTCAGGAGCACCACCGCGAGGGCGGCGCCTGTGAGCGTCGCAAGCCTGCCATTCCGGTTGAACACGACGGATTCCTCCTTCGCCGAGCCTTGAGGATTTGCCCCGCATGATTGCCCCGACCGGACCCGTCGTGCCCCACATCCTGAACACCCTTGAACATTGTTGAACGCCTATCTAGGCTCAGGCGTGCCCAGTGACTCGTTTCCGGCCGTCAACACCATCAACGAACTGGCGGGTTTGCTCCGCCAGCTCAAGCGGAGGCAGGCCCGGCGGCTCGGCGACTCGGAGCTGACCTATCGCGAGCTCGCGGCGCGCACGGGCTGGTCGATCGGCATCATCGCCGGCTACTTCGGCGGGCGCACGCTGCCGCCCACCGATCGGTTTGACGTTCTTGTGTCGCTTTTGGACACTACGCCCGCGGAGCGGGGTGCCCTGGCGACGGCCCGCGACCGGGTGCAGGAAAATCGCATGCAAGAAAGCCAGCATCGGGTTTCGACGCCCGATTGGCCGGTGCCGCGCCAGCTGCCCGCCAACGGGTTCAAGTTTGCCGGGCGGGACGCCGAGCTGGCGAGGCTCGACGCGATGGCCCGCGACGCGGGCACGATCGCGGTGCTGTCCGGCACGGCGGGCGTGGGCAAGACCGCCCTGGCGGTGCACTGGGCCCATCGGATGGTCAAGCGTTTCCCGGACGGGCAACTGTATGTCAACCTGCGCGGCTTCGAGGCCGGAGGCGTACCAAAAAAACCTGAAGAGGCTGTGCGAGGCTTCCTGGAGGCATTCGGGATCAGCGCCCAAAACATACCGGCGAATGCGACGGTCCAATTTGATCTGTACCGCAGCCTGCTGGCCAATCGGCGAGCGCTGGTGATCCTCGACAACGCGCGCGACGCCGAACAGGTCCGGCCGCTGCTGCCCGGCTCGCCCGGCTGCATGACCGTGGTCACGAGCCGCAACGACCTGACCAGCCTGGTCGCGGTGGACGGCGCGCACTCGTTGATCCTGGACCTGCTGCCGGTGGGCGAGGCGCGCCAGCTGCTGGCGCATCGCCTTGGCGCGCAACGGGTCTCGGCCGAGCCTCAGATCGTCGACGAGGTGGTGAGCCGGTGCGCGCGGCTGCCCCTGGCGCTGGCCATCGCGGCGGCGCGGGCCAGCGCCCGCCCGACGTTCCCGCTGGCGCAGCTGGCGCTGGAGTTGCGCACGGCGCAGGGCAGCCTGGACCCGTTCAGCGGGGGCGACGACACGTCGGCGGACGCGCGGGTCGCGTTCTCCTGCTCGTATCGGCACTTGAGCGCGACGGCGGCGCTGCTGTTCCGGTTGATGGGCGTGCATCCCGGGCCGGACGTGGCGACGCCGGCGGCGGCAAGCCTTGCGGGCGTGGGGCTCGCGGACGTGCGTTCGGCGCTGGCCGAGCTGACGCGGGCGCATCTGCTCAATGAGCACGCGCCGGGGCGATACACGTTCCACGACCTGCTGCGCGCGTTCGCCGCCGAGCAGGCGTCCCGGCCGGAGCGCGAGGAGGCGCTGCGCCGCCTGCACGGGCACTACCTGCACACGGCGCACGCGGCGGCGCTGCTGCTGTATCCGCAACGCGACCCGCTGGAGCTCGGGTCCGCCCCCGACGGCGTCGAGCAGCTCGCCGATCGGGAGCAGGCGCGGGCCTGGTTTGAGCGGGAGCATCGCGTGCTGCTGGCGCTCGTACGCGAGAGCGGGTGCTGGCGGCTGGCGTGGTCGGTGTCGGACTATCTCGACTGGCGCGGCCACTGGCACGACCTCGAGACCGTGCAGACCCTTGCGCTGGAGTGCTCGCTGCGCACCGGCGACCGCGTCGGCCAGGCCCACGCGCACCGCAATCTCGCCCGAGCGCAGGTCCGCTTGGGGCGGCTCGACGACGCGCACGCCCATCTGACGCAGGCCATCGCCGTCGCACGGGAGGCGGGTGAGACCCTGACCGAGGCGACCAGTCATTTGGGCATCTCGCTGGTCCTCGAGAGGCGGGCCGACCATCGGCGCGCGCTGCACCACTCGGAGCTCGCCCTCGAACTGTTCCGCAGCTGCGGGCATCAGGTGGGGCAGGCGAAGTCCCTCAACGCCATAGGCTGGTATCACTCGCTACTGGGCGAGTCCGAGGAGGCGCTGCGCCACTGCGAGCAGGCGGTGGCGCTGCAGCTGACGATCGGCAGCCTGATCGATCTCGCGTCCACGTTGGACAGTCTTGGCTACGCGCAGCACAACCTGGGCCGCTACGGCGAGGCGGCGGAGTCCTACCGTCGCGCGGTGGAGCTCTATCGCGAGGTCGGGGATCGCTACCACGAGGCCGACACGCTCATCCACCTCAGCGACGCCCATCTGGCCGCGGGCGCCAAGGGGCGGGCGGCGCGCGCGTGGCAGGAGGCGCTGGACATCCTCGACGACCTGCACCACCCGCGCGTCCCGGCCGCGGTCGCCTCGAAGGTCGCCGTCGACACCGCGGTCCTCGGCGATCCCACCACACTCGTTAGCCGCTGACTCGCGCGTTATCCTGCGGCGATGGCATCAAACGATGATGTTGTACCGGTCCCACGCGACCGGCCGCCGGAGTCGGGTTCTGAGCGCGAGACGCTGTGCGGGATGCTGGACTTCCTGCGCGCCACCATGGTGCACATGATCGAGGAGACGGCCCGGCACTGCGGTCACATGGATCTGCTGCGCGAATGCCTCGACGGTTCGGTGGGCGAGTAAGAGCGCGCGGTTCACTGACAAAAGATGTCAGTGGAACGGGGTTAGCGTGCGGGCATGAAGAAGGACAACAACTTCGACTTCCTGGTGGGCGAGTGGACGTCGCGGCAGCGCAGGCTGCGCGAGGTGCTGCGCGGGTCCGATGAGTGGTATGAGTTCCCGGGCGTGCACAAGTGCTGGCGCGTGCTCGACGGCGTGGGCAGCTTCGACGAGGCGGTCTTCCCCACGCAGGGGTTCAGCGGGGTGACGCTGCGCCTGTACGACAGGGACAGCGACGAGTGGTCGCTCTACTGGGCCGACAGCCGCAACGGGATCCTGGCCATGCCGCCGCAGGTGGGCCGCTTCGACGAGGACGGTGTGGGCACGTTCCTCGCCGAGGATGTCTACGAGGGCCGGCCCATCACGGTTTCGTATGTCTGGTCCGGCATCACCGAGACCACGGCACACTGGGAGCAGGCCTTCTCCACCGACTGCGGCCTCACGTGGGAGGTCAACTGGATCGCCGACTTCCAGCGCATTGCATGACCTGCGGCGAGCGGGCCGGCCATCCGTGCCAGGAGTGCCAGAGCGATGGGGAGTCGCCTGGCACCCTGTGCGCCGAGCATGCCAAGTCGTGGAGGGTCACACGGGGTGGTGGAAGTTTGCGATCCAGTGAGGCCTCCCACGTGCGCTGGCCTCGCCTTCCGCTAACGTGCCTGACATGTCGGATTCACGAGCGCGGCTCGCCGGGCATCTGCGGTCACTCGGGGCCGAGGAGCTCGCCCGGGCCATGGTGCGACTCGGCCCGGCCCTTCGCTATCACGGCATGCCGCAGACCACCGAGCAGCTGGCGCAGACGCTGCTGGTCCCCGAGGCGACACGGGCGCTCATCGCGGATCTGAACCTGCCGCAGCACCAGGTGATGGCCGGCGTTGTGCGCTGCGCCAAGCCCGACGCGCAGCTGCGGGCGGCGATGGCGAGCTGGGGGCCGCACCACGGCAACGCGTGGCTGTTCCAGGGCAAGACGGCGACGGCCGATGTCGGCGAGGTCCTGTCGGCCTTTGGGGCGACGGAGCCGAGCCCGCGCCGCGACCTGCTGATTTCGGCGTTGCGGGAGCTCGTGTCCCGGCTGCTGATCTGGCCCATCGGCGACGGCAGGCTGCCGGTTGGCGACGTGCCGGCGACCATCGGCGTGGCGGGCCCGGCCCTGGAGCTGCTTGCCGTCCGGCAGCGTGCCGCGCGCCGGCTCGACACCGCGCTCACGTCCTGCTTCAACAAGACGGAGGTGTTGCGGATCGCCGAGCGGCTCGGCGTGGGAGACGACACCGTGAATCGCGAACGGCTGCAGGCGTCGATCGTCGCCCACCTGAGCTCGCCCGAACGGGTGAAGGCCCTCCTCGAGCGGGCTCCGGGCGGCGCGCGCGATCACGTGGAGCACATGGCCGCGATCGGCAGTCGTATGCGCAGCAACGTGTTTCGGCGGGCCAACGGGTACGGCGCGAAATGGCTCATCGACGAGGGATACGGCGATACCGACACGGTGTGGCTGGCCGAGCACGGGCTGATCGTGCCGTCCGGGCCCGAAGTGGTGGAGCTGCCGGAGGAGGTTCGCGTGGCGGTGGCGGAGGACACGCGGCTGCCGCTGAGTGTCCAACCGGCCGCGGTGGCAACGGTTCCGGTCGACGGGGCGTGCGTGCTGGCGGAGTCCCAGGCGGCGGTCGTCGCCGCGATGCGCAGACTGACGCGGCTGATGGAGGCGTTCGATGCCGCTCCGGTGGTGCTGCGCAAGACGGGCGGCATGGCGGTGCGCGAGACACGCCGGCTGGCGCGGTTGCTCGAGGTCGACGAGGTCGAGCTCCGGTTCTGGATCGACCTTTTGGCGGCGGCCGGACTGCTCGCGGTGGTCGAGAAGGCCACACCGGCGGTCTGCCCGACGGCCGCCTACGACTCTTGGCTGGCGGCAACGCCCGAGCAGCGGTTGGCGGTGATCGTGCGGGCGTGGCTCGGCGTGGACCGTGTGCTGACCATGTGGGAGGGTCCCGGCGAGACGCCCGTGCCGCTTTACGTGATACCGCAACCACATGTGGCCGGACTGCGCCGGGCGACCCTGGCGGCGCTCGCGGATGTGCCGGAGGGCGCCGGGTGTGTCGTGGCGCGGCAGGCCGCGCGGACGCGCCAGATGACCGATGAGGAGGCGTTGCGCCTGCAGACGCTGAGCACGGCCGCGTCCTGGCATGCCCCGGCGCCCTTCGCCGCCATCGAGCACGCGCCGATCCATACCCTTTATACGTTGTACGAGGCGGAGCTGCTGGGGCTCGTGGCGTTGGGAGCGGCGTCGCCCGCCGGGCGCGCAGTGATGTCCGATGTGGACAATCTCGCGGCGGCGCTGACCGAGCTGTTTCCGGCCGTGAGCGCGAAGGCCCGATTCCAGGCCGATCTCACGGCGGTCGCGGCGGGCACGCCCACCGCGGAGCTGGCCTCGCTGCTGGACCTGATCGGCGACCGCGAGTCCGAGGGGCATGCGGTCGTGTGGCGGCTGAGCACGGCCACCGTGCGGCGCGGCCTCGACACCGGCCGCGACGTCTCGGACCTGCTGGCGCAGCTGGGCACCGTGGCCGAGGGCGGGCTGCCGCAGCCCGTCGAGTACATGATCAAAGATGTGGCGCGGGCGCACGGCAAGATGCGCGTGGTCCGCTCGGCGTGCTGCATCCGCAGCGACGACGACGTGCTGCTCGCCGAGATGGCCGGCGCCAAGGCGCTGGCCCGGCTCGGCCTGCGCCGGATCGCCCCGACCGTGCTCATCAGCATCCGCCCGCCGGCGGAAACCCTTGCCACGCTCCGCGCCGCCGGCTACTCGCCGGTGCTCGAGGCCGAAACCGGCACGACGGTCGTCGAGCGCGTGATCGGCCAGCGGGCCCCGCAACCCAAGCGCCCGTTCGCCGGCTACGACACGAGCTACGAAAGTGCCCTCGCGACAGCCGAATCGCTGCTGCGCGGCTCGACAAAATAGGGCAGGGTCAGGCCGAGCCGCTTGCGGATCTCGGCCAGTCGCGCACCGCTGTGTTTGGCCAACAGGTCGATGGCCTCGGCCACGAGGTCGGCGCTGACCGGGTCGTTGCTAATGCTGGTCCCGGCCACTGCCGCCGGCGATGGCGGCGATCAGGTCGTCGAGGGCGTCGAGGGAGTGGGCGCTGACGATCGTGTCGCAGTGCGGCCAGGCCGCGGCCATGCCGGCCACCAGCGGCTGGTAGGTGGGGCTCTGCGTGCGCGGGTTGGCCCACACGATCCGGTGCGCGACCCGGCGCAGGCGGGCCATCTGCTCGCCCAGCAGCGTCGCGTCACCGGTCTCCCAACCGTCCGAGATGATCAGCACGACCGCCCCCCGCGCCATCCCGGCCCGGCCGAACCGGTCCAGGAACTCCCGCAGTGCCGAACCGATCGTGGTGCCGCCGGACCAGTCGGGCGCCGCGCGGCCGGCAAGCGCCAGTGCGGTGGCGGGGGTCTGCTGCCCCAGCACCGGGGTCAGCCTCGTCAGTCTGGTCGCGAACGAAAAGACCTCTGCTTTTTGGGTGCCTCGGGCGCAGTAAAGCAGCTGGACCATCGCCCGCGCATAGGGCTCCATCGACCCCGAAATGTCGCACAGCACCACCAGTTTGCGCGGCCGCACCCGCCGCCGCCTGCGCGCGAGCCGCACCGGCTCGCCGCCCGTGCGCTGCGCCAACCGCAGCGACGCCCGCAGATCGAGCCGGGCCCCGCCCGCGGCCGGCCGGTGGCGCCGCGAACGCCGCATCGGCGTGGCCAACCGCAACCGTGCCATCGCCCCCGCCAGCGCGGCCAGCTCGTCGGCCGTCAGGGTGCTGAAATCCTTGTGCCGCAGGCGCTCCACGTCGCTGCCCAGCAACGGCAGCCCGCCCGCCTCCTCCACCGTGCCCCGCGGCGACGGCCCATCCTCGTCGGGCGCCTCGGCCAGCACACTGTCCAGGATGGACAGATGCCGCCGCGAATAGGCCAGGGTCGCCTGGGCGCACGCCAGCAGCTCCGCCCGCGTGCGTGGCCGCACCAGCGTGATCGCCTCGGCGAACCGGGCGACCCGCCCCGGCCCGACCGCGAGCCCCGCCGCACGCAACTCGCTCGCGAACCGCGCCACGAGCTCGGCCAGATCGACCATCGGCGACGGTCGCGCGGACGAATCCATGCGGCCATTCTAGGGGAACTGCGGAAGAATCCAGTCGGAAAATGCGGAAAATAAACTCTGCAAATGCGGAAAATAATCCATGCGATCACGGAAAACTGTGGCATCCTGATCTAGTGGATGGAACCCTTACCGGCCTGGCCGACCGGCGATTAACGGCCGTGCTGGCGCGCCGGTTGAGCGAGGAGCCGGCGATCGTGTTGAACGGTCCCCGGACGGTCGGCAAGAGCACTCTGCTGGCCGGCCTCGCCCGGGATCTCGGCCGGGCGGTGATCGACTGTGATGACCCGGCGACGCGGTCGGCGGTGCGCAACGATCTGGCGCGTTTCATCGCCGGGCCCGGGCCCGTATTGATTGACGAATATCAGCATGTGCCCGAGCTGCTTTACGCGATCAAGGCCGAGCTCAACCGTGATCTGAGCCCCGGCCGGTTTGTCCTGGCCGGCTCGACGAGCTATTCGACGCTGCCGGAGGCGGGCCAGGCGCTGACCGGCCGGGTCGACATCCTCGAGGTGCCGCCGCTGGCCCAGTCGGAAATCGACGGGGTGCAGGCTGAGCCGTTCGTCATCGGGCTCCTTGAGGGTCGGGATCCACCGGCAAACCCAGAGCCGTCCGGCACGTCGCGCGACGACTACGCCCGGCGGGTCACCTCCGGCGGGATGCCAGTGGCATTGCGGCGCCAGCCGGGACGGCCGCGATCGCGCTGGTTCAACAACTATGTCGATCTTGTCATCGAGCGGGATGTGATGGAGCTGAGCCGGGTGAGGCAGCGCGAGATGCTGCCCCGGCTGCTCGCCGTGCTGGCCTCCAGGTCCGGGCAGATGCTCAACATCGCTGCCGCGGCGGAAGCCGTGGGGATGGACAAGACCACGGCGGAAAACTACCTTCGCCTGCTAGAGGCGGTGTTCCTCATCCACCGCCTGCCGGCCTGGGGCACCACCTTGGGCTCCCGGGTGGCCCGGCAGCCCAAGGTGCACGTCGTCGACGCCGGAGTGATGGCATGGTTGCTGGGCCTGACCCCGGAGAAGATCGCCACCAATGACCCGTCGGTGCTGACCGAGTATGGACATCTGGTCGAGACGTTTGCGGTGGGCGAGATCCTCAAGCAGGCCGGTTGGTGGGATGGACCGGTCGCGACCGGCCACTTCCGCACCGCTGCGGCCGAGGAGGTCGACCTGGTGCTGGAGCGCGACGACGGCTCGGTGATCGCCTTCGAGATCAAGGCGGGCACCCGGGTCGACGGCAAGGACCTGGCGGGGATCCGGGCGCTGCGCAAGCGGTTGGGCAAGCGCATGGAGTCGGCCGTCGTGCTGTACACCGGCCAGCTGTCATACACCCATGAAGGGGGCGCGCACGTTTTGCCGCTGGACGTTCTATGGCGGGGTTGACGATCGGGGTGGCTAGGCGGGCGGGGCGATGATGGTGGCGAGGCCGTGGGCGCGGGCGGTGGTGTGGTCTTCGGGGTGTTTGAGGACCGCGCCGACGGTGGCCTCGGCCGACTCCGGGGTCATGGCGTCGAGTCCAAGTAGGACGGTGGCGGACGCCCAGTTGATGGCCTCGGCCAGGCCGGGTGGTTTGGTGAGGCCGAGTGCGCGCAGGCGGGCCACGCCCGCGGCGACCTGATCGGCCAGATAGGACGATGCGGCGGGGACGCGGCGGCGCACGATCTCGGCGACCTTTTCCTCGGCGGGGTAGTCGATCCAATGGTAGAGGCAGCGCCGGCGCAGGGCGTCGTGCAGGTCTCGGGTGCGGTTGGAGGTGAGCACGGCGACCGGCGGCACAGTGGCTCGGCGCGTGCCGAGCTCAGGGATGGTGACCGCGGCCTCGGCGAGCGTCTCGAACAGGAACGCCTCGAACTCGTCGTCGGCGCGGTCGACCTCGTCGATGAGCAGGACGGCCGGTTGCGGCCCGGGGTGCTGGATGGCCGCGAGCAGTGGGCGGGCCAGCAGGTAGGCGTCGGTGAACAGGTCCTCGTCGCCGAGGGCGACGCCGCGCGCCTCGGCCAGGCGGATGCCGAGGAGCTGGCGCGGATAGTTCCACTCGTACAAGGCTTCCGCCGCGGTGAGACCCTCGTAGCACTGTAGCCGCACCAGCCTGGTGTCCAGCGCGGCCGCGAGCGCCTTGGCGGCCTCGGTCTTGCCTACGCCCGGCTCCCCCTCGAGCAGCAGCGGTTGTCGCATGTGGACAGACAGGAACAGCGCGGTGGCAAGCGATGGCGAGGCGAGGTAGCCGGCGCGGTCGAGCGCGCCGGCGAGCGAGGGCACGTCCGGTAGACCTATCATCCCCGAATTATCTCGGCCAGGATCGAGATTGCCACCTCGGGCGCGGTCCGTGCGCCGATGTCGAGCCCGGCGGGCGTATGGATGCGGTCCCGCGACAGGCCGAGCTCGGCGAGCACGGCGTCGCCCCGCTTGCGGCTCGCGACAAGCGCGATGTATGGCACGCCCGCGTCAACCGCCGCCCGCAGCACGGGCTCCTCGTCGCGCCCGTGCGAGGCGATCACGACGGCGCCCGTCCCCGGGAGCATGTCGTCGCCGGCGGCCATTTCGTAGCCCGCCGCCGCGCCGATCGTGTTGAGCGCCTTCGCGACCGGTGAATCGCCGAAGACATGGACGAGCGTCGGGGGCAACACCGCCTCCAGGAAGATCTCGAGAGTCCCGCCTGACATGCAATGGTTATTGACGATGATCAGGCCGTCTTCCTCGGACTGCTCGCCGTGCTCGGGCCGGATCCGCAACAGCACCGACGAGCCCGTCTCCAGCAGCGCCATGCCCTGGAGACGGACCGTCGACTCGGCACACGTGCCCCCGATGAAACCTTCAAGCGTGCCATCGGCCAGCATCACCGCACGGTCACCGGGTTTGGCGCTGGTCGGTCTCTGGGCACGGACCACCGTCGCGAGCACGTAGGGCGTGCGCTCGCGACGGAGGTGCGCTGTGCGTTGCGAAACATCCGTTCTCATGTGATTGCCAGGTCGGTGCGGGTGATGGGGTTGCCCGACATCGCACGCCACACATTGGACGGTGTGAGCGGCATGTCCGCATGCCGTACGCCATAGGGCTTGAGGGCGTCGACGACGGCGTTGACCACCGCAGCCGGTGAGCCGACCGTGGCCGACTCGCCTACGCCCTTGGCTCCGATCGGATGGTGCGGCGACGGGGTGACCGTCTCGCCCAGCTCCCAAGACGGGCACTCCATCGCCGTGGGCAGCAGGTAGTCCATAAAGGATCCACCAAGGCAGTTGCCGTCCTCGTCGAACGCGATCAGCTGCATGAGCGCCATGCCGATCCCGTCGGCGAGCCCGCCGTGGATCTGCCCCTCCACGATCATCGGATTGATTCTTACGCCGCAGTCGTCGACGGCGATGAACCGCCTGACGCGAACCTGCCCGGTGCCCGTGTCGACCTCGGCCACGCAGATGTAGGCGCCGAACGGGAACGTGAGGTTGGGCGGGTTGTACACGGCGGTCGCGTCGAGGTGGCCCTCGACACCCTCGGGCAACTCGAGGGCGCCGTGCGACGCGAGCGCGATCTCCTGAATGGTCTTGCCTTTTTCGGGGTCGCCGCCGACGAACCAGCGTCCCTTCTCCCATTGCAGGTCGCCGGGCGCGACCTCGAGCATGGCCGACGCCACGAGCTTGGCCCGATCCCGTACCTTGCGCGCGACGACGGCCGTTGCCGCGCCCGAGACGGGTGTGGACCGCGAACCGTACGTGCCGAGGCCGAACGGGGTCTGGTCGGTGTCGCCGTGTACCACCTCGATGTCGTCGGGCGAGATGCCCAGCTCCTCGGCGACGATCTGGGCGAACGTGGTCTCGTGCCCCTGGCCCTGCGACTGCACCGAGATGCGCAGCACGGCCTTGCCGGTCGGGTGCACGCGCAGCTCGGCGCCGTCGGCCATGCCGAGCCCGAGGATGTCCATGTGCTTGCGCGGGCCGGCGCCCACGGCCTCGGTGAAGAAGCTGAGCCCGATCCCGAGCTGGACGACGTCCTTGGACGCACGCCGCGCGGCCTGCTCGGCGCGCAGCTCCTCATACCCGGCCATGTCCAGCGCCAGCTGGAGCGTCTTGGGGTAGTCGCCCGAGTCGTACTCCCAGCCCGTCGGGCTCTTGTAGGGGAACTGCTCCGGCAGGAGGAGGTTGCGCATGCGCAGCTCCGCCGGATCCATTTTGAGCTCGTACGCCAGCACGTCCACCATGCGCTCGATCAGGTATGCCGCCTCGGTGACCCGGAACGAGCACGCATACGCGACACCGCCGGGCGCCTTGTTGGTGTACACGCCCCGCACCGCGCAGTGCGCCGCGGCGAGGTCGTAGCTGCCCGAGAACACGTGGAAGAACCCGGCCGGGAAGTTGGTCGGCTGGGCCGTGCCGTTGAACGCGCCGTGGTCGGCGATCACGCTCACCCGTACCGCTTGGATCTTGCCGTCCTGGGTGGACGCGATCTCGCCCTTCATGTGGTAGTCACGGGCGAAGCCTGTGCTCATAAGGTTTTCCGAGCGGTCCTCGACCCACTTGACCGGCTTGCCGGTGACGATGGAGCCGACGATCGAGCACACATAGCCCGGATAGACCGGCACCTTGTTGCCGAACCCGCCGCCGATGTCCGGCGAGATCACCCGGATCTTGTGTTCGGGCAGCCCGGCCACGAGGGCATAAACCGTGCGGTGGGCGTGCGGCGCCTGCGTGTTGCACCACAGCGTGAGCTTGCCGGTCACCTTGTCGAAGTCCGCCACCGCGCCGCATGTCTCCAGCGGCGCGGGGTGGACCCGGGGGTAGAGGACGTCTTCGGCGATAACGACTTCGGCGGTGTCGAACACCGCGTCGGTGGCCGCTTTGTCGCCCGACTCCCAATCGAAGATCAGGTTGTCGGTCTTGCCCTCCTTGTCGTCGCGGATGACCGGCGCGTCGGGATCGAGCGCCTTGCGCGCGTCGACGACCGCGGGCAGCAGCTCGTACTCGACATCGATCAATTCCAGGGCGTCGCGGGCCGAATAGTGGTCGTCGGCCACCACGAAGGCCACCTCCTGGCCCTGGAAACGCACCTTGTCGGTGGCGAGCACGGCCTGGGTGTCGTAGGACAGCGTGGGCATCCAGGCGAGCTTGAGCCCTTCGAGGGTCGCGCCCGTGATGACCGCCTTCACCTTCGGGTGCGCCTCGGCGGCCTTGGTGTCGATGGAGACGATCCGGGCGTGCGCGTAGGGGCTGCGCAGCACCGCGCCGTGCAGCATGCCGGGCAGCTTCACGTCGTCCACATAGGTCCCGCGGCCGCGCGTGAAGCGCGCGTCCTCTTTGCGGTGCATGCGGCCAAAGCCCATCGGGGTCGTCGTCATGACGTGGCCGCCTTCTCTTGAGAGGCCCATCTAATCGACTTGACGATGTTTTCGTACCCGGTGCAGCGGCACAGCTGGCCCGAGATGGCCTCGCGAATCTCCACTTCGGACGGATCCGGGTTGCTCTCCAGCAGAGCCGTGGCCGTGAGCATCATGCCGGGCGTGCAGAATCCACATTGGAGCCCGTGGCACTGGATGAAGCCCTCCCGCACCGGCGTCTCGCCCAGCCCTTCGACCGTGGTGACGCGGCGGCCGTCGGCCATGACCGCGAGCACCGTGCACGACTTGACCGGCGTGCCGTCGAGCAGCACCGTGCACACGCCGCAGTTGGACGTGTCGCAGCCCCAGTGCGTGCCGGTGAGGCTGAGGTTTTCCCGGAGGAAATGCACCAGCAGCAGACGCGGGCTCACCTCGCCCGTGTGGTCCTCGCCGTTGACGTTGATGGTGATGCGCACTTAACACCTCCCGAGGGCGCGGGTCAGCGCCCGCGTCGTGAGCTCGCCGGCCAGATGGCGCTTGTAGTCGACCGGGCCGCGCTGGTCGGCGCTCGGGTGGCAATGCGCGGCCGCGATCCGACCCGCCTCGGCCAGGTTGGCCGGGCTGGGCTCCTTGCCGCGCAGGAAGTCTTCGGCCTCGGCGGCGTGGAAGTGCCGCGCGCCCACGGCGGTCAGGCCGATCCCGACATCGCCGATCAAACCGCCGTCGAGCCAGAGCGCGACCCCGGCGGCCGCGATGGCCCAGTCGCCGACCTTGCGCTCGACCTTTTCGTAGGCGCTGCCGCCGCCGGGACGGATCGGGACGCGGATCTCGACGAGCAGCTCGGCGGGGCCGACGACGGTCTCGTATGGTCCTATGTGGAATTCGCGGACCGGCACCGAGCGGGTGCCGCCGGCGCCCGCGATCACGGCCGTGGCGTTGACGGCGGCGAACGCGGCCGACAGGTCCTCGGATGGATCGGCCTGGCACAGCGAGCCGCCGATCGTGCCGCGGTTGCGCACCAGCGGGTCGGCGATAACCCGTTCCGCGTCAACGAAAATCGGGTAGTGCACGGCGACCTCGGGCGAACCGAGGAGGTCGGCGTGGCGCACCATCGAGCCGAGGCACAGCTGGTCGCCGTCGACGCGGATGCGCGCCAGCTCGACCAGGTCATTGATGTCTATGAGGGCCTCCGGGCGAGCGAGGCGCAGCTTCATCATGGGGATCAGGCTGTGCCCGCCGGCCAGTACGCGTGCCTCTGGGCCATAGCGGGTGAGCAGCGTCAACGCGTGGTCCACACTGGACGCACGCTCGTATTCGAAGTGTGCCGGCACTTGCATGCGCCCAGTGTCAATCGATGGAAACGCGTCGGCAACGACGTGATAACCGTTTAGTTAATCGACGTGTTCCAGTGGGGTGTTTTGTCACGGTTGAGACCGAGGTGAGAGTGCTTTTGGGCCACCAGTCCGAGGTCACGGACCTTCCCCTGCGCTGGCGGACCGGGCATGGTGTACGGGTGACGCTGACTCAGCTCGGCGCGTTCGTGTTGGTGGCGCGGCTCGGTTCGGTCCGGGCCGCGGCCGAGGTGCTGGGTGTGAGCGAGCCCGCGGTCTCCAAGGCGATCACCGCCCTGCGTCAGCACCTGGGCGACCCGCTCGTGGTGCGCGACGGCAACGGGATGCGGCTGACCGAGGGCGGGTCCCGGCTGATCGCGATCGCCTCGCAGATGGTGGGGCTCGCGGCCGAGGCCGAGGCGGTGGTGCTGGCCGCCAACGGCGCGCCCGCGAAGGTCCGTCTGCTGGTCAACAGCACGATCGCGGAGTTCATCGCGGCGCCGCTGACCGAGGCGTTCGCCAAGCGGTTTTCCGGGAAGGTGGAGATCACGTCGGGCGTGGCGAGCACGGCCGAGACGCGCGTGCTGCTCACCGACCGGCTGGCCGACCTCGCCCTCGGTCCGGCGCTGGCGGGCGACCAGCTGTCCAGCGTGCCCGTGCTGCGCTACTCGCTGGTGATCGCCGCCGCACCGGGCAAGCGGTTCGCCGGCCCGCCCGTGCAGTGGCCGTGGCTCGTCGGACCGTCCGGGATGGACCCGGAGTCCGACATCGGCCAGCTGTTGCGGGCGCACCGGGTGCCGGACTGCCGGATCAGCGTGTTCCCCAACGAGACCGCGGCGTGGGCGGCCGCGGCCGGCGGCGCGGGTGTGGTCCCGGGGGTGGACACGCTGCTGGCCGGGCATTTCCGGCGCGGTGAGCTGCAGCTGATCGGCACCGAGGCGCGCGGATGTTGGTACGCCACGACTTTGCGGCCGGACATGCGGGCGCTGCCCACCACGCAGCTGCTGAACTTCCTCGCCACGCCGGACGCGATGCAAATCATGTGTTCCACCGGGACGGGTGTGCCGCCCTCGCGGTTCCGCCCGCCGGTCTACGTCACGATCTGGAGCTGAGGTGCGGGTCGCTGGTCTGCTTCTCGCCGCGGGCGCCGGGACGCGCCTCGGGCGGCCGAAGGCGTTGCTGCGGCTGGGAAACCAGACGCTGGCGGAGCGCATGACGGAGGTGCTCGCCGAGGGCGGGTGCGATCCTGTGGTCGTGGTGCTCGGCGCCGGCGCGGAAGAGGCCCGTGCGCGCATTATCCCGGATAATGCAGCGACTCCGCGCGTCTCGGCGACATTATCCCGGATAACGCGGGAGATTTTGATCAACGCCGATTGGGCGACCGGCATGGGGTCGTCGCTGGCGGCCGGGTTACGGGCGTTGCCGGAGCAGGACGCGGTCGTCGTCGCGCTGGTGGACCAACCGGGCATCAGCCCCGAGGCCGTGCGCCGGCTGGTCGAGCTCGCCGATCCGGAGGCGTTGGCGGCGGCGGCCTATCACGGGCGGCGTGGGCATCCCGTCCTGTTTGGACGGAATCATTGGGACGGCATCATGGCCATGGCAAAGGGCGACATGGGTGCGCGGGCCTATCTGAAAGAGCGCGACGTCCGGCTGGTTGAGTGCGCGGATGTGGCGTCGGATGACGACATCGACACCCCTGAGGCTGCACATGCCTGGGGGATTGAGTGAGGTGATCGGGTATGCGTGAGGTGCTCGAGGATCTGGTCGGCTGGTGGCGCGGTGGAGAGCCGGTGGGCATGGCGACCGTGGTCGCGACGTGGTCGAGCGCGCCGCGCCAGCCCGGCGCGGTGATGCTCGTGGGCCCGGAGGGCACGGCCGTGGGCAGCGTGTCGGGCGGGTGCGTGGAGGCCGACGTCTACGAGGTCGCCCAATCGGTGAGGGAGACCGGGACGCCCGTGCTGACGCGCTACGGCGTGAGCGACGACGACGCGTTCGCCATCGGGCTCACCTGCGGCGGGATCATCGAGCTGTTCGTGGAGCGGGTCGACGCCGACTACGCGGAGCTGGGCGAGATCGCGCGGTCGATCGCCGACGGCACGCCGGTCGCGGTGGCCACGGTGATCCGCGGGGAGCCGGTCGGGCGCCGCATCGTGATCTGGCCTGACCGCACCCTGGGCACGCTGGGCACGGCAAGGCTGGACGACGCGGCCACCGACGACGTGCGCGGGATGATCGCCAGCGGGCGGACGGGCACGC
>JBIOYB010000252.1:0-2332 GCA_044869915.1 Allorhizocola sp.
CAGATTTCCTCGACCGCATCGACGATTGACTGAGAGCCAACCTGAGCCGCGAATCTGAGGACGGCGAGATGATCGGAGGTCCGTTGTATATCGCCCGGCAATGAGATCCCGGCGGCTATCAGCGGCTCTCGGGCCGAGTTTGCAAGCACCGTGTTCGGCCCCTTGGGGAGCAGGGGCGTAACGGGGCCGTCGAAATCCAAGAGAACATGCGTCGTAGCGCGCAGGACCTTCCCAAGGTCAGATCCAAGCTAGGCATGCTTCTCGACACGACCACATGGCTAGCCCGAAGTTGCTGTAACGCTCCGTAGAGATTGTGGCTGTGACCTGCGGAAAGATGTTGTGAGCGGTCACGTTGTGTAGCCACTAAATTTGGCGTGTCGCTTCCAGCCTATCCGGGCGGGTCGCTTATGATGTGGGTATGCCAGGTCGCAGTGGTGCGATGCATGTAGCCCGGAACAGGCGCACGTATGTGGCCAAGTCCGGCGAGGAGCGGGTGTATGAGTCGGTGCTGCTGCGGCGCACCTTCCGCGACGGCGGCAAGGTCAAACACGAGACGCTGGCGAACCTGGGGGCGCTGCCGGACGCGGCGGTCGAGGCGCTCGAGGCGACGCTGAAGGGGCAGCGGCTGGTGCCGGCCGGGCAGGCGTTCACCATCGTCCGGTCGCTGCCGCACGGGCATGTCGCGGCGGTGGCGGCGATGGCGCACAAGCTCGGGCTGCCCGCGCTGCTGGGGCCGGCGTGCCGGGAACGGGACCTGGCGTTGGCGTTGATCGTGTCGCGGGTGGTCCACCCGGCCTCGAAGCTGTCCACGCTGACCTGGTGGTCCGACACCACGCTCGGCGCGGACCTGGGCGTGGCCGACGCGTCCACCGATGAGATCTATGCCGCGATGGACTGGCTGGCCGACCGGCAGGACGCGATCGAGGCCGGGCTGGCCGGCAGGCACCTGTCCGCGCAGGCGAACCCGTCGCGGCTGGCGTTGTTCGACCTGACCAGTGCCTGGATGGAGGGCCGGTGCTGCCCGCTGGCCGGGCGCGGGTATTCCCGCGACGGCAAGCGCGGCAAGGCCCAGATCGAGTACGGGATCCTCACCGACCCCGCCGGCCGCCCGGTGGCGGTGCGGGTGTTCGAGGGCAGCACCGGCGACCCGGCCGCGTTCACCGAGATCGTGAGCGTGGTGCGGGACAAGTTCGGGCTGCACGAGCTGGTGCTGGTCGGCGACCGCGGCATGATCACCAAGGCCCGCGTGGACGCCCTCAAGGAACTCAACGACGATGACGACACCGACGACGACTTCGGCTGGATCACCGCGCTGCGCGCCCCGACGATCGCCAAGCTCGTCCGCGATGGCGCGGTGCAGCTGTCGCTGTTCGACCAGCAGGACCTGGCCGAGATCACCCACCCCGACTACCCCGGCGAGCGGCTGATCGCCTGCCGCAACCCGCTGCTGGCCGACGAACGCGCCCGCAAACGCGCCGACCTGCTGGACGCCACCGAGAAACTCCTCGACGCCATCGCCGACCGGACCCGGCGCGGAAGACTGGCCGGCGCCGACGACATCGGTGTGGAGGTCGGCAAGGTGATCAACAAATACAAGGTCGGCAAGCACTTCCAGATCACCATCACCGACACCAGCCTGGCCATCGAACGCAAGCACGACCAGATCGCCGCCGAGGCCGCCCTGGACGGCATCTACGTGCTCCGCACCAGCCTCGACGCCGACACCCTGGACGCCGCAGGAGTCGTGCTCGGCTACAAGAGCCTCGCCCACGTCGAACGCGACTTCCGCATCGTCAAGGTCGACGACCTGGACCTGCGCCCGATCCACCACCGGCTCGAAGAACGCGTCAAAGCCCACGTACTGACCTGCATGCTCGCCTGCTACCTGGTCTGGCACCTGCGCCAGGCCTGGGCCCCGCTGACCTTCACCGACCAAGCACCACCCGAACCCGACAACCCCGTCGCCCCCGCCCACCGCTCCACCCACGCCGACACCAAGGCCTCCCGCCAGCGCGACCAGCAAGGCAACCCCTACCGCAGCTTCCGCGGCCTGCTCGACCACCTGGCCACCCTCACCCGCAACCAGGTCCACTTCCCCCACACCACCACCGACCTACCCATGCTCACCGAGCCCACCGGCGACCAGCGCCACGCCTTCGAGCTCATCGGCGCACCCATCCCACTGACCCTCAAGTAGCCACAACAACCACCACCGGAAAGCAGCGAATCCCCAGCTCAGCTGGGGATTCGCCTGTCAAAGCCCACGTAACTTCGGGCTAATCGTCGGCTTGACTGTCTCCCTCACCCAGTCTGCATGGCCGTTGTGCTTTGC
>JBIOYB010000253.1:0-3735 GCA_044869915.1 Allorhizocola sp.
CACCCTCCCCGGCGTTCCCCGGCTCGGGCTGCCCCCAGCTTCACCGGCCCGCTGCGACAGACCAGCGGTGGAGTCCTCTCACCCCCACTCGACTTCCTCGCGCCTCGTGGCGCACCACCGGCTTCCAGTACGGGCCGGTGGCCTCCATCCCCACCACCGTGACCCCCTCGGCCACAAGCCAATCGCGCATCAGCGACAGGTCTTTGGTCATCGTGGTGAACGTGCGCACCTCACGCCTACGGCGCTTCCCCGGGCCAGGAACCCGTACACACCTTCACATCGGTCTTGCTGATGTCAATGCCCGCGCATCGCTCATGCATCACATCCATTGCCCACCCCTTTCGTCCGCAGTGGACGGTCACCGGCGGGAATCACCAGGCTAAAGAGTCTGATACACGTGCTCAAGGCAACAGTTCCGGGTGCCTGCAAAAGATCCCCAGCGTCCTGCTTAAGTTCGGGTTCAGGCCGACACCAATGTGGCACGACGTCAGCCGGCGACCTGAGCCCGATTTTCCACCCGCTCAGGGTCCGAGCGCCAGGCTCGGGCAGGTTGCTTAAGTCCACAGTTGCGCATTGTGCGAAATTGCGGGTCAGCAGATGCTTGTGCCGCTGTCCGCTTATTGGGTCCGCTGCGTCAGGTCCGCGGCTAACCGACGACGAGGCGTTCGCCGCCGAAGTCGGCAACGATCTCCATTCGCCCGCCGAGAGCACGGATGTAGGCGGCGAGGGTTCTCAGTTCGCTGGTGTCCACTTGGGCGCGTTCGATGGCAGAGACGCGCTCCTGGCGCACATGCATCCGCTCAGCGACCTCGGCCTGGGTTAGGCCGAGGCGCTTGCGCATCTCAGCCAGCCGGTGGGCACGGCTGACGTTGATCAAGGCCCGAGCGCCTTCCTCAACCTCGGCCCGGTCGGTGGCATCCGGATAGAACTCGGACAGGAAACCCTCACGGTCGTAACTGTGGGTGCTGCTCATGACTGCTCCCTCTCCTTCAGATAGATGGCGTACCGAGCTTCGGCAAGCGGGATTGCCTCTCGATACCAAGTGGTCCACTGCCCTGCCTTGTCGCCGGCGACCAACAGGACGGCATTGCGGTCCGGGTCGAAAAGAAACAAGATCCTTATCTCGGTGCTCCCGGTGGAGCCGGGGCGAGTTCTTTCAAGTTGTGCATCGCGGAGCCCTTGATCCGGTCGACCAGTGGCCGTCCTAGACTCGGTCCTTCGTCCAGCAGCGCGGTGATCGCCTGACCGACCAGGATCGCGCTGGCTCGGTCGGTGTGGCGTAGCTGGTGCAGCCAGTCCCGCACCTCGGTCACAATCTCCAGGCGGTAAGCCACAGCGCCCATGATACATGGCTTAAGTACGTCCAGATACTATTGATCTTCAACAGTGCGCTTCGGTGCCGCGATACCTCACGGACGAAGCGATCTGGCCATTTGCACTGATAGCGGTTCGCCGGATACAGCGATGATCGTTTTCGCATTCTGGTGCGCCAGGCCCACAATCGAAGGGGACTCGAACCGCTTCGTAGATGAAGCGTTATGAGCTGGCGATATAGAAGCTAGCCTTTCTGATTGGGGCGGTTTCGACCGTCGGCTCGCACCGTTTCTTGCGCTCATATGGGGTGCCCCGAACCGTATGCGCCCAGCTCAGAACAGGATGAAGTGTGCTGGCAGTCCGAAGGTAAATGTGGCTGAATCCGAACCGCGGTCGGTTTGATCGGAACGTTTCGGGATTGGGTCGGTCGGGGGGCTGGCGGCTGGTCGTCGTAGGCTGTCGCCGAGTGCGGGGGGATGGTCGTCCGACTCGGCGCGGGAGAATAGGCGTCCAAGCCGTGGCGAGCCCTTGAGTAGCCTGTGCGCGATCTTGAACGCGCCTTCGCAGGTGAAGGTGTTCGGCGGGCTGGCGATGCTGCTTGACGGCGACATGGCCGTCGGTGTGCACGGCGAGGCGCTGATCGTGCGCACCGACCCGGGCGGGCAGGAGCAGTTGCTGGCCGAACCGGGTGCGCGGGTGTTCGACCTGACCAGGTGGCCGGTGAAGGGCTGACTCATGGTCGATCCGGACGGCTGCGTCGAGGACGAAGACCTGCGCCGCTGGGTGGACCGAGGCATCGACTACGCCCGGAGTCTGCCACCGAAGTGAGACGGCTGCCCTCCGTCCGCCAGACCATCGCACCCGCCGCACCCACGCAAGGAATCTGGCCCCGCTCAGGCAGCTGCTGGCGTCGTCATGGACAGCCCGAACCTGGCGAACAGCGCCGGGTCGGGGAAGCCGGTGATCGTGACGATGGCGCCGTCGGCGATGTCGAGGACCATGATGCCGTACCCGCGGCAGTCGCCCCGCTCGTCGGGCAGGTAGGCCGCCAGCGCAGGTTGGCCGTTGGCCCCGATCACGGCCAGGCGGATCAGATCCAGCCGTCCACCGGCGGGCACCGTCGCGAAGAAGCCAGCGATCTGATCTCGGCCGACGAACTCGGCGCGCTGCGGCGGCATGCGCAGCATCGCGTCCTCGGCCAGCAGCGCCGCCAGACCGGCAATGTCACGGCGGTGCCAGGCATCGACAAACCGTGCCACGACCTGCCGGTCCGTGGCATCCAACTGGCGGCTGCCCCTTGCCGGACCGGCGGTCCCGGCCAGCGTGGCGCGGGCGCGTTGCAACAGGCTGTTGGCCGCGGCAACGCTGATGTCGAGCAGCCCGGCGGTCTCGGCCGGGCTGTACGCGAGCACGTCGCGCAGCAGAAGCGCCGCCCGCTGGGTGGCGGGCAACCGTTGCAGGGCAACGATGAACGCCAGCGCGACGCTGTCACGCTGCTCGGCGGCGGCGGCCGGATCGGCGTCGCCGGCGGTGAGCTGGTTGAGCAGCCGGTCCGGGTAGGGCTGCAGGTAGACCAGGTCACTGGCAGGCAACGGGACCCGGCCCCGGGCACGGATCATCTTCAGACAGGTAGTGGTCGTGATCCGGTAAAGCCAGTGCCGTAGCGGCGCCCGGCCCTCGAACCCGGCCAGATTGCGCCAGGCCAGCAAGTGCGCCTCCTGCAGCGCGTCATCGGCGTCGTCGAGTGAACCAAGCATCCGGTAACAGTGCACATGCAACGCCCGCTGGTGCGGCGCCATCAGCGCGGCGAACGCCGTCTGGTCTCCGGCGCGGGCGGCGGCCAGCAGGCCGGGCTCGTGGTCCACCATTGGCGTGATGCTCACCCCGCGAGGATAGCGGCCGGTTGCGACAGGACCGATGAAAACCGTGCGCCTGCGGGATCAGACATGGCAACCGGGCGGTCGTGGGTTGACCGCCCCCGACGCTGTGAAGGAGTAGCTGTCGTGCCTATCCCGTTCATATGGTTCGACCTCGCCACGACTGCCTGCGGCAAAGCGGTCGATTTCTACCGACAGCTGTTCGGCTGGGAAGTCACCGAGGCCGGAGCCGGCGGCTACCAGTCGTGGATCGGCAGCGGCCCGCAACCGTGGGCCGGCATCGTCACCGCCGCACCAGGCACAAGCGGGCACTGGCTGCCCTACATCGTGGTCGACGACCTGGACAAAGCCACCGCGCAGGCCGTGTCGCTGGGCGCCACCGTGATCCGCGATGGGCCCGCCGGGGCCTCGGTGACCATCGCCGACCCCGGCGGGGCGCAGCTGGCCCTGTTCAAACCGCACGCTGCCGGCACATCGCAGTGACCACAGAACTGGCCGGAGAACAGCTGTTCTGGCAGCTCGCCGAGTCGCTGCTCGGCGAGCC
>JBIOYB010000254.1:0-4023 GCA_044869915.1 Allorhizocola sp.
CTGCCAACGCGTCCTGGTCCGCGCCTGGGTGGCCAGTGTTGCGGGCGCCATCGATGGCGCCGTTGGCGCGAAGACGTCGCAGGATCACATGTTGGCCAATGCCGACGCCCCACGCTCAGGCACCAGGTCGGCCAGGAAAGCGCCCGATGGTGTCACACACCATCAGCAACGACAACGCCCTTGGGTTCAGCCACGGGAGATCAGGCAAAACGAAACAGGGCCCAGCTCATGATGATGAGCTAGGCCCGATCTTGGGAGAGCCGCCTAACGGAATCGAACCGTTGACCTATTCATTACGAGTGAATCGCTCTACCGACTGAGCTAAGGCGGCAACGTCGCACAACTATACAGGCTCCCGGACGGTTCGCCGCACCGGTATACCCCGCCCATACCCCGCCATACCTACGTGGGATCGATTGCCCGGTTCACCTCGACCCACTACTCTCACCGCGTGTGAGCGTCATCCCACCGCGTGAGCCATTGGACACCACACTGCGGGACACCTACCACCGCCGGCCGAGCCGGCTCGACCCCGAAGAGCTGGGGTTCACCCCGCGCCGCTCGGTCGCCTGGCTGAGCCCCACACAGCTGGCCGCGACCGGCATCCGGGTCGCCTTCGCCGCCCAATTCGGCGCCTACCTGGACAAGCGCGAGCTGCAACTGGCGCTGCCGACACAGGTGCACGAGGAGTATGCGGCACGCGAAGAGCTGTGGCTGGACTACATCGCCGACCTGGGCGACGGGTTCGACCCCACATACTCGATGGCATACCTGCTGGGGCAGGACCAGATCGAGGTCGGCGATACCGCGCTGCCGCGAGGCAACGTGCTCGTGCTCGGCGGCGACCAGGTCTACCCGACCGCCTCGAGCGCGGCCTACGAGGACCGGTTCGAGGGGCCATACAAGGCGGCGTTCCCGCAGCCGCTGAGTGACCGCAGCCCGCACCTGTTCGCGCTGCCCGGCAACCACGACTGGTATGACGGGCTGACGGCGTTCCTGCGGCTGTTCGCACGGCGCGGCGACTCGCACATCGGCGGGTGGAAGACCCAGCAGACGCGCAGCTACTTCGCGTTGAAGCTGCCGCACGGGTGGTGGCTGCTGGCGCTGGACGCGCAGGGCGAGGCCTATTTGGACGATCCGCAGCTGGAGTTCTTCAAGGGCGTGGCGGCCACGTTCGAGGACGGCGACCGGGTCATCATCGCGACACCGCAGCCTTCCTGGGTACAAACCGATGCTCATCCCCGGTATTACGACACGATCGACTACTTCCTGCGCACGGTGATGGACCCGAGCGGGGCCGAGGTCGCCGTCATGGTCAGTGGGGATCTGCACCATTACTCGCGTTACTCGTCGGCGCAGCTGCCGCGCCAGCTGATCAACTGCGGGGGCGGCGGGGCCTATACGGCCGCCACACACCATCTGCCCGCGGAAATCTCGGTGCCGCCCAAGCATTCGGTGATGCGCCGGTCCAGCCCGCAGTCGAGATACCGGCTCGAGAAGACCTATCCCTCGAAGTTGCGTTCGAAGTGGCTCGGCAGCGGCGTGTTCGGCCGGCTGCCCTGGCGCAATCCCGGGTTCACGGCTCTGCTGGGTGTGCTGCACACGATGCTGCTGCTGGCCTTCCAAAACGAGGCCGGGCGGATCCTCACCATCCCGATCTTCCTGATGGTGAGCATCATCATGGCCGCGTGCGTGTTCTTCGCGGTCGGCCTGACCGAAGGCCAGCAACGCTTTGTGCCGTTCTTCTTAGGTGGTTTACATGGGGTGGCACACATTTTCTTCGGGGTCGGCGGCTGGCTCATCTGGCGCGAGCTGCCGTTCCGCGACCTGAAGTGGCCGCTGCCCGCGCTTTCGGCCGTGGTGCTATATCTTCCCGTCGCCGGCGTGGCCGCGGCGCTGCTCGTGTCGCTCTACCTGCTCATCGCGGCCAACTTCAAGGTGAACGTGAACGAGCTGTTCGCCGGGCAGGGGATCGAAGACTTCAAGAGCTTCCTGCGCATGCACATCGCCTCGGATGGGACGCTCACGATCTACGCGATCGGTGTCGACAAGATAAGCAAGCGGTGGGTACCACAGACGACAGGCAGCTGGTTCCGCCCGAAGGAGCCGCTGAAGGCGCGGCTGGTCGACGACCCGATCACGTTTGCCGCGGCGGGCACACGTCGTGACGCGACATCCGACATGCCGGAGGCGGCCCCTTCACCCGCCTCGCCATCGGCGACGATGGGCTCGGAAAATGCCTAGCTGAGGCGGCGCTCCTGGCAGGCCTTGCGACTCCCACAGGTCGCAGGGCCTCAGGACAGGTGGCGCTCCTCGTAGGCCCTCCTGCGTCCACACACCGCAGCGCGCCTCGGGACAGGTGGCGCTCTTCGTAGGCCTTGCGACTCCCGCAGATCGCAGGGCCTCAGGACAGGTGGCGCTCCTCGTAGGCCTTGCGGCTGCCGCACACCGATGCCTTCGGGCACGTGGTGCGGGAGCCGTCGGCGTTGAGCCGCACGACGACAGCGTCTTTGGGGACTGAGTGGCCCACGACGCGCCCGTCACCGTCCGGAGTGGTCACCTGCTCGCCCAGGGCGGGGGCCGTGGCGTGAAAGTCTTGGTAGAGCGGGTGTTCGTACTTCAGGCAGCACATGAGCCGCCCGCACGCGCCCGAGATGCGCATCGGGTTGAGCGGCAGGTCCTGATCCTTGGCCATGCGGATGCTGACGGGCTCAAACTCGGTGAGGAACGTCGAGCAGCACAGGTCGCGCCCACACGAGCCGATGCCGCCCTGGACTTTGGCCGAGTCGCGGGCCGAGAGCTGGCGTAGCTCGACCCGGCACTTGAGGGTGGCGCCCAGGTCGCGGACGAGCGAGCGGAAGTCCACACGGTGCGGGGCCGTAAAGTAGATCGTGGTGCGCGGGCCTTGACCCCACGGCTGCTCTTCTGGGGGCACGTCATCCGCGCCGGGCGTATGATCGACTGAAATCACTTTCATCGGGAGCTGGTGCTCGCGGATCAGCCGGTTGGCCGCGATCCGACCCTCGGCCTTACGCTGGCGGATGAGTGCGTCGCGGCGCAGATCGGTCTCTTGAGCGAGCCCCACCAGCCGCGGGAAGCCCGACGTGTCCTCGTCGATCCATTGAGGAGCCCACATGCAGTCGGCGACCTCCGGCCCGTCGTCCGTCGGGACCAGCACCTTGTCGCCCACCTTAGGCATGAGTTCGCCCGGGTCGAGGTAGTACAGCCGCCCGTACTTGTTGAAGGCGACGGCGCAAAGCATGCCCATCGCCTCATACTAGTCACGCATTGGCGCAGGCCCACCCCCCGCGCGTTGGCAGACCACCCTGCGCACAACCCCAAAGGCGTGCCTCCGGCGGGGACTTCTGAGTCTCCGAGGGGTGGGGTTCCTCCCGCCAACCCTTCGGCCGGAACGAGTTCAAGTAATTTTGCGGGCCGGGTCACTATCGTTCTTCGCGAGCGGAGCTCCACCTTGACCCGGCCGCAAATTTACTTCCGTGGGGGCGTGCCGAAGGTTCGACGGGAGGGCGGGGCGGCGCTGACCGTGCGGTTGCGGTTTGCGGCTACGTCTCCGCGATCGACGCGCCTTGCTCCCGGGTTGCGCGCGCCGAGGCCGGCTCACGATCTCCCTGTGGGCTCAGGATGACGCGGCGTCTTGAGCAGCGTGCGAGGGCGGTCCCGGGCCGCCGTGATTGCCCGGCCCATGCGCACCGAGGCAACCTCTGCCAATCCCCAGCCCGCCGAGCTCAGGTGCCGCAGCGACTCGCGCGGCATGCGGGGCGGCTCCCGGCCGCGGTTGCCAAGCCCGGCTTCCTGCTGTGCCGGCGTCGACCCGCGATGAGGCGGCAGCCCTGGCGGGATCGGGTCCGTCGTGAATGGAGGGCGGCATGTGGTGGAGGGGTGGACGCCGCGGGTGGGTAAGGGCGGCATGTGACGCGGGCAAGCGGGCGACCCCGGGCAGGGAAGGCGCGGGTGGTTAGAGGTCGACGCGGAGGGTGGGCGGAGTGTGGGGGATGGGGGCGA
>JBIOYB010000255.1:0-20866 GCA_044869915.1 Allorhizocola sp.
ACGCAGCAAGGTGGTCTTGCCGGCCCCGTTCGGGCCGACAAGTGCGGTGACACGGCCGGGTGGCAGCTCCAGCGTGCAGTTGCGCAAGGCCCAAGCCCTGCGATAGCGCTTGCCGACGTGCCGGGTATGCAGCGCGAGTTGGGTCGTCATGCCGCCTCCGTCTTCGTCTGGTGGTGGACGTTGGAGAAGAGGGCGGCGATTGCGTGATCGTCGAGCCCGGCGGCGTACGCACGACGCAGCCAGGTTTGCAGGCCGTGTCGTAGCGATGTGTAAGTGGCCGGGGGCACCGCAGCCGGCAGTGTGTCGTTGACAAAGGTGCCGTGGCCCTGCCGGCCGGTGACGAGATTCTCCTGCTCCAGCTGGCGGTATGCCTTCGCCACTGTGTTCGGGTTGATGGCGAGGGACTCGACGACCTCCCTGATCAGGGGCAGGCGGTCGCCGGGCTGAAGGAAACCCAGCATGACTGCCTGCTGGACCTGCTGGACCAGCTGCAGATACGGCGGTATGCCGGAGCTGGTGTCGAGCCGGAAGTGGAACACGGACCTCCCTCGCTTTACTAGGAGCGTAGTAAAGCAGGAAAGCCAATGGTCGTCAACGGGACATCCGCCGCGCACTCGGTGATGGCGGTGGGTACGCGGACGAGCGCGCCGCCGGGGAACATCGTCGGGGTGGTCAACGTGCGCTCGACCGGCCGGCTAAGGATCGGGCCTGCCGATGGTATTTCTCGCTGGGCCGTGTCATTCGGTGCCGCCCATTCGATCCGACGGTGGGTCTGGGAACGGCGGGCTTGGGAATCAGCCTTGGTTTGCCGCGGCGGCGGCCGCTGCCTGCCGCTGTTGCTCCTGGCGGTGCACCTCGTCCTCCGCCTTTTGCGCCTGTGTGCGCAGCTTGTCGACCGCTCCGCCGGCCTCCTGCGCGAAGTTGCCCAGCAGCCCGGGCTTTACCCCGTCTCGGACGACCCTCCCGGTCGTGCCATAGACCAGCTGCTGCCCGCCACCGACCGCCTTCCAAGCCGAAGCGAGCCCGGAGCCGGCGCCAGCCCCGTCGGCGAGGAGACCGCCCGCGATCCGGCTCGACTTGAGGGTCGCCGCGCCGTCGAGCGCCTGCTGGATCCGCTTCAATAGGTCGGCTCCGCGCTCGGTCAGCCCGGTCAGTCTGCGCACGGCCTTGACGAGCCGGTCCAGAAGGCTGAGTATCTTCGTGCTGACCTTGCCGATGAGCACGGCGATCTCGACCAGTGCCTTGGGCGCCAAGACTACGGTCAAGGCCTGGAGGGCTTTGGAGATGGCCGCGCCGACGACGTCGGCGATGATGTCCCTGATCGTGGAGCGGACCACCGCGACCATGGCGGCCACGACCGTGCAGCCCTTCTCACCCGCGGTGGCCAGCCTCGACAGGCCCTGCAGCGTTTCGATATGGTCGCGCGCCTCGGCCTGGTAGGCGGTGGCGGCCCGTGACTGCCAGAGCTCGGCGTTGGTCTGTAGCGCCTCACCGTAGTGCTGCACGGCCTCGTCGATGCGGACCCGGATGTTGCCCCAGGTCTGGGCGTTGTTTTGGATCGCGCCCGGGTCGCCCGCGAGCCAGTCCAACGGCTCCTTGAGGTAGCTGACGTGCTCGAACAACCAGCCGACTCCGGCGGAGAACACCGCCTGCAACGGATCCATGATGGTCCCGAGCGTCGAGGCGACCGCCGACATGCCAAAGGCGAGGGCGTTGCCGGCGAGTGCCGCATATTCACCGTCGTTGTAGCCGTCGACCACTCCCTGCGCCGATTCGAGGATCCCGGTGCCGGTAAAGAACTTTGTCGGCTCTTGCGCGTGCTGTGCCACAAGGGGCACCGTCGCCTGCTGCCCGGTCATGACCCTTCCTCGCCGGCTATCAGACGGGCGATGTATCGGTCGGTCTCCTCGTATCCCGTGGCGGTCTCCCGCAGCTTCTGCTCAAGCCGCTGGACAGCGTCGCGGGCGGAGGCGAGGCACGAGTCGGTGTATTGGCCGAAGTCCTCGGCGATCGGCAGAAACATTGGGCTGCAAAGAATCCCATAGATCTCCGGGTGGCCGGACATGTGACGCACGCCGTCCACTCCGAGTTGCACCACGCCTGCCACGCCCCCGACCTGATCGGCGTGGGCCTTCAGCGCCTCGATATCGACAAATATATCGGGCTTCATCGCGGTGTCCTGGTGAGCTCGTCTTGGTCCGGCGGCATGGGGAACTTCTGCGTGTATGTCGAGGAGATGAAGCTCGCGGCCCCGGAGTCGCGGCCCATGGTCTCCTCCGCCAGCTGTGAGACCTGCCGGGCCATCAGGCCCTGTGCTTTGCGGCTGGTATCCATGATCAGTCGGGCCAGCGCGCGCCTGTCGAGCCGCGACGCTGGCTCACGAAGCTCGAGGTCGCAGAGGCCACCGCTCGAGTCCACGGTCACCCTGACCTCGCCGTTGGGTGAATCGGCCGTGACACGGCTCGACTCGATCTGCCGGCCGAGCTCGGTGGCCAGCCGCACCTGCTCGTCCACGCGACTTCCCCAATCGTGGACCATGCCTTCCGGATCCCCAAACACCGGCACTCCTCCCATCATCTCCACAGGCAACGGTATTGACTCGGCGGTGGGCCGGGCACGGCAGTAATGCCGATGGGCCACCGGCATTAATGACGATGGGTGACCGGTTTGACCGTCAATACGATGGGACGGTGTCCGATCCCTGGATCCCCAAGCGAGCTCCGCAAGAGGTTTCCCTGCCCGGATATCGCGACTTCGTCCAGGTCGCCGACAGCTCCGGCAGCCGGGTCTACCGGGCTCGTCAGGAGGCGCTCGACCGGCCGGTGGCGGTCAAGATGCTGCTGCTCGACGATCCGGAGGCGACGGCTCGGTTCCGGCGCGAAATCGAGATAACCGTGCGGTTGGGCCGCCAGCACCCGCACATCGTCAAGGTGATCGGCACGGGTTTCACGCCCGATGGGCGGCCGTGCATCGTCATGGAGTTCTACGACCACGGCTCGTTGCGTGACAGGCTGCGTGCGAGCGGGCCACTGCCGGTCAGCGAGGTCGTGGAGGCGGGCGCGATCGTGGCGGACGCGCTGTCGTTCGCACACGGCCAGGGCGTGCTGCACCGCGACATCAAGCCACAAAACATTTTGGTGCTGCCGACGTCCTATGTGGTCGCCGACTTCGGCATCGCCCGGCACATCGACGCCTCGCAGCGCACCTCCTCCGTTGACTGGTTCACCTTCCAGCACGCGTCACCGCAGATCCTCGACGGCGAGCGGCCGTCGGTCGCCGACGATATCTGGTCGCTCGGCTCGACCCTGTTCATGCTGCTGGACGGCGAGCCTCCCTTCGCCTCGGACAACCCAGCGGAAAACACCGCTCTGGCATACATGAAGCGGGTCCGCGCCGGTCAGGCCCGGCGGTTGCGCCGAGCCGACGTGCCCGCCGGGCTGACGCAGGTGATCCAGCGCTGCATGCGCCCGGTCCCCGGAGACCGGTTTCCCGACGCGGCGAGTCTGCGCGACGCGTTGCGCGCGGTGGCGGCCGAGCAGCGGTCGTGGGCACCAACCTCGGCACCCACACCATCCCCGGGGTCGGATTCACTGTCCATAGTGGAGCCGACGTCCGGCACATCGTGGCAGCAGTCACGCGAGATGTCACCGGCCGAGCTGGCCGACCTGGTCTCGGCGGCCGCGTCGGCGGGGCGTCCCACGGCGGAGGAGACCGGTTACACCGCACCGCCGAGGCCCCCACGGCCCGCCCGCTCCGGGCGGTTGCGGGTGGTGGTGGGCGCCGCGATCGCGGTGGCGCTGGCCGGAGCGCTTGGCGTCGCCGCGGTGGCGCTGGCCCGCTCGGCGCGTGTCACGCAGGCCGGCGCGCCGCCGCCGGGCACGCCCGCCACCACCGTGGCGCCGCCCTCCTTGGCGGGGCAGCCGACGCAGGCTCCGTCATCGCCACGTCCCGGCGCGTCCAACCGCTTCGATCCGGCGCTCGCGCCCCGCATCACCACGGTGGAAGCGTTGGGCGGCAAGACGTTCAACCTGCGTTGGAGCGACCCGACGCAGGGGAGGGCCCAGTTTGCCGTGGTGCGTGTCATCGTGCAAGAGGGCGACGATCGGGGCAGCGCGATCCTTGAGGTGGGGAGCGGGGTGACCGAAGCGAAGGTCACGCTGCCCGGTGCCGATCCCGGCGCGCCCTACTGCTTCCTGATCGTGGCGGTCATCGACATCAACAACACCGTCCCGTCGCCGACCCAATGCGCCTCCGCGTGACGGCGCCACTCAAGGGCGGTCTGAGCCGGCGCCGCTCAGGGGCGGTCTGGGGCCGGGGCCGCTCAGGGGCGGTCTGGGGCCGGGGCCGAGTCCTGGCAGCGGTCTGCGCTGTGTGACGGAGCCGCTCGGGCAGCTGGCGATACGGCGCGGCATGCGAGGCGGCACGCGACAAAGCACCGACAAAACACCGGGGCCATCGCGGGTCGGCGCCAGGCGGAGCGCGGCGCTGGGTTCGTGGCGAGGCGGTGGCGCTGTGGCCCACGGGAGACGCGCCGCCCGCGGTTCGCCGCGGCGGGCAGCGGCAGGCGGTGGTGGGGCACAGGCTAGAAGGCCCACTGCCCGGCGGGCGGTGCGGGCGCGTTTGGCTCCGCACCGATCACTGAGATCACCGCTTGCAACGGGACTCCAAACACGACATCCGGCTCGGGCTCGGTGAGCCACACCGGCACCGCGCGGTCGTTGCCGAATCCGTCGCCACCGGCGGCCCCCGCGCCGCCGAAGGGCATGACCGGTGGGAAGAATGAGCCTGGGCCGGCTGTGCCCGGGACGGCCGGCTGTCCGCCGGCCGGGGGAGCCACGACCTGCTCCGGCGCGGAGTAGTCCACAAAGGACACCGGCTCGACGGTGGCCCGGCCGAAGCCCGGCGAGATGGGGCCGGGGGAGACCGGGCTCAGGGAGCCAGGCGTCATAGGGGCCGCCCCGCCCGGTGCCGGCGGTGTTGGGATGCCGCCAGGCGCCACCGGATCAGAGGGCGGGACGGCCGGACCGATCGGGCCGACGATCCGCGGCACCGCGCTGGAAAAGCTGCCGCCCAGCGCGGCCGCCGCGGAGGCGAGCCCGTTGCCGTAGACCCCGGAGAACAGCAGCGCGGGGTCGGGCCGGTAAAGGCCGCCCAGCACATCGGCGGCCGACGGTGCCCCGGCGACCTGTGGTAGCGGCGGGAGCGCCGCCTCAAGGGCGGCATACACCCGGGCCAGCTCCGGCAGCGCCTGGTGCGCAGGGTGGCGCTCCGCCGCGGCGAGCGCCTCGCCCGCACGATAGACGTTGTCGGCGATGAGCCTTGCCACGTCGGCTGTTTGGCGCACGCCGTCGATCAAATCCCGGATCATTCGCTTGTACTGATCGGCCGCGCCGCCCGTCCAATACGGATCGAAGGTGCGCAGCTGCTGCTCCAGATCGCCGACGCGCGAATAGAGCGACCCGGCCACATCGGACCACAGGTCGCCGCACGCGCGCACGGCCGCGGGATCCCCCTTGGCGAGCATCTCCGCCTGCTGCCAAGGGGCGAACCGCGAGAAGTCAGTTGGCATCGGGCTGATCCGGGATCCGCGTCGGTCGATACTGGGACGAGTAATACACGGTGCCGCCGCCTTCCATCGACGGAGCACGTCCGACGATGGAAGGGCTTGGTGTGAGCGGCATGGCGAGTCCGCCCTGCCGCAGCGAGGCCGCGGCCTGTTCGTCGTAGTCGGAATAGCTCGTGGCCACGGCACGCGTGACGCCCGCGGCGAAGCCCAGCACCTGCTGCACCGACTCCGCCAGGACCGCCATGTCAAGCGCCGCGCGCCGGTGCCGGTCGCCCAGCGAGAAGGCCTCGGGGAAGCCGCCAAGCGGTGCGGCCCTTTCGCCAAGCGCCGACAGCCGGTCGCGAGTGAGCCGCAGCGCCTCGAGCTGGCCCTCCAGCTCCCAGGCGAAATCCGCCAGGGACTGGAGGTGCACCTCGAACGAGTTGGGGTGGGACACGCCGGCCTATTCGAACTGTGAGGCGAAGCGTGCCTCGTTGGATGCCTGAAGCTCCTGCGCGGCCTGCAATGCCTTGCCGAGCCGGTCGATGTCGGCGAAGACCTTCTCGGCGCCTGTCTTGAGCCTGGTCCAGTGCTCCTGGTATTTCTGGCCGGCGGCGCTGTTGGACTCGACCCAGGTCTGCCGCAGCGGAGCGGCCGCGGAGTTGGCCTGATCGACCTGTTCGTTGAACCGAGCCGCCTTGGCGCGCAACGCCTCCGCCGCCGTGGACAGCGCCTGGAAGTTGACGCTAACGACATAGTCTGACATCTCAACCATCCTTAACCGGAAAGCCGGTCGTACACGCCGCCGACAGCCTTGATCGATTGTGCGACGTCCGAATCCGAGCTGGTGTAGCCGGTCTGGGTGCTACTGACCACATTGGATAGGTCGGTCAGCAGCTGGACCAGCTTCTTCAGGTCACCGTCGAGTCCTTCGACCGCGACGTTTAGCGCCTGGGCCTGCTGCCCGGAGTATTTCGTAGCCCGCAGCTGGTCGACATCGGCCAGCATCTGCCGCAGCGTCTGCTTGGCGTTGTCCGCGCATTCGCTGTAGGCCTTCGCGGCGGCGGCCGCCGCGGCGGTGTCGAGCACGAAGCCGGGACCGGTCATGGCGCCCCTCCTCTCGTTGGTCTGCCGGTAATGCTGTTAACGCTTCGAACCTAGGTCGCCCAACGGATTGCCAGAACGGCACAACTGCGGATCTCCGATGGGCACAAATGCCTACTCAGGTTTGCCCCGCCCATGCCACCTGGATCAGGGCCGTGCCGGTGCGCCGGTTGACCAGCTGGCCGCGGCCGGGTGGCTGCGGGCCGGATTTGACGTTGCCCAGCAGCGGGCCCTCGTCTTTGGGGCCTGACAGCAGCAGCCCCGGCGCGGCCAGGTCGCGCAGCCGCTGCATGATGGGCTCGAACATGCCCCGCGACGCGCCGCCGCTGCGCCGGGCCACGATGATGTGCAGCCCGATGTCCTTCGCCTGCGGCATCAGGGCGGCCAGCGGGGACACCGGATTGCTGCTCGGCGTGACCACGAGGTCGTAGTCGTCGACGACCACGAACAGCTCGGGACCGTTCCACCAGGAGCGGTTGCGCAGTTGCTCCGGCGTCACCTCCGGGCCCGGGATGCGGTTGCGCAGCGCCGCCTCGGCCTGCGCCACCGCGTTTCCGGTGGCCTGCTCCGTCCCGCAATATTGCAGAAGATGCTCCGACTCCACGGCGCCCAGCAGGCTGCGCCGGTAGTCCACGACGATGATGGCCGCCTCCTTGGGCGTGTATCGGGCGCAGATCCCGGCCGCGAGCACCCGCAGCAGCCCGCTCTTGCCGGACTCGGTGTCGCCGAACGCGAGGAAGTGCGGGTCGGCGTCGAAGTCCACGTGGACCGGCCCGAGGTCGGCTTCGGCGATGCCGATCGGCACGCGCCGGTCGCCGGGCTCGGGCGCGGGCAGCTGGGAGACCGGCAACTCGCGCGGCAGCAGTCGCAGCTGCGGCGCCCGCTCGCCGCGCCAGCCGCCTTCGACGCGCTTGACCATGTCGGCCACCCCGGCCGGGAGGTCGTCAATGGACGATTGCCCGTCCACGCGCGGCAGCGCCGCGAGGAACTGCAGTTTGTCGCTGGTGAGCCCGCGGCCGGGGCTGTTGACCGGCACGTTGACGGCCGCGCGCCGGTCGATCGCGGAGTCGGCGGGCTCGCCCAGGCGCAGCTCGAACTGCGTGCCGATGAGGTCGCGCAGCGCCGTGCGCAACTCGAGCCATCGGTTGGCGGACAGCACGACGTGGATGCCATAACCGAGCCCGCGCGCCGCGAGCTGGCCGATGCTCTCCTCGAGGTCCTCGTAATCCTGCTTGAGGGTGAGCCAGCCGTCGACGACGAGGAAGACATCGCCGAAGCGCCGGCCGTCCGGCTGTGGCACGGGCGAACGCCGGAACGCGGCCATCGAGTCGATGCCCCGGTCGGTGAACAACGCTTCCCGGTCGGCGAGCAGGGCGGTCAGCTCGGAGACGATGCGGCGGCAACGCTCGGTGTCACGCCGGCCGGCCGCGCCGCTGACGTGCGGCAGCCCGGCAAGCGTAAACAGCGAACCGCCGCCGAAGTCGAGCAGGAAGAACTGCGTCTCGGCCGGGGTGTGCGTGAGCGCGAGCGCGCTGACCAGTGTGCGCAGCAGTGTGCTCTTGCCGCTCTGCGGCCCGCCCACCACGATCGCGTGCCCGGCGCTGCCGGACAGGTCGGCCCACAGCAGATCCCGGCGCTGCTCGAACGGCTTGTCCACGATGGCGACCGGCACGGTGAGCCGGCCGACACCTGGCCAGCCCGGCACGGTGAAGCCGCGGTCGTCGGTGTCGTTCAGGCCGGGCAAGATCTGGTCCAATGTGGAGGGATCACCGAGCGGCGGCAGCCAGATCTGACAGGCGGCCGGGCCCTTTCCCTCCAGGCGGCTCAGCATGACATCCATGACCGTGAGCCGGTCGGCCTGGTCGCGGTCGCCCACGGACTCAGGCGAAAGCGAAGGCGAAGGCGAAGCCGCGGGAGTGGGCTCCGGCTCGCTCACCGCGACCGGGGCGAGCGTGAACCTCACCGGCCGGTGTTTGAACGGCGCGGGCTGGGTCTGGTCAAACCGCTGCTGCGGCAACGGCCCCGACACATAGGCGCTTTTGAACCGGAGCAGGGTGCTGGTGTCTGTGCGCAGGTAGCCGGAGCCGGGCACCGGCGGCAGCTCGTAGGCGTCGGGCACGCCCAGCACGGCCCTGCTCGCCGCCGAGGAGAAGGTGCGCAGGGCGATCCGGTAGCTCAAATGGGTCTCCAGCCCGCGGATCCGGCCCTCGTCGAGGTTTTGCGAGGCGAGCAGGAGGTGGATGGCGAGGCTCCGGCCGAGCCGCCCGATCATGACGAACAGGTCGATGAACTCGGGCCGGCTGGTGAGCAGCTCCGTGAACTCGTCGATGACGATGAGCAGCGAGGGCAGCGGATCGAGCCGGGCGCCGTTGGCCCGCGCCTTCTCGTAATCCTTGACCGCGGCGAAGTTGCCCGCCGCACGCAACAACTCTTGGCGGCGCACCATTTCGCCGCGTAACGCGTCGCCCATCCGGTCGACCAGCGTCAGCTCGTCGGACAGGTTGGTGATGACCGCGCTGACGTGGGGCAGCCCGGTGATGCCGGCGAAGGTCGCGCCGCCCTTGAAGTCGACCAGCGCCATGTTGAGGATCTCGGACGAATGGGTCACCGCCAGGCCCGTCACCAGGGTGCGCAGCAACTCGCTCTTGCCCGAGCCGGTGGCGCCGATGACGAGGCCGTGCGGGCCCATGCCGCCCTCCGCCGACTCCTTGATGTCCAGGTCGACCGGGCGTCCGGCGGGATCCACCCCGATCGGGATGCGCAGCCTGTCGCGGGATGGGCGCGGCCGCCATGTGATCGCCGTGTCGACGGCGCGAGGGTCGCCGATGCCCAGCAGATCGGCCAGGCCCAGGCCGACCGGCGCGGCCGACTCGGCGGCCGGAGCGTCGGAGGCGAACAGCGGCGTCATCTGCCGGGCGAGGAACTCCGCGGCGGCGGTGGGCAGGTGATCCGGCCTGCCCACCGGCAGCACACCCTCCCGGGTGCGCATGCCCAGCCGGTTGCCGTCGATGAGGAGCTCCAAAGTGGAGTTGGTGGCCGCGGCGGGCCAGCCGCCGACATCGATGACGGTGACGCCACGATATCCCTCCACATCGGACAGACGGGTCGCGTCGCCGCCATCGATCAGCACGACGATGTGCGGCCGGCCCGGCTCCGGCCCCAGGTGCGGGGAAAACGGAGCGCGCATGCCCAGATCGTCGGTCAGCACCTCGGCCAGCTCGGCCATGCTGGGCGCGAACAGCCGGGCGGGGCCGGCCGCGTCCATGCGCTGCCCGTCCATCGAGTGCGGCAACCACTTGAGCCACTCCCAGTCGCCCTGCCGCTCGGCGCCCGCGCAGCAGGCGATGCGCAGCAGGGCCGGAGCGTGCAGGACGACCAGCTGGCCGAGAAGCGCATTGGCGAGGCTGAGCGCCTGCGAACGCTCGCCCTCGATCGTGATCCGGGAGAACGCCTTCAGCGCGATCGACACCGGCAGCCCGGGCACGCTGCCGTGCGCCCGGATGAACTGGCGTAGCGCGGCCGACGACATCGGGTCCAGATCCTCCAGCGGCGCCGTCTCGGGCGCACGCAGCCGGGTGGCGAGCAACTGCGTCCCGGTCGCCACGCGCACCCGCCCGAACTCGGGATCGTTGGCACGGCGCTGCCACATGCGCTCCGTGCCACAAAGTCTCCATAGATTGGACGGCGGCGGAAGCGCCGCGTTGGCGCTGACCTGTTGGCGCGCGGCGGTGTCGCGGGCCTGGGCGCGCAGGTTGGCCAGGTAGCGCAGATAGTCGCGGCGCTCGCCGTTTAACGCGGTCTTGCGCTGCATTCCCGGGCGGGCGAGCGTGAACACCAGCGTGCCCAATGTGGACAGTGCGAACAGTGAGCCGAATATCCAAGTCAGCGCCCCGTTGGAGCGGCCAAGCGCCATCAGCGAGAAGGCGCCCGTGCTCAGCATCACCGGCAGCATGAGCAGGATCTGCCCAAAATTCTGCGCGCCGCCCTCCCGGGGAAGGGTCGGCGGTGGCTGCAGGGCGATCTCTCCTTGCGGGACGTCGAGGCTCACACGATTTATCTAACCCATCCCCCGACCGGTAGTCGTGGACAGTTTGCCGTATCGCACCATCGGCATTTTTGCCGTTCAAGAGCCCTGGCGGGCTTTTTACGCTGGCAGGCATGTCCATAAGCGGCGAGTACCGGGTCGACCCCAACGAGGTCCGTGCCCTGGCCGGTTCGGTCACGGCCGAGATCCTGCGGGCCTACAACGTGCTGCAGTCGATCCGGGCGTTGCCGGAGCCGGATTTCGGCTCGGTGGGCGGGTCGACGGCGGCCGCGACGAGGGCGCTGCGCCAGGAGCTGGAGCGGTCGCTGGAGACCACGCTGGAGCGGCTGAACGCGGTCAACATGTTGCTGATCGAGGCCGCGGATTCCTACGTCCAACTTGACGCCCGCTCCGCCTACAGCTTCCGGGAGGTCCGCTGATGTTGCAGTACACCCCGCCCACGACCACACCCAAGGTCGGGACGATGAACTCCTGCACCATGGGCCTGACCATAGCGTGCACCATCGCCATGTTCCTGATCAAGTCACCCAAGATCGGCGAGTTCGCGGAGTGCATCGGTGTGGCCGCGGGCCAGATGAAGGAGCCGCAGGACAACATCGCCCGCATCCGGGAGCGTCTGCAGAAGGTCATGTCCGGCAAGACCGCGGACAACGTCAACAAGGACATGCTGATCCTGGACGGCTGTTTCAAGACGACCAACGACAAGATGAACCAGCTCTCCACGCTCATGGACAACCTCGCGGACAAGGTCGGCCAAAACCAGGGCCGCTTCAACGCGGTGGCCCTCGCGGGCGAGGCCCAGGCGATCGCGCAGATGCTGGTCCCGTTCGTGGGCAAGGCCTTGGCGACCATCACCTCCTTCGCCGTGCTCGGTGTGCTGTCGGCGCTGCTGATGAAGACCAAGAAGGAGCTCAACAGCGCCACGGACACCATGCAGACCGGCATGATGCCGGAGGTCAGCCAGGCCGTCAGCACCGCGAGCGGGGTGGCCGGCGGCGCGGGCACCGCGTCGGCAAGTCCCTCCGCGAGTCCCTCGGCAAGTCCCTCGGCAAGTCCGTCGACAAGTCCCTCGGCAAGCGCCACGAGCACGACGGGCAGCGGCCAGACCCTCGTGCCCAACGTGTTCAACTCGGCCCCGGGCAACGGCTGGGTGGCCGTTGATCCGGCAGCGCAACAACAATCGACCGCGACAGTGCCGGGCGGCAGCGGCAGCGGCGGCAGCCGGATCGTCATCGAGACGCGGGCAGGCGGCACGGTCAAGGTGGACATGGGCCAGCCCGATCGCGACGTGTCCCTGCAGGCCGACATCGGCGGCAAAAAGGTTGACATCAAATACGACGGCGACGGCGACGGCAAGGTGGGAGCGTAGTCATGGACGACGATTTCGAGCAGCTGCTGGCCAAGATGCAGGCGCAGCAGCGTCAAGCCGAGGAGCTGCAGCGTGAGATCCAAAGCATGGAGATCACCGGCAGGTCCCGCAACGGCGAGGTCACGGCGACCCTCAAGGGGGGCGGCCAGTTCACCGCGATCAGGATAGACCCGAGGGTCGTCCAGCGGTATGGGCCCGACTCGGTGGGCATGCTCGTGGTCGAGGCGGTCAACGACGGGCTGCGCCGGGCGGCCGAGGCGAGCATGGCGAGGTTCGAGCCACTCATCGCGGAGGCCCGCGCGGCGGTGCCGGACCTCGCAGACTGGCGATGACCGCGCCGGTCGCACCGCGCCGGGTCACCGTCGCCGGGCCCGCCACGCGCGTGGACATCTCCCTTCCTCCACAAGCGACAGTCGCGGAGCTGCTGCCGCAACTGGCGCGGGTCGCCGGCGCGGCGGCGCAGCCGGGTGGCACGGGCTGGGCCCTCGGCCGCCTCGGCGCCGAGCCGCTGGACGCCGCGTCCACGGTGGCCAGTGCGGGCATTCGCGACGGTGAGGTGCTCTACCTGTTGCCGCAGGAGGCGCAGCCGCTGCCGCTGCTGTTCGACGATGTGGCCGAGGCGGTCGCCGACACCGTGGAGCGCGACCCGGGCCGCTGGCGCCCCGCCTTCACCCGCCGGGCCGGCCTCGCCGTCGGCTTCGTGGCGTTCACCGCGCTGGCGTTGTTGCTCGCGCTCGGCTCACCGGCGCTGGGTGGAGGATTTTCCCTTGCGCTTCTTCTTCTGGGGAGCTTCTTGAGCCGCACCGGTCTCGACCGCACCGCCGCGGTCACGGCCGTGGTGGCGGGGCTGCCGGGGTTGGCGATCGCCGCCGCGCAGATCGTGGTCGTGCCCGGCGTGAGCTGGAGTGCGCCCCACGCCACCGCCGCCGCCGCGGGCGCCCTGCTCTACTCGCTCGGCGGGGCGACCCTGGTCGCGGATGGACGGATCTGGTTCGCGGGGCCGGTGCTAGCCTCCGGCATCGGTTGCGCCGCATGCTCGCTGATCCTGGTCTCGGGTTGGCCGGGGGCTCGCGTCGTGGTTGCCGTCGCCGCGCTGGGGCTGCTCGGCGCCGCCGCCCTGCCCGCCATCGCGTTGCGCCTCGCCCGCGTGCCGCTGCCGCGCCCGCCCGCGGACGCCTCAGCGTTGCGCATGGATCAGAGCCCGCCCGCCGGGCAGGAGCTGACCGCTGTGACCGCGGCCGCCACATACACCTTGGGCAGCCTGCTCGCCGGGATGTGCGCTGTGCAGCTCGCCTGCGTGCTGATCCTGCTGAGGGCGGCTCCGCCGTGGTCGCTGGCGCTGGTGGTCCTGTGTGGACTGGCACTGCTGTTGCGCGCCCGCGCCTACGTCCACATTGGACAGCGCCTGCCGTTGCTCGCGGGCGGTGGCCTGGTGCTCATCGCGGCCGCCTTCGCCGTGCCGCCGGTGGCGCTGTTCGCGGCGGTCTTCGTGGCCGGGGCGGCGTGCCTGACCCGTGCCGTGCGCAGCGACATCCCGCCGTCGCCCTACTGGGCCCGGCTTCTGGACATCGTCGAATTCGTGGTGCTGATCAGCCTTGTTCCGGTCGCGCTCCTGGTGCTGGACGTCTACGCGCTCGCGCGGTCGCTGGCATGATCCCCGGTGGCGCGGCATGCCCTCCCGCGCAGGCTCGCAAATCCGCGCGGGAGGGCCACCCGCACTCCGGCGCGCCGGCCCACGCGGAGGTGGGGGCCGGCGCGTGTGAGCCGGAGGGCTGCCGGCGCTTCGGCGTGCTGACGCCGACTTTTGTGGGGGCTGGTTTAACCGAGCGGGAGGGTCGCCCGGACACCGGTGCGCTGGCGGCCGTTCATCGGCTTGAGGCCGAGCTGCCGCCGCAATCCCCGGGTCGCCTGGCGCAGCGCCGACTTGATGGCCGTGCGGTCCTTGCGGCCGGCCGGCACCGCGACCCGGATCAGGGCGGTGCGCCACACGCCGCGATCCTTGGGCCGCAACAGGACGGCCGTGCAGGTCGACAGCGCGGGAGCAGGTGCGGCCCAGGCGAGCAGCCGCGCCGGGTCGGCCGGTGCGGCCACACGGAAGGTGGCGTGGTGCAGGGTCCCCACGGACCACCACCGCCACGCCTCACGCACCCTGTCCCCGCCGCCCCTCAGCCCTTCGGGCCCACCGTCCTTGCCCTGCCCGCCCAGCGACGAGGCGAGCTCCGTGCGCAGCTCCGGCTCTTCCACCGGCCGGGCGGTGAATCCGGCCTGCCGCAACCGGATGGCAAGCCGCAGCGCGACGACGGCGGTCGCCGCGATCGCCCCCTTGCACCCGCCGCCACGTGCCGCCACGGCACGCGGATCGGCGGCCGCGTCGAACCGGACGGCGACCCAATACACGTCCCAGGTCCGTCGCCGGGCGGCGCCGTCGGATCCCGCGCCGGGCCGCGGCACCGCCCACCGCACCAGTTGGACCGATGCCGGGCGGACAGCGCCTGCCCCGGCGGCCGCCTCGGCAATGGGCGCCTCCGACGGACTGGGCGGCATCCCTGCCAACTGGTCCAGGGACACGCCCGCCCGGGTTGCGCCGCCGGCGGGCGCCTCCGCGGGGCCGGACAGCATCGCGGCGAGCTGATCCAGGAGCACGCCCGCGCCGGCGGGGCCGGCGGCGACCGGAGGCTCGAGCCGCAGCAACGCGGTCCACTCGCGTCCGCACTCGGCAACCCCGATCCGGTTGCCCGCCCGGTCGGTGTAGGCATGGGTGGACAGGCCCGGGGCGACCGAGTCCAGCGGCGTCCCATCGTGATGCGCGCGCTGGGACCGGTACCGCATATATGTCAAAAGCATTTGATCGAGCCAGCGGCCGTCGACGCGGACAGCGCTGGCGGCAAGCACTACGCAACCCGCCCCGGCGGCGGCGGAGTTGCCGGTGAGCAAGGCGAAAACGACGAACACGGCGGACAGCTGCCACAGGGCGATCCGCCCGGCGGTGACAAGCATTGGAGCCTCCCATGTGGACACAACGTGATCAGCTACAGGCACAGCAGTTCATGCGGCGCAGGCTGGTCAGTGCCTTGCACACCGGCGACGCGAACCATCCGGTCCCGCCCGCCCGGCGCCTGCTGAGCTGCTACGCGGCGGGTGTGCTCTGCGCGCTGTTGATTGTCGCCGCGGTGGCAATCTACGGCGTGCTCAGGCCGGGCCGCTAGATTAGCCGCCTTGCTGTACTACAGGACGGCACGCCGGGCCACTAGATTAGCCGGACTAATCTATTGGCATCGGCGGCATGCCGCGTACCTTCACGTGGTCCAAATCCAGGGGAGGGGAAAGCGGCCGCCTGCCACCCAACCAAGATGGCACCGGCCGCGAACTATTGACGTGCAGGCGCAAATCGAAATCCACGTTGTCGAGGACCACCCGCTGTTCCGAGCGGCCGTGGTCCGTGCGCTGGACGGCGCGCCCGACATGCGGGTGGGCGTCGTGGCCGGTTCGGTGGAGCAGTTCGCCGCGTTCCGGGCAGCACCGGGCGCGATCGTCACGCTTGACCTGAGCCTGCCGCGCATGTCGGGCGCGCAGGCGGTGGCCGAGATCACGGGAATGGGTTTCCACGTCTTGGTCTTGTCCGCGTCCGGCGGCCAGTCGGAGGTGCTCTCGGCGATGGCCGCCGGGGCGCGCGGATACCTGACCAAGGAGTGCGATGTGGACGAGTTGTGCCGAGCCGCGCGCCACATCGCCGCCGGCAACCGCTATGTGTCGCCCACGCTGGCGGCCTTCCTGCTGGACCCGGTCAGGCTACGGCCACCCGATGCGTCGGCCACCCTGTCGCAACGGGAGCGGCAGGTGCTTGCCCTGCTCGCAGCGGGCCAGCGGGATCGCGACATCGCCGACCGGCTGTCCATCAGCGTCCGGACCGTGCGGTCGCATCTGGACCACATCCGGGAGAAGACGGGCCGGCGCCGCCGGCCCGACCTGACCCGGCTCGCGATTGAAAAAGGGATTCTGCTTAAGGAGCAACGGACATGACCATCACCGCGGGCGGCCCGGTTTTCACCGAACAGGAGGTCCGGGACTTCCAGGGCCTGTGGTCGCGCGTCGGTGACGCCGTCGAGGCGGCCGTGTACGGCAAGCGCCCGGCGGTGGATCTGGTGCTGTGCGCCATGTTCGCCGGCGGCCACGTGCTCATCGAGGACGTGCCCGGCACCGGCAAGACGACGCTCGCGCGGTCACTGGCGATCGCGGTGGGCGGGATCTCGCGCCGGGTGCAGTTCACACCGGACCTGTTGCCCAGCGATGTCACCGGGACGTCCATATATGATCCGCAAAACGGTGAGCTGCGGTTCCGGCCCGGGCCGGTCTTCGCCAACGTGGTGCTCGCCGACGAGATCAACCGTGCCGCCGCCAAGACACAATCGGCCCTGCTCGAAGTGATGGAGGAGCAGACCGTCACCGTCGACGGCACGACCTACCAGGTGCCGCGGCCGTTTCTCGTGGTGGCGACGCAAAATCCGATCGACCTGGACGGCACCTACCGGCTGCCGGAGGCGCAACTGGACCGATTCCTGGCCCGGATCTCGCTCGGCTACCCGGGTGGCGAAGACGAGGTCGCTGTGCTCCGCCCGGGAGCCCGCGCGGGATACGTCGGCGACGTGCGCACGGTCACCAGCCCGGACGAGGTTTCCCGGGCGTCCGCGGCGCTGCGGCGCGTGCACGTGGCGGACTCGCTGCTGTGGTACCTGCGTTCGGTCGGCGGCGTGACCAGAGCGGACAGCCGCCTTCGGCTGGGCGTGAGCACCCGCGGCCTGCGCTCGCTTGTGCGCTGCGCACAGTCCTTCGCCGCCTCGCAGGGCAGGCATTACGTGGTCCCCGGTGACCTGCAGCGGCTGGCGGAGCCGGTGCTCGCGCACCGGCTGGTGCTGTCGCGGGACGCGCAGTTGTCCGGCGCCACGGCCGCGGGGGTGCTGGCCGAGGCGCTGCAGGCGGTCGAGGTGCCGCGTCCGGCCGCCGACTGAGCTGAAGGAGAAATACGTTGAGGGCAAAGGGCCTGCGGCGCAGCTGGGTGGAGTTCGGCCTGATCGCGGTGGCGTGCATGCTGGTCGCGGCGGCGGTGCTCGGCTCGGGCATCGCGCAAAGCGCGTTGAAGATACCGAATCCACTGACCTGGCTGTCCAATGGGGACGGTCACGTCACTCAGGTGAACCCTGACACCGGGCGGACAGGCGACAAGCTGCTCGTCGCGGGGCCCGGCGACGACCTCTACGTCACGCAGGACGGCCGAGTGCTCACCGTCACCAACCGCACCGACAACTCGGTGACGGTCATCGACCTTTCCACGCTCACCTTCAGCGGCGCCCGCAAGGGTAACCCGGGCGTCGAGGTGCTGCTCAGCAAGGGCCGGATCTTCTTGGCGGACAAGGCATCCGGCCGAGTCGAGCGGATCGACGAGCTCACGGCGCAGACCATGGGCACGCCGTTGCGGCTGGGCAAGCCGCTCGCCGACGCGGCCGTGTCCAAAGAGGAGGATTCGCTGTGGTTGCTGGACAGGGCCGGTGAGCTCGTACAGACGCAATACTCCGACGCCTCGAGCACCTTCGCCGAGCGCGGCCGGCGGACGGTGCCCGCGGGGGAGCAGGCTGTGCTGGTCGCGCACGACATGGGGGTGACCGTCCTCGACCCCGGCGGCTCCGTGACCCAGGTCGGCACCGGCGCCGATGCCAGCTCCCAGGCGCCACCGGTCGAAGGGCCGCTGATCGCCGCGGAGGCCAGCCCGGCCAACATCGTGCCCGCCGTCGCGCCCGAAGACTCGGCCGTCGTGATCGTGCACGACGGCAAGGTCTCCACTGTGGACAGCGCGGCGCAGGCCTGCCGCACACCCGGCAGGCCCGTGGTCTACCGAGACCTGGTGCACGTGCCCTGCCCCGGCGACCGGAAGGTCATCATCCTCGACCGCAACGGCAACCCGGCGGCGCCCGCGATCCAGCTCCCGGAGGGCAGACCGGAGCTGGTGCTCAACGCGGGCCTGCTCATCATCAACGTGATCGGCGCCGATGTCGGGAAGGTCATCAAGCCGGACGGTTCCGTCCAGGACATCCGCACGCGCGACCCGCTGGCCCCGGCCGTCGACCCGACGAGCCGGCCGACCGCCGTGCCATCGACAATGCGCAGGCCGTCGCCGAGCCCCGCCCGTCCGTCCCCCAACCCGACCGTCGGCGGCCCGTCGAACGGGCCGACCGGGAGCCCGACCGCTCGCCCCACGCAGGTTCGCTCCTCCAGCCCACCTGCGGCACCGAGCAGCCGCCCGCCACAGGCAGGCGACTACACGGCAACCGACGTCCGCGCCACGGCCCGGCCCGACGCGACCATCCAGCTCACGTGGACCCGGCCCGCGGTCGCACCCGCGAGTTATCGCATCCTGCGCGCGGACAACCGCCAGGTGGTGTACACCCTTGCCGACGCCGCGGCCGACTCGGCCATCTTCGGGCAGGTCCCGCTCGGCCAGGAGGTGGGGTTCATCGTCGAGTCGGTGACACCGCAGGGGGTCGAATATCGTTCCGCGCCAAGCAATGCCGTCACCGCCTACGGCCCGCCCGCCGCGCCCAGGATCACCGGTGCGGAAATGGCCCAACGCCTGCCGCACATGCTGACCCTGCGCGTGACGGTCGACGTGGCCAGCGACGGCGGCTCCCCGGTGAGCGCCTATGACCTGACCGTTTCCGACGGCAGGGGAGTCCGGGGGCAGGCCCGGAGCGTACCCATCAATCAGCGCACCTACGGTTTCGACATCCAGTGCGGCGACCTCGACGACCTGTGTTTGCGCGGCGGCGGGATCACCATCTCGGCGAGCCTCTACAACTCGGCCGGCGTGGGACCAGCCGCGAGCGCGAGTTCGACCATCCCGCAGCAGGCGCAATTCTTCTACAACAACAACTCGACCGTGATGATCGTCAGCAGCAACGTGAAATGCTGGACCTTCAACCACGTGCTGGCGACCTGCGATCCCGGCGACACCGGGCACCTGTGGCGCCTGCTCAACACCGGGCCGATCACGACGGTGGTGAACGGGCAGTGCATCTCGCCCAACGGCGTGTCGTTGCGATACGCCGGCGATGGCTGCTCGGAGCGGCCACGGCGCTGGAATGTCCGCCCGCAGGACGGCAACCCACATTCGCTGCAAAACCAGGAGGGCGACATCCGCAACCCCTGCGTCTACGCGGCGGGCGACGCGGTCCGCCTGCGCACGCCTTGTCAGGGCGGTGCGGCGGAGACCTGGAACTTCTTCCTGCAAAACCAGCAGTCGGGCGCGCTGCCGCTGACCCAGCTCACGGCGGCGTCATCCCAGTCCGCCGAAAGGTCTAATATGGACGGTCTGGTGGCGGCGCCGCTGGCACTGCTCCTGTTGCTGCCGCAAGTGTTCGTGTGGTCGCGCCGGAGGCGGCGATGAGCCTCCCGGAGGGCTTGCCGCTGGAGGGCAGGTGGACGTGCCGGTTCACCGCCCGCGGCTGGGGCGTGCTCGGTCTCGGTGTCGTGCTCGCGGCGGCCGGGTGGGCCTGGCGCTATCCGGGAGTGGCCGGGCTCGGGACGGCCCTGGGCTGCTTGGCGGTGCTCAGCTTCCTGTCGGTGCTGCGGCGCTCGCCGGTGTCGGTGCGCCGCGTGGTGTCGCCGTCGGAGGTGACCCGATTCGGGCAGTGCGGCGCGACGCTGCGGGTCAGGCGTTCCCGCGGCTTCCTCCCGGGCAGCATCGAGGTGCTTGAGCACATCGCGGGCCGGCCGATGCCGGTCGAGGTGCCGCGCCCGCGGGGCGACCGAGCCAGCGAGGTGCACTATCCCATCCCGACGCAAAAGCGTGGCGTGCTGCGGATCGGGCCGCTCCTGGTCATCCAGCGGGGAGTGGCGGGTCTGGCCGAAAACCGGGCCGCGCTCGGCGGTGCCGTCGCGGTCAAGGTGCTGCCGCGGGTGTTGAGCGTGCGCGGCCTGCCCGCGGGTGTGCGCAGGGGACAGGCCGGCGCGGACGAACGGGTCGAGCAGGGCGGCGTCGATCTGGTCGGCCTGCGCGAGTATGTGCCCGGTGACGATCTGCGCCGCCTGCACGCGGCGACCAGCGCCCGCACCGGCACGCTCATGGTGCGCGAGGACTCCGATCCGGCCCTGCCGCACCTGACCGTGCTGCTCGACGACCGGGCGGCGGCATATTCCACAGTGGACGAAGTGGAGGAGGCGGTGGAGGTGGCGGCCTCGCTCGCGGTGAACGCGGCGGAAACCGGCAACGGGGTGCGGCTGCTCACGGTGTGCCGCCAGATCGACGTCGAGGCGTCCACCCGCAGCCGGCTCGCGCAGGCCAGGCGGGAACTGGTGAGCGCGCTGGCAGAGGTGACCTCGGTCCGGGAGGCGGGCCGGGAGTTCGCCGGGATCCCCATCGGCGACCGGGATGTGGTGGCCGTGGTCAGCGGTGGCGCGGCCCAGACCGGGCCGCTGCTGTCCGAGGCGGCGCACGGCGCCGCCGGCGTGCTGGCCATTGTGGACGGTTCGCGCGACGGTGGGGTGCAAGCCGTCGGCCAGGTCACGGTGCTGCGGGCGGCCGGTAGCGGTGACCTGCTGCGGCTGTGGGACCGGGTGGTGGCGCAGTGAGACGGATAGTGTTGCCCGCTTTGGTGTTGCTCGGCGGTGCGTTCGCGTTCTCCACCGGCTGGTCCGGGCAGCCGGCGCAGGCCGTGCTGGTCGCCGCGGCGCTGCTGCCATACCTGCTGATCCGTGCGGGTGCGGCGACTCGCGTGCCGCTGGCGATAGTCACCCTGGTGGCGGTGCTGCCGAT
>JBIOYB010000256.1:0-30517 GCA_044869915.1 Allorhizocola sp.
GCGACGCTGGCCGTCCTGATTGGACTCACGCACATGCTGCCCAGCGCGCCGATGGTCGCGGCGATCGTCGACGTGACGCCCCTGCAGGATCGGCCGAGGGCGTTCAACCTGCAGTTCTGGGCGTTCAACATGGGCATGGCCGCCGCGGGCGCCCTGGCCGGGCTGATCGCCGAGGTCAGCTTCTTCGCGCTGTTCGCCGGCGACGCGGCGATGACCGCGCTCGCGGCCGTGATCGTGTGGCGGCTCGTGCCCGAGACGCGCCCGACGGCGGCGGATGGCGTGAAAACCGAGGCGCGCCAAGGGCTCGGCGCGGTGTTCCGGGACCGGGTGTTCCTCGTGTTCGTCGGGCTCACGTTTGCCCTCGCCGTGCTCACCGTGCAGAGCTCGTCGACGGTGCAGCTGGCGATGGCGGGCGACGGGCTGCGGCCGTCGGCGTTCGGGCTGGTGGTCTCCGTGAGCGGCGCACTCATCGTGATCGGTCAACTCTTCGTGCCCAAGCTGATTGACAGCTATGGATTCGGCTCGGTGCTGGCCGTCGCTTTAGGACTGATCGGGCTTGGCTACGGTGTGTTGATCTTCGCGGACGCTGCGTGGATCTACCTCGCGGCGGCGATCGTGTGGACGTCCGGCCAGATGCTTGCCGCGCCGCCCAACGCATCGATCATCGCGCAACTCGCGCCGGCCGACCTGCGCGGCAGGTACCAAGCGGTATTCAATCTGGTCTTTCCCCTGGCGTTCTTCGTGGCGCCGGCGGTCGGCGGCTGGAGCCTCGGCGCGATCGGCTCGTGGCATTGGCTGCTGTGCGCGTTGCTCGGCTTCGCCGCGGCGATCGGGCACCTGCTGGCGGCGGCCGCTCGTGATCGCGTGACCGCGACGCAGCCGCGGCAATACGACGCAGTCGCTGCAAATGGGTAACTGTCGCCTTAAAGGCGATCACGCCTGCGCGTTGCTTGGCACGCGCCGGCATTTCCGCCAGGTCTCCTCGGAGCCCGTTCCCGCCTGACCGGCTATCAAATGCTCCCCCGTCCGGCCGACGAGCCATCGGCCGGACGGGGGACACATCTTGTAACAAATTGAAAACTTGGGCATTGGCTGTTGACACCAGGCCCAAGTGAGTAAGAATTCTTTCCACTAACAGTAAACAGTCCTTCCAGAAAGGTAGAGGTTGCTGGCAGTGGAGTCAGGTGTCCTTGCTCGGCTACGCACACAGCTTCCGCAATTCGCGGGAGCGATCCGGCGCGTCGCCGAATACGTGCTCACAGACCCGGCGGGGGCGGCGCGCGCCACCATCGTCGAGCTCTCGGAGCGCTCCGGCACCTCACCCGCCACGGTCACCCGCTTCTGCCGCGCCCTCGGGTTCGAGGGATACTCCGACCTTCGCCTGGCCATCGCGGGCGAGACCGGCCGGGCGGCACGCTCGGCCGGATGGGCGGTCGACATCGGGCGGGAGATCGAACCCAACGACCCGCTCGAGCGCGTGCTCGGCCAGATCATGGCCGCGGACACGCGGGCGATGCAGGAAACGGCGGCCATGACCGACCTGGCCGCGGTCGAGCGTGCGGCAGACGCCATCGCGGGCGCCAATCGCGTCGACATCTACGGTGCGTCGGGCTCGGCCCTGGTCGGTGCGGAGATGGCATTCTCACTGCACCGCATCGGGATCGCCGCATGGTCGTGGCCCGACGTCCACAATGGACTAGCCAGCGCGGCGCTGCTGCGCCAGGGGGATGTCGCCCTGGGCATCTCCCACTCCGGACAGACCCGCGAGACGGTGGAGATGGCCGCCGAAGCCGCGAGCCGCGGCGCCACAACCGTTGTCGTGACAGGTTTTCCCGGTTCGCCGCTGGCGGACGTGGCCGACGTCGTGCTCCTCACCGCGGCGCAGGCCACCACGTTCCGGCCCGATGCGCTGTCTGCCCGCCACCCGCAGCTGGTCCTGCTGGACCTGCTCTACATCGCGGTGGCACAGCGCGCGCATGCCCGCTCCCACACCGCCTTCCAGCGCACCTCTCAGGCGGTCGCCGGCCACCGGATCCGCGAGGTGGCGGCATGACAATCCACGGTAAACCCCTTTGGTACCAACAAAAATCAGCACGAGGAGATGAAATGACAACTTCCTCCGACAAACCGTCGGACCTCACGCGCCGCACCGTGCTGCGGCGGGCGGCGGCTGCCGGCCTGCTCGCCACCCCCGCCGCGGGCCTGCTCGCCGCCTGCAACAAAGAGGGCGACGGCACGGGCGGCAGCGGGGCGGCCAAGACCGCGGAGAACCCGTTCGGCGTCGAGCAGGGCAAGGGCCTGAACGCGGCGTTCTTCAACGGCGGGTTCGGCGAGGACTACGCCAAGTTCTTCGCCACGCAGTATGAAGCCAAGCGCGGTGGCAAGGTGGACCTCAAGTTCTCCAAGACCATCCTCACCGACTACCAGCCGGGCTTCTACAGCGGCAACGTGCCGGACGTGCTGAACAACTCGTCGCCGGAGACCATCCCCGTGGGCCCGGTCGTCAAGGGTGGCCAGCTGGTCGACCTCACCGATCTGCTCGAGGCCGCCAGCATCGACGACCCGAGCAAGAAGGTCAAGGACACGCTCGTCGCCGGCACCATCGAGTCGGGTCTGCAGGACGGCAAGCCCTACACGCTCAACTACGCGTACTCCATTTACGGCCACTGGTACAACCAGACCCTGTTCGACGCCAAGGGCTGGAAGGTCCCGAAGACCTGGGCGGAGTTCGCCACCCTGGCCGAGGCCGCCAAGAAGGAGGGCATCGCCGCCTACACGTTCCAGGGGCAGTACCCGTGGTACATCCACAACGTCGTCAACGAGTGGATCTGGAAGGTCGGCGGCAAGGCCGCGATCGCAGCCATCGACCACCTGGAGCCCAACGCGTGGAAGTCCGACGCAGTGAAGGCCGCCACCGAGAAGCTGGCGGAAATCGCGGGCAAGGGCTGGCTGCAGCCGGGCGCGCCGACGCTCGACCACACCACCACGCAGCAGGCCGTGATCGACAACAAGGCCCTGTTCATCTGGTGCGGCTCGTGGCTCGAGGGCGAGATGACCAAGACCCTCGGCACGGCGAAGCTCGCCGTGGCCGCGCCGTGGGACCTGACCACGTCCGACAAGGCCAAGGCGGGCACGGTTCACGCCGCACCCGGTGAGGGCTTCATCATCCCGTCCAAGGGCAAGAACGTGGCCGGCGGTCTGGAGTTCCTGCGGCTCATGCTGAGCAAGGAGTGGGCGCGCAAGTTCGCCGAGCTCACCAAGTCGCTGCCGGTCGTCAAGGGCGCCGCGGATGGCCTGACCATCTCCAACGCCCTGACGTCGGCGTCGAAGGTCGCGGCCGACGCGCCCGAGGTCATCACCTGGTACTACGAGGGCTGGTACCCGACCCTGCAGAAGGCGGTCGGCGCACAGGCCACCGAGCTGATGGCGGGCAAGATCACGCCGGCTCAGTTCCAGGACGCCGTGCAGAAGGCCGCTGACGAGGTGGCCAAGGACGACAAGATCACCAAGCAGAAGCGTCCCGACTGATCGGTTTGCGCCGGGTGGGGCCGACGGGCCCCACCCATCCTTGAAGGAAGGACTCCAGATGCGGCAAGGCAGAGCCCGTTTCATCACCGGGTTTCTCTTCGCTCCGGTACTGCTATACGTGGTCTATGTCCTTGTCCCATATGGGCAGGCGTTCTACTTCTCGTTGACGGACACGACGGGCTTCAGCCCGGAGCACAGCTTCGTGGGCTTCTCCAACTATCTGGAGCTGTTCAAGGACGAGGTCTACCTGCGGGCCATCGGTCACAACGTGGTGATCCTGACGCTGTTTCCGATCATCACGATCCTGATCGCGCTGTTCTTCGCGTTCATGCTCAACATCGGTGGGCGCGGCGACAAAGCGGGGATCCGGGGCGTGCGCGGGTCGTCGGTGTACAAGTTCGTGTTCTTCTTCCCGCAGGTGCTCTCGATCGCCATCGTGGCCGTGATCTGGCGGCGCGTCTATCAGGGCAACGACGGCGGCATGCTCAACGCCATCCTCATCGAGCTCGGCATGGTCGACCGCCAGCAACCGTTGGCGTTCCTGGGCGAGACCGACTCGATCATCGGCAAGATAACGCTCGGCAACTTCGTGCTCGACGCGCCCATCGCGCTCATCTGCCTGATCGTGGTGGCGATCTGGGGCAGCGTCGGCTTCTACCTGGTGCTGTTCTCCGCGGCCATGCAGTCCATCCCCAAGGACATCTTCGAGGCCGCGACGCTGGACGGATCCAGCCGGGTGCAGACCTTCTTCAAGGTGACCCTGCCGCTTCTCCGCGAGCATGTCTCGATTGCTTGGGTGTACCTCGGAATCGCCGCACTGGACTTTTACGCTCTGGTGGTCGGGCTGACCCCGGGCGTCGGCGGGCCCAACCACGCCACCGAGGTGATGAGCTCGTGGATGCTCACCAACTCGTTCCGCCCGGACCGCTTCGACGCGTTCGCCTACGCCTGCGCGATGGGCGTTTCCATCGCCATCATCACGCTGTTGCTGGCCGCCGTGCAGCTGCGCATCACCAGCAGCCGCGACAAGATCGAGTTCTAAGGGGTTTCGAGATGACGACCACGGCGCCGCCCCGGACCGCCCCGCCCACACCGGTAGCGAAAGAAACGCCCGCCTTGAAAAAGGAACGGGGAATCCTCAACGCGTTCTCGCACACGTTCCTGTTCATCTGGGGCGCGATGGTGACCATCCCGCTGGTGTGGGCGATCATCCAGTCGTTCAAGACCGACACCGAGATCCTCAACAAGCCGCTGGCCCTGCCGGAGCAGTGGTTGATGGGCGCCTTCGGCCGGGCGTGGACCAAGGGGCACATCGGCGAGTTCTTCCTCAACACGGTGCTGGTGATGGCGTTCAGCGTCACGCTCACCATGCTGTGCGGCTCGATGGCCGCGTATGTGCTGGCGCGCTACAAGTTTCCGGGCAACCGGCTCATCTACTGGATGTTTGTCACCGGCCTGACCGTGCCCATCTACATGGGCATCCTGCCGCTGTATCTGCTCGTGCAGGACGTGGGCGAGCTGCTCGGGCTGGAGTCGCTGATCGGCGTGGACACGCGTGGCGGGCTGGTCCTGGTGTACATCGCCTACTCGATGCCGTTCACCATCTTCTTCCTGCACGCCTTCTTCCGGACGCTGCCGACCACGATCGCCGAGGCGGCCGCGGTGGATGGTGCCGGGCACGTGCGCACCTTCTTCCAGGTGATGATGCCCATGGCCAAGCCGGGCCTGGTGAGCATCGCCATCTTCAATGTGATCGGGCAGTGGAATCAATTCCTTTTGCCTGTGGTACTCATCAAGGCCGACGACGGCCCGAAGGTGTTGACGCAGGGGCTGCTGGAGCTCGCGACAAACGCGCGCTACGAGACCGATTTCGCGCGCCTCTTCGCGGGCATGACGCTTGCGATGCTCCCGATTCTGGCCGTGTATCTGGCCTTCCACCGGCAGGTCCAGTCGGGCCTCACCGGCGCTACGACGAAGTGAGATGCTCCAGCTCTTTTCTTATCAGCCCGGCTCGCATCAGTAACGCGGGCGCGTCGGCGGGTTGGATGTGCGCGAGGAGCTCGAGCGCCATGACGCGGAAGCGGAGCAGGCCGGCGTCGCCCGCGTGGTCCAGCGCGGCACGGGCGTGTGCGGTCGCGGTGTCGGGCTCGCCCAGCCGCCAGTGACAGTAGGCCAGTCCGTGATGCCGGCGGAAAAGCGCGAACGGGACCGGGCTGTCCGGGTCGATCGAGCGGTAGAAGCGCGCGGCCGCGGCGTATCGCGCGGCGCGTGCGTGCTGATAGGCCCGCTGATCGGCCCATCGGGCGTGGTAGCAATCGCGTTCGGGCCCTCGCTGTAGCCGGGCTATTGCCGCGCGGGCGCGGGTCAATGCTTCGAGGGTGCCGAGGCGGGCACGGAGCAATTCGGCCTCGATCCGCGCCGCGAGCGGGTGTGCTTTGTCCTCGCCGAGCCTCGCCAGGGCACCGTCGGGGTCGCCGCGCCGCATCGCGACGGATGCCAGGCCCAGGCGGATCCAGCACGCCGCCGGTGACTCGGAGATGGGCGGCCGGTCCCAGAGCCGCAGCTGCGCCTCGCACATGGACAGGGGCAGATCGGAGAAGCGTGAATGGTATTGGCCCATCCAGCGGGCCGTCTCGTCCAGCGGGCGCGGCACGCCGAAGTGCTCCAGCAGCCACCGCCCATACTGCCCGCCCGGTGCGTTGCCGCGCGACCTGAGCCGGCGCAGGCCGCGCTCGATCGAGCCGGGATCCTCGGGCAGGCCGGCCGAAGGTCCGGCGCGGCGCATGAGCAGATGGGTCAGCGCGGTCCAGCCGCCGTGCTCGTCGGCGAGCCGTTCGACGTAGCGGGCCCACGTGCAGCCCAGCGGGTCGGTGACGTCCATGTCCTTTACAGCCATGTCCTTTACAGCCATGCCTTTCACAGCCATGTCCGGGATCGTGTCCTGGTGCCGGATGGGTGGCGGCCAATAGCGTGCGCTGCATGACAACAGCCTTCGCGGCCGTGAGCTACAACGTTTTGGCGCAATCGTTCGTGTATCCGGATCGCTATCCCCTCTCCGCGCCCGAGGCGCTCGACCCCGACCGGCGCCACGCCCTTGTGCTGCAACGCCTCGAAGGGCTCGACGCCGACCTGCTCTGCCTGCAGGAAGTCGAACCCGCGATATACGATGCCGCCCGCGCCCGCTTCGAGGCAACCCATCACGCGGTGTACGCGCCGCGCGGGGACCGCCCCGACGGGCTCGCGATCCTGGCCCGCCGGGCGCGCTTCGAATGGCTCGGGCACGAGATCCTAGCCGGGCCGGCACTGGTCGCCCATCTGTCCATTGGCGACAGTCCGCTGCACGTCGCGTGCGCGCACCTGCCGTGGCAGCGCGACGCGACCCCGCCCGCCGAACACGCCGGATACCAACAGATGTCGCGGCTGCTGGCGCATCGCGACGCCACCGCGCCACACGACACATGGGTGTTCGCGGGCGACTTCAACGCGATCTCGCAGAGCATCGTGCTCGCGGCCGCGCTGGATGCCGGGATGGAGGAGAGCTGCCGCACCCAGCGTCCGTGGGACACGTGCGCGGCCAACGGCCGGGCGCGCAAGCTCGACTACCTGCTGTACTCCAAGGGCCGGTTGGCTCCGAGCCCCGGGGTGCTGCCCCGGCTCACGCGCGACACCGTCCTGCCGTCGCTCGCCGAACCGTCCGACCACCTGCCGCTGCGGGTCGAGTTCCGGACGGTGACGGCGTGAGGATCGCCTTCATCGGTGACGTGCACGGCTGCGTGCTGCACGCCCTCGCCGCGCTCCTGGAGTGGCAACGCCGCCACGGCGCGCGGCTGGACGCCGCGATCCAGGTCGGCGACATGGGCGCCTATCCCACGCCCGAGCGGATGGACGGGCCGAGCAAGCGCTTCGCCGCCGAAAACCCGGCACAGAACGACCTCTTCCGCCTGCTGACGCCGTCTGCGGAGGTGGCCTCGGCGGTCCGCGGTGCGCTGGGCCTGATCCCGCCGGTCCTGTTTGCCAGCGGCAACCACGAGGACTTCGAGTGGCTGGACGGGCTGCACCTTTCGCACGGCCGCGCCATCGTCCCGATCGATCCGTGCGGCGCGTTCCACCATGTCGCCTGTGGACACGTGGAAACGCTTGCGGGTCAAAGGGTCGCCTTCCTCGGACGGGTCGAGGAGCCGGGCTACATGGACCTCGATGAGGCCGCTTATGACCGGCTGATGGGCGCCGAGCCCGGCAGCGTGGACATCCTCGTGACGCACGACGGTCCCCATGGGCTGTGCCAGGACTGGCGCGGCAACCCCGCGGGCTCGCCCAAGCTGTCCCGGCTCATCGCGCGGCTGCGCCCGCGCCTGCACGTGAGCGGCCACTACCATCACGTCAACGGACCGCGCCACTATGGCCCGACCGTGTCCTATGCGCTCGCCCAGCTGGTCTATCCCGGGCGCAACCGGCATCGTCCCGAGCTCGACAACCCGGGCCAGCGCGTGACCCCGGGAAGCATCGGCGTGCTCGACACCGAAACCTTCACGTTCGAATACGTCTACGAACTACTCGACTTCCCCGACGATCGCGGGCCGCTCAATCGGATGGTTGATCAGTCTCATCCGGAGTGACGGTGGGGTTGGTCTCGCCGGTCACGAGATAGATCACGTGCTGGCCGGCGTTGACCGCGTGGTCGGCATAACGCTCGTAGAAGCGGGCGAGCAGGGCCGCGTCGACCGCGGCCGCCACGCCGTGTGTCCAACTCGGACTCAGGACGCGGGCGTAGAGCGTGTGCTCGAGCTCGTCCATGGCGTCGTCGTCGCGCTCGAGCTCGAAGGCGCGCTCGATGTCACGCGAGGCGAGGATGAGCGTGATCTTGCCAGCGATGCGGTCGGCCACGTTGGCCATCTGGCCCACGACGCCCGCGAGCTCGGCCGGCACGGCGACGGCCGGGTAGCGCCGGACGGCGGCCTTGGCCACATGCTCGGCGAGATCGCCCATGCGCTCCAGATCTGTGCCGATCTTCAGCGCGGTGATCACCATGCGCAGGTCGGACGCGACCGGCGCCTGCTGGGCGAGAATGCGCAGGACCTTGTCCTCGACCGAACGCAGCAGGTCGTTGACGTGCTCGTCGCGGGCGATCACCCGCTCGGCGCCCTCCTTGTCGGCGCTGAGCAGCGCGGTGGTTGCCGCGCCCATCGCGGTGCGGACGGCCTCAGCCATGGACACCAGCTGGCGGCCGACCTCGTAAAGGTCGGCACGGAACTCCTCGCGCATGGAAGCCACTGTAGGGGAGCCTAGATGAACGAAACCCGGCTGGTAGGTGAACATCGAACGCGATGCCCTTTTTGTCTTTCTTCAGTGTAATGCCAGGTGAACGGCTTGACCTACCATCGCTTCGTGAGGTGGGGCAGGAATCTCCTATGAGGTGGGGCAGGAAAAACGAGCCCGCACCGGCGCTCGACGCGCCGGTGGATCCGCATGCCGGGCTGGGGCGCAAGAGCCTCGACTCGCTGCGGGTCGGTGTCGTGCTGCTCGACGCGTCCGATGGCGTGATGATGGCCAACCCGTCGGCCCGCGCGATGGGCCTGCTGCGAGCGGGCGCCCAGCCGGGCCAGGTCGTGGCGCACCCCATCCTGCGCACGCTCGCGGGGCAGGTCCGACACACGGGCATCCGGCGTGAGGTCGAGATGGATCTCCCGCGCCCGCCCGGCGAGCCGCTCGGCGTGCACCTGCGCGCGGTCGCCATCGGCGGCGGCATGATCTGCGTTGAGGCGGCCGACGTCACCGAGGCCCACCGGGTCGAGCGAGTGCGCCGCGACTTCGTGGCCAACGTCAGCCACGAGCTCAAGACCCCCATCGGCGCCCTCCAGCTGCTCGCGGAGGGCCTGCTGGACGCGACCGACCCCTCCGCGCCGGGCGCCGACCCGGCCACCGATGTGGCGGCCAGCCGCCGCTTCGCGGAGCGGATCCAGCGCGAGAGCACCCGCCTGGGCCAGCTCGTCACCGAGCTGATGGAGCTGTCGCGCCTGCAGGGCGCCGAGCGGCTGCCCGACCCGGAGCCGGTCTCGGTCGACTGGGTGATCGCCGATGCGCTCGACCGCATGCGCACGGCCGCGGCGGCAAAGCGCATCGAGCTGGTTGTGGTCGGTACCAAAGGATTGACGATTTTTGGCAATGACAAGCAATTCGCGACGGCCGTCGGCAATCTGGTGGAAAATGCCGTGGCCTATTCGCCCGAGGGCTCGGCGGTTATCGTTGGCGCGGTGGCCGAGGGCGACCGGGTCGACATCAGCGTCTCGGATCAGGGGATCGGCATCGCACCACAGGATCTGGACCGCGTGTTCGAGCGGTTCTACCGCGCGGATCAGGCCCGGTCAAGGGAGACCGGCGGCACGGGGCTCGGCCTCGCGATCGTCAAGCACATCGCCACCAACCACGGCGGGCGCGTTGACGTGCGCAGTCGTCTCGGCGGTGGTTCGACGTTCACCTTGCGTCTGCCCGCGGTACCTCCCGACGCGATCTTGCCGCTACCCACCTTGGAGAGGGTGAAACAGTGATGTCCCGTGTGCTGGTTGTGGAGGACGAGGAGTCGTTCTCGGATGTGCTGTCGTACATGTTGCGCAAGGAGGGCTTCGAGGTCTCGATCGCCGCGACCGGGCCCGCCGCGCTGACAGAGTTCGACCGCACGGGCGCGGACATCGTCCTGCTCGACCTGATGCTGCCGGAGATGCCGGGCACCGAGGTGTGCAGGCAGCTGCGGCAGCGGTCCAACGTGCCGATCATCATGGTCACGGCGCGCGACAGCGAGATCGACAAGGTGGTGGGCCTGGAGATCGGCGCCGATGACTACGTGACCAAGCCGTATTCGCCGCGCGAGCTGGTCGCCCGGATCAGGGCAGTGCTGCGCCGGCAGACCTCAGAGGTCGTGGAGCACGCGGGCGCGACCCTGTCGGCCGGGCCGGTGCGCATGGACGTCGAGCGGCACGTGGTGACCGTGGACGGTTCGGCGGTGCAGTTGCCGCTCAAGGAGTTCGAGCTGTTGGAGCTGTTGCTGCGCAACGCGGGGCGGGTCCTCACGCGTGGCCAGCTGATCGACCGGGTGTGGGGCGCGGACTACGTGGGGGACACCAAAACCCTTGACGTGCACGTGAAACGGCTCCGGTCAAAGATCGAGCCGGAGCCGTCGACGCCGCGTTATCTGGTGACGGTGCGCGGGCTGGGTTACAAGTTCGAGCCGTAGGCCGGGCTTCCAGGTTTCCCCGCGACTCTGGTTCCCCGTGGCTTTGGTTTCCTTGCGGGTTTGGTTTCTTCGGGTGAAGCCGTGCTTGTGCCGCTGCGGAAATAAGGGTGACTGGGTGAGCCGTCGCCCAGTCACCAGATACTGAGACGCGCTTGTGCCGGGGAAAGGTTGTCACTCCCAGCGGTTGAAGAGTGGCTGCTCGAAGAGGCGCACTCCCTCGGCCGGTTCATTGAAATCGAAGCTCACCGACCCGACCTTGATCCGCGTGGCCGCCCCGATATCGACAACCAGGTAGCCTATGCCGTCGGTGAGCTCGACGGTGGCCAGCGAGAGCCCGGCGTTGGAGATCGCCTCGGCCCGGCTCCCGGCGGGCCCGAGCACCAGCAGTTGGTTGCTGAGCTCCGCGCCGTTGCCGGCGCGTTGTGGCACGCGCACGACGACGATGTCGCCCGTGGCATAGGCATTGCCCGTCCCGACAAGCGTCCGCGATGAGCCGCCGACGGCCCGGCTCGGCCTCGGCGCGCCGTCGGGCGGGTCCAGCGCCAGCACACCGTCTTCGCCTTCGCCCAGCACGAGGATCGCCGGTCCGGCGCCGGTCTGCGGGGCGATGACGGTGGTGCCGTTGCGATCCCAGCGCACCGCGCCGACGCGGCCGGTGAACCACTTGTATGCGCTCAACCTGTCGGGCAAGAGCATGAGACCCCCGTGGGGGTTGAGGCTGCGGGCCTCCATTTCCTTGCCCTCACACGAAACTCGCCACACCTCACCCTCCGGTGCGTCGTCACGCGCCACGTAATCCCGCATGGCGGCTGGGCCGTCCGATGTGCTGATGAGGCATCCGCCGGGGGCGACCCCGAGGACGGTGAGGCCGCCTTCAAAGCTGGTGATCGTCACGAAGAACGGGCCCGGGCTGGGGTAAAACGCCGCGCCTGCGTTCATCAACTGGGCGATCCCCGCCGCCGCATCCGCGTAGCGGAGCACCAAGTAGGCGCGCGTGTCCGAATAGTGCGCCACGAGGACGTGCCGCACCGCACCGATGTCGTGGGCGAACAGGACCTTGGTCCGGTCGAGAGCCTCGGGCACCCTGTCCGCGCCCCGCTTGGCGATGAACGCCCGCTCCAACTCCTCGATAAGCGCCGTGTTGCCCGCGAGGCTGCCCCTGGTGGGTGAATCGATGAGCCGCTTGGTCCACGCGGTGAACGGCATCGGCATCGGCGGCGGCCCGGGTGGCGCGCTCCCGGCCTGCAGCGCGAGCGGCGCGGACACGACGGCCGCGAGCAACGCGGCGGCGATGCCGGCCAGGCGCAGCCGGAAACGCTTGCGGCGGCGGGCGATCAGGCGCGCGTACGGCTGCGGGGCCGGGCGGGTCTGTGTGGCCAGGCGCGAAAACCCGGCGCGTAGTTCGTCGATGCTCATGCCGGGACCTCCTGTCCGGTCAAGCGGGAGCGCAGCTTCGCCAGGCCGCGCGAGGACTGGCTCTTCACCGAGCCGATCGAACTGCCGAGCATCGCGGCGGTGTCGGCCTCCGAATAGTCGAGCCAGTAGCGCAGCACGAGAATCGTGCGCGTGCGCGCGGGCAGTCTGTCCAATGCGGACAACAGCTCGTCGCGCTGCGCCACGGCCTCGGCCTGGTCGGGGATCGACACCACGGGCAGCGAGTCGGTCAGCAGTTCGCGCGCGCCGATCCGGCGCCACAGGCTGACCCGCTGGTTGGCCATGATGCGATAGAGGTAGCCTTTGGGCTCATCGACGCTTTGCCATCGATCCATGAGCTTCAGCAGTGCGGACTGCAGCAGATCTTCGGCGGCGTGATGGGTACCGGTCAAAGAAACGCTGTCCGGAGAAGCTCTCCGTACCGCGCTTCCACAAATTCACGAAACCCTACGTCGGTCACAACTCATCGACGTCTGACCCGGGCATCAGGTTGAGCGCTTCGCCGCGACCGTCGCCGGGTGGGGTGCGACCAGGCCGCGCTCCTCACGCTCCTTGCACATGCGGGCCAGCTCGGCGTAGGCCAGCTCGCCCAGCAGCTCGGTCAGCTCGGGCGCGTAGGTGAGATAGACCGGATCCTTCTCCACGTGCGCATCCGGCGACGACGTGCACCACCAGTGCAGGTCGTGCCCGCCCGCGCCCCAGCCGCGCCGGTCGAACTCGGTGATCGTCGACACGAGCACCTTGGTCTCGTCGGGCCGGGTCACCCAATCCTGCCCGCGCCTGATCGGCAGCTGCCAGCACACGTCGGGTTTGTATTTCAAGGGGTGTACGCCATCGCGCAACGCCTGGCCGTGCAGCGCGCAGCCTCCGCCGCCCGGGAAGTCGGGGTCGTTTTGGAACACGCACGGCCCGTCACGCCGGGTGGCCGTGCGCCGGGCGGGCTTGTCGTCGAGCTCGTCGACCTCGGTCCAGTTTTTGAACCCCTTCACGTGGCGCTGCCACGTCGTCGGGTCGAGCCGCTTGACCGCGGCCTTGACGCGCTTCTCGTCGTCTTTGTCGGTGAAAAAGGCGCCATGTGAGCAGCAGCCCTCGATCGGGCGGCCGGTGATGCCCTTGCATCCGCTGCCATACACGCAACTCCAGCGCGACAGCAGCCAGGTCAGGTCGGCCCGGATCAGGTGCTCCGGATCGGCCGGATCGATGAACTCAATCCACTCGCGGGGGAAGCCCAGCATTACCTCTTTCACGTGCCCAGCCTACGTCGTCACATCCTGGCGCTACGGTAGGCGCATGCGCCTAGGTGTGCTCGATGTCGGCTCCAACACCGTTCATCTATTGGTGGTGGACGCGTTTCACGGCGCCCACCCGTGGCCGGCCCACTCGCAAAAGGAGCGCCTGCGGCTGGCCGAGCAGATGGCCCCCGATGGCTCGCTGACCTCGGCCGGGGCCGACGCGCTGGTCAAGGCATGTGTGGCGGCACGTGATGCGGCCGAGCAGCTGGGCGTCGATGAGATGCTGGCGTTCGCGACGTCGGCGGTGCGCGACGCGCGCAACTCCAGTCGCGTGCTCAAGCGGGTGCACGACGAGACCGGTGTCGCTCTGCAGGTGCTGCCGGGCGAAGACGAGGCGCGCCTGACGTTCCTCGCGGTGCGGCGGTGGTTTGGGTGGTCGGCCGGGCGGTTGCTGGTGCTCGACATCGGCGGCGGGTCGCTGGAGATCGCGGCCGGCATCGACGAGGCGCCGAGCACCGCGCTGTCGCTGCCGCTGGGCGCGGGCCGGTTGACCCGGGAGTGGTTCACCACCGATCCGCCCAGCGCCGACCGGGTCGCCGAGCTCGAGTCCTATGTGGACTCGTTGCTGGCCGACATCGACCTCGAGTTCGAGATCGCGGCCGCGACGTCCAAGACGTTCCGGTCGCTTGCCCGGCTCGCGGGCGCCGTCCCGAGCGGGCACGGCCTGTGGGCGCCGCGGTCGCTGAGCCGCACGGGGCTTCACCAGCTGCGCGGGTTCGTCCAGCGCATGCCTTCCGCGTCAATGGCCGAGCTGGAGGGCGTCAGCGCCAGCCGGGCGCACCAGCTGGTCGCGGGGGCGATCGTCGCCGAGCGGGCAATGCGCCGGCTGCGGATCGATGAGCTGCGGATCTGCCCTTGGGCGCTGCGCGAGGGCGTCATCCTCTCCCGTTTGGATCAGATGTTTTAGGGTGGGCGCCGCGGGCCCGGCAAAGGCGCGTTGAGCAGGATAAACATCCTCGTGCGCGGGTGCTCGCCCACCCCGATGTCGTACCCTAGTTCTAATCTATCGGCGTGATTGACACGCTGATTCCGCCGGCCTCCGCCGTCTCGAGCGCCGGCGAGTTCATCCGCTTGACCATGCAGGAGACGGGATGCCCACGCGCGGTGGCGCACGCCGCCCTGCGGCTCATCGTGCGCCGCCACCGCCCGCAGCGCGGCCGGCTGCACCAATATTTGGCCCGGTTCACCTCGGCAGATCGGGCGCATTGGGTGGAGCAGGCACTGGCCACCGAGCGAGGGGCGCTGGCCTCGATCCTCATCGGCGAGCTGGCCGCGCAGCGCAGCGTCGACCGGGCCGTCACCGGCGTCGAGGCCGACCGCGCGATGCTGGCCCTGGCCCGCGGATCGTCCCACCCCGGCGACGGGCGGCCGCGCGGCATCGCGCTGCTCGACGCGGCGCTGCGCGAGATGGCCCAGGGTTCGCCACGGGCGGCCGCCGCCATCGCCGCCGTCTGTCCACAGCCGACTCCGGGCCCGGCCACGTTCGCTGCCGCGGCTCAGGTGGGGTGAGGCGTGATGCCACCGATGCGACCCCGGCTCGACATCTTCATCCTGCGCGACATGGTCCAGATCAAGCGCGGGCGCAAATCGATCGAGCTCATGCCGCTCGACGAGGCCGACGAGCTCGGCCGCGATCTGTGTCTCGCTGTGGCCGCCGCCCGTGCCACCCGGCCGGTCCCGGCACCGAGCACACCCATCCGCGACCCCACACCGTGATCGGGAGCCGCGGCCCGCCGCCTGTGGTGTTTACACAGATGGCGGGCGTGCCGGGGACCCGTGGCGGTGCCGCGCTCGCGGCGGAGGCATAGGCTGAAACGGTGCCTGTGCCCATAGCGCTGTCCAGTTCGTCGGTGTTTCCCGAGCCCACCGCGGCCTCGTTCGAGATGGCCGCGACCCTGGGCTATGACGGCGTGGAGGTGATGGTCTGGACCGATGCGGTCAGCCAGGATGCGAGCGCCCTGCAGGGGCTGGTGAAGCATTACGGCGTGCCGGTGCTCTCGGTGCATGCGCCGTGCCTGCTCGTGACGCAGCGGGTGTGGAGCAACGATCCGATGGAGCGGCTGCAGCGGGCCGTCGTGCTCGCCGAAACGCTAGGCGCCACAACAGTTGTCGTGCATCCGCCGTTCACCTGGCAGCGCGACTACGCACGCGGGTTCGCCGACGGGATCGACAGACTGTCCACTCGCCATCCCGGCATCAGGATCGCGGTCGAAAACATGTATCCGGTGCGCCTGGCGAGGCGCACTTTCGTGCCCTACTCGCCGGGGTGGGATCCGACCGAGACCGGCTACGGCGCATACACATTGGACGTTTCGCACTGCGCCGCGAGCCGGATCAACTCGCTCGACATGGCCGACCGGATGGGCGCCGGGCTGGCGCACATCCACCTGGGCGACGGCACGGGCGAGGGGCGCGACGAACACCTCGTGCCCGGCCGCGGCAACCAGCCGTGCGCGGAGCTGCTCGCTTCGCTGGGCGAGCGGGGGTTTACCGGGTCGGTTGCCCTCGAGGTCGCCACGCGTGGTGCGCGCAGCCGGGCCGTGCGCGAGGCCGCGCTGGCCGAGGCGCTCGCCTTCACCCGCACCCACCTGGCCGTCCCCGTCTGACCCCCACCGCCGGCGTGCCGGGCGTCGGGAAGCGCTGAGCCTGTGGGCGAAATGGCCGGTTCACGCTCGATGTTCGAAAAGCACGGTTAAACGAGCCGTCGGCGGCCGATCGGCGCTGGCGAGAGTCATCGTGACTGGATCAGGCCGCGGTGGCTCGGGTGTCGGCTGAGAGCGGCCGGGCGCAAGCCGGACCGCGGGGGTGGCGGCCGACGTGGTGCGGGTCGGCCGCGGCTGGTGGGCGAGGTTAGCCGACCGGGGCGAGGTTGGTGGCGGTGTCCTCGATGGCCGCCTTTTTGCGGGCGCGATGCGCGGCCACGTGCGAGCGGGTGGCGCAGCGCTCCGAGCAGAAGCGGCGGCAGTTGTTGGACGAGGTGTCGAGGTAGACGTTGCCGCAGCGCTCGTCGGCGCAGACGCCGAAGCGGGCACTGCCGAAGTTGCACAGCCAGACGGACAGGCCCCACACGGCACCCGCGAGGTATTCCGCGCTGATCATCGACCCGCGGCTGGTGACGTGAATGTGCCAGTTGCCCGATTGATGACCCGAGATGCGCGGATGCACCGGATGGCTCTCGAGCAGCGAGTTGAGCTCGTTGACCGCCTCATGCTCGCGTCCGGCCGATCCGTGCTCGAAAACGTCGCGCAGCCGCTTTTGTGCCCGCCGGAAGACCTGCAAATCACGCTCGGTGGCGTCGTCGCACATCCAGTCGGGCCCCGGCAGGAGCTCCTGGAGGCTTCCGAGGTCGCTCAGCGGAGCGTTGACGAGATCGACGGCCATTTTGGCGTACGCATCGAAGTCCACCCGACAAAGGTAGTGCACTCTCCGTGGTAATGGTGTGCCAGCGTATGTCAATGATGTTTCCGGGCGGGCCCCAACACCCGCCGCCCACGGGGCTCAGCCGGGCAGTTCTACAGGAGTGTCAGGGCGATAGGCTGCCCTCATGCTGCGCTCCGTGATCCTTGCCGCCGCTCGGTCACCCCGGGTCGAACGGCTAGTAGAGACCACACCGATCAGCCGAGATGTGGTCAAGCGTTTTGTCGCCGGGACCGAGCCCCAGGAGGCGCTCGCGGTCACCCGGCATCTCGCGGCCGGTGGGCTGCACATCACCCTCGATCACCTCGGCGAGGACACAGAGACCGAGCAGCAGGCGCTCTCGACCCGGGACGCCTACCTTGAGCTGCTCAAACTGCTCGATCAGGCCGATCTGACCAAGGGCGGTGTCGCGGAGGTGAGCCTGAAGCTGTCGGCGCTGGGGCAGGCGTTCGACGAGACGATGGCCGAGCGTCACGCGCGCGAGATCTGCGCGGCGGCCGACGCGGTGGGCACGACGGTCACCCTCGACATGGAGGATCACTCCACCACCGACTCCACTTTGGACATCCTGGCCAGGCTGCGCGCCGACTATCCCAACACCGGCGCGGTGCTGCAGGCCTACCTTCGCCGGACCGAGGCCGATTGCCGCGAGCTCGCGTCCGCCGGGTCGCGGGTGCGCCTGTGCAAGGGCGCCTACAAGGAGCCCGAACACGTGGCGTATCAATCCAACCTCGAGGTCGACAAGTCGTACGTGCGCTGCATGAATATTTTGATGGCCGGCGACGGATACCCGATGCTCGCCACGCACGACCCCCGCCTGATCGCCATCGGTGAGGACCGCGCCCGCTGGTTCGACCGCGAGTATGACCGGTTCGAATTCCAGATGCTGTACGGTGTGCGCCCCGAGGAGCAGGCCCGCTTGGCCCGGCTCGGCTACACCATGCGCGTCTACGTTCCCTATGGCACCCAGTGGTATGGCTATCTCATGCGCCGCCTGGCCGAGCGCCCGGCCAACCTCTCCTTCTTCGCGAGGGCACTGATATCGAAGAAGTAGAACTTGGCGCAAAAGGGTAGAGTCGCGGAGCGTGCACCCCGATCACACCCCCGAACAGATCGACGCGCAGTTTTCGCGGATCGTGCATCAGTCCTACGGGGACCAGCCGCCCGCGATGCCCGCTTGGGGACAGCCGCCGCGCCCGCGCAGGCCGTGGGGCCGCTGGATCGGGATAGCCGTCGCGGTCGTCGCGGCGGTGTGCGTGAGCGCGTCGTTCGTGGTGGTGAAGGTCGTCCAGTTGCTGGACCAGCCGTCCGCACAGCTGAGTCAGGGCACGCAGGAGCCGCCGGAGATGCAGCGGGTGCGCGAGGCGCTGGCCAAGCAGCGCACGGCCCTGCTCGGCGGCGACGAGGCCGGATACCTCTCGATTCTTGATCAAACGGCGGGCGCGGAGGATCGGCAGGCGTTGCAGCGGCAGTTCAAGGCGTTGCGCGCGATGAAGGTCAGCGAGTGGCAGGATGCCGTGTCGGCCGGGTCCGCCGAGTCGGGCGGCCGCTGGCCGATCACGGTGACCAGCAAGGTGTGCTTCGTGTCGACCCCGTGCGAGGACGGCATAGCCACGGCCGAGACGGTGTGGCTGATCACGGCCAATTCGGCGACCCTGGTCGACTGGAAGGCGGAGGATCACCCGCATCCGTGGCAGCTCAGCGAGCTGGTGTCGGCGTCGGGCGAGCGCACGGTCGTGGCCACGACCAAGGACAATTCGGCCAAGCTGCAGGCGATCCTGCGTGAGGCGGAGAAGGCGGCGCTGGTGGCCGACCGTTTCGCCTATGACAAGAAGCCCGCCCGTTATGTCGTCTACTACGCGGGCCGGGCGGAGTGGCGGCAGTGGTTCAAGCTCAACCTCGCCGACTGGACCGGTGCGGTCGCGGTGAGCGTGAGCGACAACCGCTACGAGATCGTGCTCAACGGCGCCGACATGAGCACCGACGCGATGGCCGGGCATCTGCGCCACGAGCTCACGCACGCCTCCACGCTGCCCGGGCGCTACAGCAACACCGAGCGCCTGTGGTGGCTCAAGGAGGGGATCGCCGAGCTGGCCGAGGCCAACGGCGCGCCCGTGCGCCACCATCCCGGCCTGTCCGATGCCGCCAGTGTGCTCAACTCCTCGACGACCGGTTTCGAGATCGCCGAGCCGGCCAACGACGCCAAGGATGAGCAGGTCAGCGGGGCTTACGCGGTGGCTTTTCTCGCGGTGCGGTGCCTGAGCGAGCGCTACGGCGAGGGTCGGCTGGTGCAGTTCTTCAATGCGGCGGTGCACGATGGCGCCACCTTTGCGAAGGCCTCGGTCGATGTGTTCGGCGTCGAATGGGCGGATCTCAGCGCGGAGTGCCTCGACTATGTCCGAACGAACGCCAGCTGATCTTCACAAACTCTCGCATCTGTCACTTCTGCCCCGGTACCTTACTTATATGCAAGCGGACCCGCGGCAACAACAGCAGTTGGGAGAGGTCAGGTTCCTCACGGTGGCCGAGGTGGCCACGCTGATGCGCGTGTCGAAGATGACCGTCTATCGCCTCGTGCACTCCGGCGAGTTGACGGCGGTGCGGGTCGGGCGCTCGTTCCGGGTGCCCGAGCAGGCGGTACAGGAATATTTGAGAGGGGCCTTCGAAGCGGCCGCGTGAGCTCGGCTATCCTCGACAGGTTCAAGGTTTCACCACCCGTCAATCTCGAGAGGCTGCCGTATGGGCTCCGTGGTCAAAAAGCGCCGCAAGCGCATGGCTAAGAAGAAGCACCGCAAGCTGCTGCGCAAGACCCGCGTCCAGCGTCGTCGTCTCGGCAAGTAAAGCCTTGGACCGGAGGTGCGCATGGACTTGACCGGCGCGCCCCGGGTTGTCGTCGTCACCGGCGTCAGCCGGTTTCTCGGCGCGCACATCGCGGCCCAGATCGCTGCCGACCCCAGGGTCGAGCGCGTGGTCGGCCTGGATCGCGCCGATCCCCCCGATGATTTCCAGGATCTGCTCACGGGCGTCGAAGTGCGCCGGGTCGACCTGACCCGCAGCAGCGGCAACATGCTGGCCAAGCTCCGGGCGGAGGCCGTCGTGCACCTCGCGGTGATTTCGTCACCCGAGGGCGCTGGCGGCCGCGCGGCCATGAAGGAGCAAAACGTCATCGGCACGATGCACCTGCTGGCGGCGTGCCAGCAGGCGTCGGCGCTGAAGCGGATCGTGGTGCGGTCGTCGACGGCAGCCTATGGCGCATCGTTTCGCGACCCGGCCGTGTTCACCGAGGACACCGAGGCGCGCGACAAGCCGCGGGGCGGTTATGGGCGTGACATCCTCGACATCGAGGGCTACGTGCGCGGTTTCCGGCGGCGTCGGCCCGACGTGACCGCGACCGTGTTGCGGTTCGCGCCGTTTGTCGGGCCGACGGCCGAGACCGCGCTGCTGCGCTACTTCGCCCAGCCGGTGGTGCCCACGGTGCTCGGGCGCGACCCGCGCCTGCAGTTCATCCACGTCGACGACGCGCTGGAGATCCTGCGGCGGTCCGTTTTGGAGGATCACCCGGGCACGTTCAATGTGGCCGGGCCGGGCCTCATCACGCTGGCGCAGGCGGTCCGCAGGTCGGGCCGGGTGGCGCTGCCCGTGTTCGAGCCGCTGCTGCAGGCCGCGACGAGGCTGGGTGGGGTGTCGCTGGACCAGGTGGACCTGTTCGTGCACGGGCGGGTGGTCGACACCGGCTCGCTCACCAAGGAGTTCGGCTTCACGCCCCGCTCGACACCCGTGGCCTTCGACGATTTCATCAAGTCGCACCAGGCGGGCACGGTCTTGACGCCCGAGCGCATCGACGGTTTCCTTGACATGATCAAGGGGGTGCGTGCCGGATCGCCCCGGCGCCGGACACCCCATGATCTTGGCGACGAAGTCGTCCAAGACTCATGAGTGGCCGGCGCCTTAAAGGGGGCGGTCCACCGCGACTTGCTTTAGCAGGAGCAGAGATGATGGACGAGCCGAGGGATGAGTGGGACGCCAAGGTCGCCGGCGCGCTCTCCTTCGTGCGGAGGCGGCTGACCGGGCAATACGACGTGGACAACTTCGGGTTCGACACCGAGCTCACCGAGTTCGTGTTCCATCCGCTGCTTCGCACTCTGTACAAAAATTGGTTCCGCACAGAGGTTTTCGGCGTCGACAACGTCCCGAAGGAGGACGGCGCGCTGATCGTGGGCAACCACTCGGGCACGATCGCGCTCGACGCGCTGATGCTGTGCCTGGCCGTGCACGACGAGCACCCCGCCCATCGGCACCTGCGGCTGCTCGCCGCCGATTTCGTGTTCCGGCTGCCGCTCGTGTCGGAGCTCGCGCGCAAGTCGGGCGCGACGCTGGCGTGCAATCCCGACGTCGATCGCCTGCTGCACGAGGGTCAGCTGGTGGGCGTGTTCCCCGAGGGTTTCAAGGGTGTGGGCAAGCACTTCTCCGACCGCTACAAGCTGCAGCGGTTCGGCCGCGCGGGCTTCGTGTCGGTGGCCCTGCGCAACAAGGCGCCCATCGTGCCGGTGGCGATCGTCGGCGCGGAGGAGATCTATCCGCTGCTGGGCAACATCAAACCGTTGGCCCGACTGATCGGCGCTCCCTATTTCCCGGTGACGCCGACGTTTCCGTGGCTCGGCCCGCTGGGCATGATCCCGCTGCCGAGCAAGTGGATGATCCAGTTTGGTGAGCCCATCGACACCACGCCGTGGACCGATCAGGCCGACGATCCGGCGGTGGTCTTCAACCTGGCCGATCAGGTGCGCGAGACCATCCAGGGCATGCTGCACGAGCTGTTGGAGAAGCGGCCGGATCCGTTCATGGATTGAGCAACCGGCGCAGGTCCAGCACGTGCCACACCGTGGTCTCGTTGTCGCCGGTCGACCATGCCAGCATGTGGCCGCGGCTGACCACGATGCCGACGCCGGTCGCGGCCAGGATCGTGCGCTTGGCCGCGATGTCGAACAGCAACAGCTGGCCGCCCGGCCGCGAGTAGATGTCGAACCGGTCGAGCATCGCGACGTCCACTGTGGACGCCGCCACGCTGCCGCTGGCCGAGCGGAACCGGTCCTTGCCGTCGGGCCGCTGCAGCTCGATCAGGGTGTTGGCCTCACCCGCGCCGATGATGATCGAACGGCACCACTTCGGCGAGCACGACACGAGCTCGTTGGGCTGCACCACGACGTTGATCCGCTCATCGGTCTGCACGTTGCGCAGCTCGATCGGGGTGAGGTCGCCCATGTTGACCGTGGTCAGCCAGGGCCAGCCGGTGAACGAGTACGCGCCCTCGATCGGGTTGACCCGCACCTTGCCGCCGGTGAGCGCGACCGTGCGGACCTCCGTCGTGGGCTTGTCACCCGGCGCGGCCGCGACCCAGCTGACCTCGCCGTCGTGCAGCACCAGGTCGTCGCTCTTGTCGAACAGCGCGATGTCGCCGATGTCGGCCGCGACCAGGCGCGGGGTGGCCGACGGGTTGTCCAGCGTCCACAGCCCGCGCTGCTGCTGCGTCAGCTCCACCCACACGATCCGGTCGCCGTCGGCCACGAAGCCGGCGAACTCCGGGCTTTGCGCCTTGGGCAACCGGCGCAGCTCGCGCAGGCTCTCGCCGTTGCGCAGCAGCAGTCTTATCGATCCGGCGGAGTCCTCGACCATCCCGACCGCGATGGTCTCGCTGGCGAAGTAGAGCGGCTGGAACCCGCCGTCCACGCTCAGGGTGGCCGGCTGGACGGGCAGGGGCACCTCCGTCGCCACCGTCGTTTGTGGACTTGGCGAGGAGGGCTTGAGCGCCAGCATGGCGCCCGCCGCCACGATCGCGACGCCTAGCGAAAGCAGGCCGGTCAGCCGCAACGTCCGCGGATCACGGTGCCTGCCGGTCACAGGCCGCGCTTCCGCCGGCTGATCGCGACCCCGCCGATGACCGCGCCGGCGACGATGCCCGCGCTCACGGCGATCGGCACGGCCAGTTTGGCGGCCTTGCGCCCGGTGCGGAAGTCGCGGATCTCCCAGCCGCGCTCCTTGGCCGCGCGGCGCAGCGCGCTGTCGGGGTTGACCGCGACGGCCCGGCCGACCGTGCTCAGCATCGGCACGTCGTTGATGGAGTCGCTGTAGGCCGCGCACTTGGCCAGGTCGAGCCCTTCGGCAGCGGCAAGCGCCTTGATGGCCGTCGCCTTCGCCGGGCCGTGCAGCAGGTCGCCGACCAGTTTGCCCGTGTAGTGCCCGTCGCGGATCTCGGCCACCGTGCCGAGGGCGCCGGTCAGCCCGAGCCGGGCCGCGATCACCGTGCCGAGCTCGACCGGTGCGGCCGTGACCAGCCAGACCCGCTCGCCCGCAGCCAGATGCAGATCGGCCAGGGCGCGTGTGCCGGACCAGATCTTGTCGGCCATCAGCTCGTCGAAGATCTCCTCGGCGAGGCGCGCCACGTCTTCCACCTTCCACCCCGCGACGAACGCCAGCGCGGCCTCGCGCGCCTGGGCGATGTCGCCCGAGTGTTCGGCGGCCAGAAGCCGGAACCGTAGCTGCTGCCAAGCGAACCGGGCGAGATCACCGGTCGTGAAGTATTTGCGCGACGCCAGCCCGCGGGCGAAGTAGTAGATCGACGCGCCCTGCATCATCGTGTTGTCCACATCGAAGAACGCGGCCGAGTCGGGCGTTGGCGGCACCATCAGCGCGGCCTCAAGCTCGGCCGCCGCCCAGCCCGCCGCATCCGCAGTCACGAGACCCTCCCAAAAAGTCGACGCCCCAGCCTAGCGGGGCGCCGAAAATTTGGGGTCGGCGAGTCACCCGAGACAACTCACCCGAGGCAGCTCACCTGAGGCAGCTCACCTGAGGCAAGCCACCCGAGGCAAGCCAGCCCAGGCAACTCACCCGAGGCAAGTCAGCCCAGGATCCCGCCGAGGATCCGGCCGAGCTCACCGAGCAGGCCCTCGTCCTTCTTCTGCGCTTCCGGGGTCGGCGTGGGTGTGGCCGACACGGCGGGCTGCGTGATCGGTGCCGTCTGGCCGTCGGTCGGGTACTGCATCGGCTGCCCCGCGGGCTGGCCCGCACGCGGCGACTGGGTCTGCGTCCGCGGCGCGCCACACGTGGCCAGCATCGGGCCGAGCAGGTCGGTGCCGATCACCTGCGCTCCGCAGGCCAGCGCCGAACGGGCGGCCCTGGCCCGGTCCTCCACATCGTTGAGCAGCCTCAGTGACTCGGTCACCTGCTGCCGGCCCACGACGGTGCTGCGGTCCAGCATCTGCCCGACGATCGTGCGCTGCCCGACGACGAAGCGGTCGATGGCGTCCAGCGCGGTGGTGTCGTTCTGGCTCATCGCCGATGTGATCAGCATGCGGCTGCCGGCCTGGGTCTCGCCGTTCATGTCGCGCAGCGACAAGACGAATCCGGTCTCATCGGACCAGATCTCGTGCGCCTCCTGCAGACGGGTCCGGGCGAAGTCGAGGTGCAGCTGGCCGCGGCTGAGGTCCGAACCGGCCAGCGCCAGCTGGGCACGCTCGGTGGAACGTTTCATGCCGTAGAGCGCGTCGCCTGGATTGGCCTCGCCGCTCGCGACCGAAACACCTGACAGGGCAAGCGTTCCCGCGGCCACGCCGACCACGATGGCGCCGCGTGCCCGGGGACGCGCGCTCGCCAGCCGCATCCCGCGCCGCGGTGGCTCGTGATGCACGGCGGTCACGCCGATGCCGTCACGCTCCGCAGTCGCGATCAACTGGGCACGCAGGTCACGCTTGAAGGACTCGGTCGGGTGCCCGTTGAGGCGCATCGACTTGAGCCGCTGGCCGGTATTTACCAGCTCGGCCAGCTCGGAGTCCAGCTTGGAATGGGCGTGATGGCGGCGCGCACCGCTCGCCTCGTCCATGAGTTGGGCGAAGCGCTCGGCGCGCGCACGATCGAACAGAGACGCGTTCACTGCGAGCACCCCCCTTGTGACGTCGAGAAACCCGCTCGCACTCGGATAAACGTCTTTTGGGCACGTTGAGTTACGCACCTGAGGCAGGTCACGGCTGGAAACCCTCCGGCAGGAGCCGGGCCAACGCGCGTACCGCCCTGTATTGCAGGGCTTTGATGGCGCCCTCGTTCTTGCCCATGGCCTGCGCGGTCTCCGCGACCGAGAAGCCCTGGAGGAAGCGCAGGACAATGCACTCCTGCTGCTCCGGATTCAGTTGTTTTACCGCTGTCAGCAATGCGACGTTGGTGATGTGGTCCACGACCGCGGACTCGGGGCTGCCCTCGGGGCCCCGGTCCTCGCGATCGGCGTCGAGCACATCGCCCGTCGTGACCTCAAGCCGGTACCGGCCGGATTTGAAATGATCGGCAACCAGGTTGCGCGCGATGGTGACCAGCCACGCACCCAGATCGCGTCCTTGCCAGGTGAAGCTGCCGATCCGCTTGAGCGCCCGCAGGAACGTGTCGGAGGTCAGGTCCTCGGCGAGGGGCCGGTTGCCGACGCGGAAGTAGATGAAGCGGAAGACCGTGTCCACGTATCGGTCGTAGATGAGCCCGAACGCCTCGGTGTCGCCCTGCTGCGCCCGCTCGACCAGCGTCCACACCTCGTGGGCGGCGTCGCCGGGGTCGGGCCGGTCGGGGTAGCCGGTGGGTCCGCCGGGGCCGGTCTTCTCCGGCGCCTCGATGATCGGCAGCACGGTGGTGTCGGCGGCGGCGAGCTCGGGGGTGGTCTGCGTCGGCATGGCCGGGCGGTTGATCCGCCCGCCGACGGGCTTGACGGCGGACGGGACATGCCTGGTGGCGGCGTCGTTGGCCTGGCGCGTCCGCGTGCGGGTCGTCGCCGAGGGCAGCCTCAGCTCGTTGAGCATGGCGCGAAGTGCTTCCCACCCGCCCGGCACCGCCAGATCGTCATAGAAGACTGAGCCTGTGCTCATCCAGCCACCTCCACGTGCCCCACTGTCCCGGCAATATCCACCATAAGCTGACAAAGCCCCCTGAGGTAGCTGCTTGAGCACTTTCGGATCGGGGAAGTACATCTTGCGGCAAAACAGACGCCGACCCTTGGATCGTAGGGCCAACCTCCCGCTAAGTGTGTTGGCCTGGGACTTCGGGGTGTCGCACAAGCTGTGCGGGTTGGCTCACTGCGTGTGCCATTCCTGACGGACAGCTCACCCGCGTGGGTGACCCCGAAAGACCCTTAGAATCTGCCGGTGAACCTTGCCACCCTGTTGCGTGAGCACGCGGCCCGGCGGCCCGACTCGGTCGCGCTGCGGACCCGGGCCGACTCCTGGACGTGGGCCGCCTTGGACGCCATGGTCGACCGCGCGGCCGGCGCACTGGCCGCGTCCGGCGCGACCAAGGTCGCCATCGCCCTGCCCAACACGATCGACTTCGTGGTCGCGCTGCTCGGCGCGTTCCGGGCGGGCGTGGTCGCCGTGCCGGTCAACCCCGGCTTCACGCCGCGCGAGCTGCGGCACGTGCTCGACGACTCGGGCGCCACACTGCTGGAGTCCTTCGACTTCTCGGCCGCGGACGTGCCCTCGTCGTTTCCGGACGCCCCGGACGATCAGCTGGCCGTGCTGCTTTACACCTCGGGGACGGAGGGTGCGCCCAAGGGTGCCATGCTCACCCATCGCGCGCTGATCGCCAACCACGAGCAGATCGCCCGGATCGAGCCGCCCATCATGTCGAGCGACGACGTGGTCCTGCTGGCGCTGCCGCTGTTCCACGCGTATGGGCTCAACTCGGGCCTGGGCGGAGTTTTGTGGTACGGGGCGTGCGGTGTGCTCGAGCCCGAGTTCGACCCGGTGGGCACGGCCGGGCTGATCGCCCTGCACAAGGTGACCGTCGCGGTGGGCGTGCCGCCCATGTACCTGGCCTGGTCCCAGCTGCCCAACGCGCGCGAGCTGCTGACCTCGCTGCGCCTCGCCGTGTGCGGGGCCGCCGCGCTGTCCGCATCGGACAGTGCGCGCTTCACCGAGATCACCGGGCACAGTGTCCACATTGGATACGGCCTGACCGAGACGGCGCCCGTGGTGACCTCGACCCTCGCCAGCGACTCGATCAAGCCGGGCTCGATCGGCAGACCGCTGCCCGGCATCGAGGTGCGGCTGGACGGCGAGGAGGACGACCCGGGCGAGATCGTCGTGCGCGGCGACAACCTGTTCACCGGCTACTGGCCGGACGGACGGGGCGGCCCCGACGCCGACGGTTGGTGGGGCACCGGCGACATCGCCTATGCGGACTCCGACGGCGACCTGTTCATCGTGGACCGGATCGGCGAGTTGATCATCGTCAACGGCTTCAATGTGTACCCGGCCGAGGTCGAGCAGGTCCTGGCCTCCTACCCGGGCGTGGTCGAGGCCGCGGCCGTCGGCATGCCGGACCCGTCCAGCGGGCACGCGGTCCACGCCTACGTGGTCGGGAGCGCGTCCGTGGAGGAGCTGGCGGCGCACTGCGCGGCCAACCTGGCCCGGTTCAAGTGCCCCAGGTCAATAGAGATCGTGGCGGAGCTGCCCCACTCGGCGACCGGCAAGGTGCGCAAGAGGTTGCTGCGCGATGCCTAGGATTCTTCTCTACACCCGGCCCGGATGCCATCTGTGCGAGCAGGCAGTCGCCGATCTCCAGGAGATCGGCGAGCCGTTCGAGGAGGTGGACATCACGACATCGACGGAGCTCGAAATCGAGTACGGCGAGCGGATCCCGGTCGTCCTGCTCGACGGCAAGGAGCATGGCTATTGGCGGGTGGAAAAGGAGCGGCTGATGAGAGATCTCGCTCGCTAGGGTAGCGCCATGCATTTGGTGTGGGACTGGAATGGCACGTTGCTCGACGACATCCACGTGGTCGTCACCGCGACCAACGCGGCCTTCGCGAGCATCGGCGGCCCGGTCGTCACCGTCGACGAGCACCGGCGCGACTTCCGGCGCCCGGTCAGCGACTACTACGCGCTGGTCCTCGGCCGTGAGCTGGCCGACGGCGAGTTCGCCCGGCTCGATGACGTGTTCCACCAGGCCTACCGCGACGCCCTCGAAAGCGTGACTTTGACCACGGACGCGCTTGAGGCGATGACCCTGTGGCCAGGGACACAGTCGCTGCTCTCGATGTGGTTCCACGCGGAGCTGGTGCCCGCGGTGGCCCGCTTCGGCCTGTCGTTCGCCCGCGTCGACGGGCTGCGCGAGGCGATGGGCGGCGGGTTCAAGGCGGCGCATCTCAAGGCCCACCTGCAGGAGCTGTCGCTCGACGGTCAGGACGTCGCGGTGATCGGCGATTCGGTGGACGATGCCGACGCGGCCGCGGCGGTGGGGGCGCGCTGCGTGCTCTACGCGGGCGGGTTCACTCACGTGGACAACCTGCGCGCCTGCGGCGTGCCGGTCGCCACCACGCTGGTGGAGGCCGTCGCGCTCGCCTCGTCATGACTTCCGTTCAGGCGAAGCCGTGCTCTTGTGCGGTTGGGCTCGACCGCGCAGTGGCTCGAGGCCTGCCGGTGCGGATAGCTCCGAAGGTGTGTCGCACCCCATTTGTCACTTTTGCGGGATGGATACTGCTTTGTGCGACTCGGCGAGAAATGGGGGCTCGTACGCCGCGGGGGCATCTCTCGCCGAGAGCAGGATTTCCCGCAGCGGCAGCGCCCGGATCCCATACGCGACCGGCCGCTGCCGCGCAAGAGCACGGCTTCGCCCGAACGGAGTTTTTCCCAAGATCGCGATTTGTGCACGCCTTCACAAGCGCCTACTCTGTTACGTGCTCCGTTAGCACAGTGATTAGCGCTGGTGACAGCGGGGTGCCCTATTGCTCGCCACTCGGCACGGAGACAGATGAGTCAGCAGCGCACCGGAGAAGCGTCCGGACCGAACGGCCGCGCTGCCGTCGTCGGTTTTTCCAGGACTGTCCCGGATTTCCCGGACCTGCCGGAGGCCACGGTTGCCCGGCTTCCGGAATATTTGCGTGCTCTTCATCACCTTGCCGATACTGGACACGACACCGTCTCCAGCGAAGGGCTGGCTCACGCGGCGGGCGTCAACTCGGCAAAGCTTCGCAAAGACCTGTCGCACCTGGGCTCTTACGGCACACGTGGGGTTGGCTATGACATTGCCCCCTTGATCGGGCAGATCGAATACATCCTCGGTCTGACGTCGCGCCGTGCCGTGGCCCTTGTCGGCGTGGGCAACCTCGGTCACGCCCTGGCCGGATATGCGGGCTTTTCCAGCCGCGGGTTCCGCATCGCCGCGCTCTTCGACGCCGATCCCAAGCGGGTGGGCGAGTTCGTCAACGGATTGACCATCCGTCACGTCTCCGAGATCCCGATGGTGGTCGCCGCCGAGTCGATCTCGATTGCCGTCCTGGCCACGCCCGCGGCGGCGGCGCAGGCAGTTGCTGACCAGCTCATTGCCGCCGGTGTCACGAGCATTTTGAACTTCGCCCCGTGCGTGCTTTCCGTGCCCGATCGAGTGGACGTGCGTAAGGTCGATCTCGCCATCGAGTTGCAGATCTTGTCTTTCCACGAGCATCGGAAGTCCGCTCGGGTCAATGGGGAGGTGCATACGTGAACCTGATCGTCGTCGGCGCTTCGCATCGCAATGCATCGATCGCGTTGCTGGAGCGCCTCTCACGAGTGGGCGGGCCGAAGGTGTTCACCGGTGGGCACGTCGCCGAGGCAGTGGTGCTTTCGACGTGCAACCGCACTGACATCTATGCGGTCGTGCCCGCGTTCCACGCGGGTCTGCAGCAGGTCGGGGAGGTGCTCGCCCGCGAGACCGGCGTGAGCTACGAGGAGTTCGCCAGCTCGCTGTATCTCTACCACGGCGTCGCCGCCGTGCGGCACACGTTCCGCGTCGCGGCCGGGCTCGAGTCCATGGTCATCGGCGAGCCGCAGATCCTTGGCCAGCTGCGCGACGCCTACCAGACGGCCACCGAGGCCGGGACGGCAGGCAGCGTCCTGCACGAGCTCATGCAGCAGGCGCTGCGCGTGGGCAAGCGGGCGCACGCGGAGACCGGCATCGATCACGCCCCGCGCAGTGTCGTGAGCGCCGCCCTCGCGCTCGCTCCGCCGGTGCAAAAGTGGGCTGTGGTCGGCGCGGGCGCGATGGGTTCGCTGGCTCGGGCCCACCTGACCAACAGCGGGGTCACCGACATCACGGTGGTCAACCGGGCCAACCTGCACGAGCTGCCGCGCCTGCTGTCCGAAGTGGACGGTGTGGTGTGCGCGACGGCCTCGATCGACCCCGTGGTCACCAAGAGCATGATCACCAAGCCGTTGGTGATCGTCGATCTCGCGCTGCCGCGCGACGTCGAGCCCGGCGTAAAAGATCTTCAAGGTGTCACGCTGATCGACCTGGAGACGCTGAGCGGCAACCTCACGCCGGTTTACAGCGCCGAGGTGCACGAGGTCGAGCGGATCGTCGAGTCCGAGGTGGAGTCCTACGGGGTCTGGCTGCGTGGCGCCGAGGCCGCGCCGACAGTGGCCGCACTGCGCGCCCAGGCCGACGACCTGGTCGCCGCGGAGCTGCGCCGCCTGACCGCCCGCCGGCCCGAGCTGACCGACGTGCAGCGCGCCGACGTCGCCCGCACCGTGCACCGGATCGTGCAGCGACTGCTGCACCAGCCGACCGTGCGCGTGCGGCAGCTCGCCGCCGAGCCCGGCGGCGAGGCATACAC
>JBIOYB010000257.1:0-8573 GCA_044869915.1 Allorhizocola sp.
CCGGCGGACGAGTATCGCGGACCGAGGTAAATAAGGATTTTCAAGCGGGACGGGCTGGCGCTGGGGCTCATTGGGCAGACTGGTTGGTGCCCGGGTCTCACGGGGTGAGGTCGGCCGCGGTCTGCAAGGAACGTGGCCGCGGGGGGACCTGCGGCACCCGAGCGGGGAGGTCCAATTTGGCCCGAACCTGCTGCGCGTCGGCGTGGTCGAGCTGGGTGAGGATTTCCGCCGCGAGTTGCCATGCGCGCCGGGCGGCAACCGGATCGCCGTGGGAGTGGTGCGTGTCCCCGAGACTGTCCAAAGTGTCCGCCTCGTAGTATCGCTCGCCCAGCGCGCGGAACAGGTCGATCGCCGTTTGATAGCAGGCGATCGCCCGGCCGTGGTCGCCCAGGTGATGGTGCGCGCAGCCGAGGCTGTCCCAAGTGTGGGCCTCGCCCGCGCGATCGTCGAGCCGCTCGAACAATTCGAGCGCCTGTCCACAGTGGACAAGGGTGACCCGGTGATTGCCCAGCAGCGCCTGCGCCCACCCGACAGTGTTCAGAGCGCGTGCCTGCCCGCCGAGATGATTTTCTTTCTGGTACAGGGTGAGTGCTCGCCGGGCGTGCCGGAGCACGTCGACGGGCTGGCTCTGGCGCTCGCACATCCACGTGAAGTCCAGATGTATGTGTGCCTGCCCCACCGGGTCACCGAGCCGGATGAGCAGCTCCAGCGCCTCGCCCAGGTGCTCGGCGGCCGCGTCGTAGCGGTCGAGCCAGACGCACGCCGCGGCGAGCCCGCGCAGGGAGTGGATCTGGCCGGCGGCGTTGCCGGCGCGCCGGGCGGCGGCGAGCGCGGCCTGCTGGGTGGCGGCCCATTCGTGCCAGTGTCCTTGGCGGTCAAGGAATGTCGACAGCGCCCAGGCGAGGCGCCAGGTGTGCTCGTCCAGGCCGGCGTCGGCGCACAGCCGTGCGACGGCCAGCAGCACGCGATGCTCGGCGGCGAACCAGTGCGCCGCACCCGCGGAGTCCGGAATGGACGGTGGGTGTACGCCGTCGCTCGGCGGGTCCAGGTCGATCGGGTCGCGGCGCGGATGCAGCCGCCGGTCGGCGGCGAACGCGGTGTGCAGGTAGTGGTCGACGACGCGCACGACGCCCGCCTGCCGGTGCGCCGGGCTTTCGAGCTCGCCCACCAGTTCGGCGGTGTAGGCCCGCAGCAGGTCGTGCAGCACGAACCGGCCCGGCCGGTGCTCGGTGACCAGGTGCGCGTTGGCCAGCTCGCGGATCAGGTCGCGCGCCCGCGACGGCGTGTCCTGGGCGAGGCTCGCCGCCACGTCGACCGTGAGGTCCGGCCCCGGATGCAGGCCCAGCAGGCGGAACAGGCGTGCCGCCGCGTCGCCGAGGGCCCGGTAGGACCAGGAGAAGACCGTGCGCACGTCGGTCGCCGCGTCGCGGCCGGTGAACTCGGCGAGGCTTCCCCGGTGCCGTGCCAGCTCGGCGGCGACTTCGCTCAGTGACAGGCCCGGGTTGGTCGCGAGCCGCGCCGCCACGATCACCAGGGCCAGTGGCAGCCGGGCACATGCGTCGGCCACCTCGTCGAGCGTCTCGCGATCGTCCAATCTGGACATCGAGCGGGCGTGCAGCAGGTCCCGCGCCTGCTCGCGGGTCAGCAGATCCAGGGTGACCGGGTGCGCCCCCTCCGCGGTCACCAGGCCGGTGAGCTGATCGCGGCTGGTGACCACGACAAAGCACTGTGGCGTCCCGGGCAGCAGCGGCCGGACCTGCTCGGGATCGCGCGCGTTGTCGAGCACGATGAGGATCCGCCGCCCGGCGAGCAGGCTGCGATAGAGCGCGGCCTGCGCCGCCAGGGTGGTCGGGATGCGTTGCGGCGCAACACCCAGCGCGTCGAGGAAACCGCGTACCGCCTCGGCCGGCTCCATCGGCGGCGCGGACGGGTCGAACCCGCGCATGTTCACATAGAGCTGGCCGTCGGGGAAGGCGCCCGCCACCCGGTGCGCCCAGTGCAGCGCGAGCGCGGTCTTGCCCACGCCCGCTGTCCCGATCACCGCGGCGATCGTCACCGTCGTCGCGGTGCCCGCCTGGGCGACCAGCCGCTCGAGCAGCGCCAGCTCGGCCTGCCGGCCGGCGAAACCCGGCGGCTCCATCGGCAGCTGGGCGGGCACGTGTTGCGGAGCAACGGGTCCGGGTGAGGAGGGGCCTACCGCGCCCCGCAGGATCTCGTGGTGCAGCTGCTGCAGCTCCGCGCCCGGGTCGGTGCCGAGCTCCTCGGCCAGCCGCTCGCGCATGCCGCGGTGGAAGTCGAGCGCCTCGGCCGTGTGCCCGGCGGCGTGCAGGCCGCGCATGAGCGCGGCGGCGAGCGGCTCTGCCAGCGGGTAGGAGTCCGTCAGCGCGGTCACCGGCTCGATCACGGCGATCGGGTTGCCGGCGCGCGTCTCCGCTTCGGCCCACGCGACGACCGCGTGCAGCCGCTGCTGGTGGCACGCCTCGCGGGTGCGCGCCGCCCAGTCGCCCGCAACGCCTGCCAGCGGCTCGCCGCGCCACAGGGCCAGCGCGTCGCGCAGCAGCGCCACCTGTGCCGGGGCGCTCGGCTCGAGGGCGCGGGCCCGCTCGACCAGGCGCCGGAAGCGGTGCAGGTCAACAACGTCGGGATCGACCTGCATCACGTATCCGGCGGACCGGCGCTCCACCACTGGCGTGCCGGCGTCGTCGAGGCCGCGCAGCATCTGGCGGATGCGCGCGATGTGCGAATACAGCGCGTTGCGCGCGCCCCTGGGCGGCTCGTCGCCCCACACGCGGGCCACCAGGCTGTCCCACGTCACCAGCCGGCCCGCGTCGACCAGCAGCGCCGCCAGGACGCAGCGCTGGCGTGGCTGCCCGGCGTCGACCGGGCGACCCGCGGACCAGACCTCGACCGGCCCCAGAAGTCGGAACTCCGCCACGTCACCCCCAAGCCACAAGAAAACCACAAGAAATCAACCGACGCCTTCCCTTCATCCTCGGCGGCAACGTTCGATCGATCCATTTCGGAGGATTGGAGGACCCAATGGGCAAGGGAACAAACCATTTACCCGGCGCGCGTCGATGGCGGCGTGCCTGGGCCGCGGCCGGCTTGGCCATCGTGTGTTCGGCGCTGTCGTTGACGGTGCCCGACGCGGCGCACGCTGCCGCGCGGGCGGACCTTTGCGCCCAGGTCTCGTACGCCGCCGACTTCCGGGACGCGCCACTGGTGACGGCCGTGGCCGTGGCGCTCGCCGAGTCGAGCTGCAACCCAGGGGCGGAGGGCGACAACGGCTGGATCGGCACGTGCAGGTCGATCGACCGCGGCCTGTTCCAGATCAACAGCTGCTGGCACAACGAGGTCGACGACGACTGTGCCTACAGGGCGCAGTGCAACGCCGACGCCGCGTACCGGATCTCCTCGGAGGGCGCGGACTGGACCCCGTGGACGACCTTCAAGACTGGCCGGTACCGCGACTTCATCCCCGAGGCACAGGCCGCCGTGGACCGGCTCCCCACCACGCCGTCGCTGCCGCGCCGGCCCATTTGCCACCCGGTGTCGGGTGACTGGGATGGCGATGGTGACGTGACCCTGGGCGTGGCGTGCAAGGAGGGTCACGGTTATCGGTGGGACTTGATGAACTTCCACGGCGGCGGGAGTCCGCAGATCGTCGGCGGTTATGGCAACAGTGACACGTGTCGTCCGCTTGTGGGTGATTGGGATGGCGACGGGCAGGACACGATCGGTGTGTCGTGCAAGGACGGCATCGGCATGCGCTGGTCGCTGGTCAACGGCTTCCAGGGTTCGCCGTCGTATCCGGTGTTTGGTTTTGGCAATTCGAATGTGTGCCGGCCGGTGACCGGTGACTGGAACGGCAACGGGACCGACACGATCGGTATTGCTTGTAAGGAAGGTCACGGCCTGTCGTGGGGGTTGATGAACTTCCACGGCGGCGGCAGTCCGCAGATCGAGGCCGGGTTCGGCAACGGCGACACCTACCAGCCCACCGGCGGCTGGGGCGGACCAGCCTGGCCCGCCTGGCCCACCGTCTGACAGGCCCCTGCGATCGGTGCGCCCCGGGCCGTGGGGCGCACCGATCTTTGTCTCATCCGCGTTGGACTTCGAGAAGGCGTTGCGGCCCTAAGAACGGAGCGAAATGATCGGCGACGAGACCGGCCACGCCTTCGGCGTCAAGCGTCCCGTCCACCTCGATGACCCGGATCCCCAGGCGGTGTGCGCTTTCCACGGCCTCGGCGGCCACGATGCGGTCGCGCTCGACGCGGTTGCGTTGGGCCCGTTCGGGATCGCTGACCGCGTGCGAGAGCCCGCCCGCGCGCGGCAGGACACGCAACTGGTGCTGCCGCCACGCCTCGGTCGGCACCATGACCACGATCTGGCGCAGGTCCTCGACGATCGGTGCCACCAGCGCCGGGCGCAATCCCCAGCCTTCGGCGATGATGGGCCGGCCGCTCACGAGCGCCCGCAGGTCGTCGAGGACCCATTCGAATTGGTCGTGGAATCCGGCGATCACGCCTGCCGCCATGGCCTCCGGCGTGGGATGCACCCACACGTCGTCGGGATGCGGCTCCTGCGCTGGGCGGCCCTGTGCCACCCGATGCACGATCCTGCGGTCCAGATGCCCGCGCGCCGCATGATAATCGAAGTGATATGCGGTCACGCCGAACCGCTCCGCCAAAATGTTGCTGACAGTGGACTTCCCGGCCCACTGACCGCCGCCGATCCAGAGAGTCCGCCGAAGGGTGCCAAACGGGTCCCAAGTCATGAGGCCAAGGGTGTGCGCCTCACAGCAAAAGATCAAGTCTTGTCTTTGTCCGCCGGGACTGATTAAGTAGATACAAGGGAAAGTTATTTTTGGGCGCGCCCGATCACGTTTGCCGCCCGCATGCCTTCGGCTTCTCCAGCCGCCGCTCGCCGGCATTGACGAGATCCGCATGCCCAACCGCACGGCGCGGTGACGACAATGCCGTTATGGCGTGCTTATAACGGCGCAGGGCCCGCCCTCGTCAAAGCAAGCCCCGCCCACCTCGTCAAGCCGCCGCCCGCTCACATGCCCGAGCCACCTGCCTCATCAAAGCCGCCCGCCCGCCCGCGCCGCCCGCCCGCGCCGCCCGCCCGCGCCGCCCGCAAAGCACGGCGCAGACTAGCGGGCCGAAGGCAGGGCGCCCACCGAATCGGCGTAGAAGGCCGACTCGGTCAGGTGCGCCGCGATCTCGCGGAACGTCCAGCCCGGCCCGGGCGAGTGGTCCCACTGCTCGGGTGTGAGCGCGCCCAGCCGGGCCGACCAGATCGCGGCGAGCCGGGTCAGCCGGCTGCGCGCCTCGTCGAGATCGTGCTCGGTGAACGGGGCCAGGTCGGCGGCGGTGGTGATGGCCGAGGCGTGCCAGTGGTCGGGCAGGGGCTCGATCCCGGCCAGGCGTGCCTCGATCTCGGCCAGGTGGTCGACGAGATGGTCGGTCACGCGCCGGATCGCCTTGTGCGGCGTGTAGATCCGGTCGCCGGCCGGGATGGGCGTGCCGTCCCACCGCACCCACGTCTCGGCCAGCCGCAACACGTGCTCCACCATGCCCGCTACCTGTTGTGCTGTCATGCCCCGACCCTAAACTCGGGGTCTGACATTTTACTTCTGCGAGATGTAGTGCAGGATCACGTTGTGCACGTGGTGGCTCTTGTGGTCACCCCGGAATTCCATCTCGTAGACGTGCGCGCCCACGTTGATGGCGATGGCGCCGGTCGAGAAGAAGGAGCCCGCCCACGACTTGTTGCTGACCACGCTCACGCTCGTGATTTTCGCGTACGGGATGCTGGTGATCGCGACCTTCTTGCCGACGAACGACTTGTCCTGCACGATCACGCGCCGGTCGGTGAGCCCGATGAAGCCCGTCCCCGTCCCGATCGCGTCGTAGACGGCGATCACGGTCTCGCCGTCGAGCAGGCCACTCTGGATTTGTTTGAGCTGTTCCTTGCGGTCGTAAACAATCTCACGCGCACTCACCTGCCCGACGGTAACTTGATCGCGCAACAAACCGCGCAACAAATCGCGCAACAATGGGCGCATGCGTGATGCGGTGATCGTGGCGGCCGTCCGGACCCCGGTGGGCCGGCGCAACGGTGGGCTGTCCGGGGCACACCCGGTTGACCTGGGCGGGCACGTGCTGAAGTCCCTGCTCGACGATCCCGAGCCGGTCGAAGACGTGATCTTCGGCTGTGTCTCGCAGACCGGCGAGCAGTCGTGGAACGTGGGGCGCAATGTCGTCCTCGCCGCGGGATGGCCGGAGCGGATCCCGGGCACGACGCTGGACCGCCAGTGCGGGTCGAGCCAGCAGGCGGTCCACTTCGCGGCCGCGACGGTCGTCTCGGGGCAGGCCGATTTTGTCGTGGCCGGGGGAGTGGAGGTGATGAGCCGGGTGCCGATGGGCTCGTCGGCCGGTGACGCCATGCCCTACGGCGAGGCGGTCCGCGAGCGTTACCGCGGCGCCGAGGGCTTCGCCGACGGCGCGCAGATCCCGTTCAGCCAGGGCGTCGGCGCGGAGATGATGGCCCGGCGCTGGGGCTTGAGCCGGCGCCAACTCGACGAGTATTCGCTTGCCAGCCACACCAAGGCCGCGGCCGCCGACTTCACCGCCGAGATCGTCCCGTTCGCGGGGGTCACGGCAGACGAGGGCATCCGCCGCGACACGTCTCTCGAACAGCTCGCTTCGCTCAAGACACCGTTCAAAGTGGACGGTGTGGTGACCGCCGGTTCGGCTTCGCAGATCTCCGACGGTGCGGCCGCGCTGGCCATCACGACCTCGCAGCGGGCGCGCGAGCTCGGCCTGGAGCCGTTGGCGCGCATCCACACCGCCGTCGTCGCGGCCGACGATCCGGTCATCATGCTCACCGCGCCCATCCCGGCCACGGCCAAGGCGCTCAAGCGCGCCGGACTGTCCATTGACGACATCGGGGTGTACGAGGTCAACGAGGCGTTCGCGAGCGTGCCGCTCGCCTGGCTGGCCGAGACGGGCGCCGACCCGGCGCGGCTCAACCCGCGCGGCGGGGCGATCGCGCTGGGCCATCCGCTGGGAGCGACCGGCGCCCGCCTGATGACCTCGATGCTGTATCACCAGCGCGCGCACGGCATCCGCTATGGCCTGCAGACCATGTGCGAGGGCGGCGGCATGGCCAACGCCACCATCCTCGAATTGCTTGCCTAGTAACCCTGTTCGCTGCCCATCCATTCGGGGTGGGCCACCAGCCATTCGCCGATGCGGTTGTCGCGCAGCGCCGCGAACATGGCCTTGCTGTCGGCGCTCAGCGCCTCGGCAGCGGTCCCAGAGATAGGCGCAGGATTATATGCCCCTTTGTTGGTCTTCACCATGAAGATTTCCCCGGCGGCCAGGTCTTTGAGCGTGAAGAACCAGTCCTCGAGCTTGGCGCCGTTGGTCCAGACCGTGAGCGCGCTGCCGACCGACTGGATGATCTGCAGCGTCTTGGGCAGGTCGGTGGTCAGCCCTTGCGTCTTGGCCTCGCGCACCAGCGCCTTGATGAACTGCTGCTGATGCCGCTGCCGCCCGTAGTCGCCGTCCTCCAGCTCGAGCCACTCGCGCTGCCTGCTGTAGTCGAGCGCCTCCTCGGCGGTCAGCCGGCGCGTGCCGCGCTCGTAAAGCCTTGGCGTGCAACCCGGCCGCTTGTGCGCGTGATATTCGCTGTCGAACCGGGCGGGATAGCACAGCTGCCCGTCTGCCGTCGTCCCATAGTGGACGGACTCGACCCACTCGTCGATATACATCGTGACCCCGCCGAGCAGCTGCACGGCCTTGGTGAAGCCGGTGAAGTTGACGATCGCCGCCGAGTTGAACACGATCCCGAGCTCCGCGCTGATCGTCTTCATCAGCAGGTCGAGCCCGCCGGCGCGCCCGTTGCCCGCCTTGGCGTCGCGGTGCCCGTTGGTGTAGGCCGAGTTGAGCTTGCCCGAACCGTGTCCGGGGATCTTCACCCACAGGTCGCGCGGCAGGGACACCAGATAGGCCGTGTCGTGGCTCGCCGGGACGTGAAGGATCATAATGGAATCGGCCAGCGGGGTGTCCTTGCGCAGCTCCCCGCCGACTGCCTGGCCGTCATCGACTCCGACCAGCAATATATTGAGGGTACCGGTGAGAGCCTGCCCCTGCGCGACGACCGACGTGTTGTCGGGGTCGGCCGGGATCTCCACCTGCGTCACGCTGCTGACCGCGCGGTCGAGCGCCGTCTTGACCGCGACCATGATGCCACCGGCCGCCAGCATGATCAGCACTCCGAGCCCCACCAAAATCCGTGCCCACCAAGCACTCCGCCGCTTGCGCCGCGGCGGCGTGGGCTCGCCCGGCGGTGGCTCGTCCGGCGGCGGTGGCGGCGGCAAAATCTCCGGTTTGCGACTCTTCGTGACCACGAAGGCGGAACTCACGCATCGACCCTAGCGCGCGTCCACGAAATCGTCCGCCCCGGTCACACATCGACAATGGGCCATCCCTCCGGCGGCACCTGCCCGCAGCCCGGGTGAGGTGCGCAACCAAACACACTGCTGCCGCGACAATATGGCGTGA
>JBIOYB010000258.1:0-2673 GCA_044869915.1 Allorhizocola sp.
CCGCCCGCCACCCGTACGACACCACGGCGCACCTGCCGGCGTCGCCCAAGCGGGCGGTGTTCTGCGTCGGCGTGGCGAAGCAGGACGCGGTCGCGCCGGTACCGCCGGCCAGCGGCGACACCGATCCCCGGCCGATCTACGCACACCGCGCAAGCGTCGCCGGCGGCCAGTACCTGGCATGTGGCGAGCCCTTCGACCTCTAGGCCTCAAGTAAGCGAGGTTTGGGGCTGACCGGCTCTGCTGGAATCGAGGCTGGCGGATGATCTTTGTGTGGGGTTGCTGCTGGGGTCGGTGGGGTTTCGGTGGGCAGATGCCGGGCGGGCTTGTGTCCGCTTTGGTGGGGTTCTGATCGCGGATTTTCGATGTCGGGCGTGTGGGATCGCCGGCGCGGTGGCGACGGTGCTGTGGTGGCGCGGTGGGTGTGGGTTCAGCCGTAGCCGAAGCGGGTTCGTTCGGTGGTGGCCCAGGCGCTGAAGAATCGGTCGAGGTTGGTGGTGTGGGCGACCAGGCGTATGACGATGGCGCGGGCCCTGGCGATGACCATGGCGGGGATGCGGATGACGGTGTCGAGGAACCGTTTGAACTCGATGCGGATGAAGGCGTGCCGGTCGTCCTTGCGGTGCATCATCATCGCGTGCCAGGACTTGATGTTCCAGGCGAGCGCGGCGATGAGCATGTAGGCCCAGTTGCTGAGCAGGTCATCGACGGGGGCTCGTAGGGCGCTCAGGCCGGACTTGAGTTGGCCGTGGATGTTCTCCTGGTCGCAGCGGTCGTTGGCCAACTCGACGATCTGGGTCGGGGTGTGGGTGTCGGCGCCGTAGGTGGTGAAGTAGAAGAAGTAGCGGATCTCGTCGAGCAGGGCGGTCTCGCCTTTGATGCGGCTGATGTTTTTGCGCAGCACCACGATCCGGTATGCACGCTGGCACTTGCCGGGCTGGTAGGTGAACTCGGCGACGTCCTCGTGGTTGAGCCTGAGATTGAGGTATCCGCGTTCGGTGATGACTTCCTGTTTGCGGTTGCGGCGCCGGGCGCGGGTCTTGCCGGTCCTGTTCTCATACGGTGCCGGCCGCGCCAACCGCTGCCACGCCTGTTCCTCCAGCGCCTCTGCCCGGGTGCGCAGGGCGGCGATGTTGTCCGTGCCCAACACGAAGTCGACCCGCTGCGCCCACGCGTCGAAGTGAGCGGTCAGCGCGAAATCGGTGTCCCCGCGCACGCACACCCGTTTCGCGTACGGGGCCACGAGGTCGATCGCGCGGTCGATCCAGGTCGCGGCGTCCAGGTGGCTGGGGGCGTTGCCCGGCCGGTTGACCAGATACAGCACCTCCCGGGTGTTCGCAAGGGTGACCAGCAGCGGCGCGTAGCCCCAAATGCCCTTGTAGGAGATGTCCATGCCCTGCTTGAGTTGGCCGGTGGTGGGCACGAGCGTGCCGTCCACGTCCAGGTAGGCCACCTCGCCAAGCAGGTCAGCGCCGCGGCCACGCCACAACGCCGGCCGCACCGAGTTGATCGCCTCCATCAACGCCACAATGTCGGCCTCGGTGAACCGGCGCAGGAAGTCCCCGACCGTGGTCGGGTCCGGCAGCAGCCTGGCCCCGAGCCCGTTCATCAACGGCACGTCATTGCGCAGCCGATCCACGTCCTCCAGCCGGGTGCCGCCCGTGAGCACGCTGTAGGCCAGGGTGAGCACATGATCGGACTCGTGATACGGCAAATGCATCTTCAACAGCTCAAGGCCGGCGTCGATCGCCGTGGCCAGACCGAGCCTGCTCACCAAGCGGTGCAAGGCGAACAACCCGCCGTACGGGGTCGCCTCGACGTTGCCCCCAACCTCATAGTTGATCTTCCCGGAGGTGAGCATCGGCCCCGACTGCTCACCCCAGTGCCCAGCCTGCCGGTGCCGGGCTGCCACCCGGCGCCGTCGGCGTGCCGCGTTCCGGCGGCTCTGCTCATGCGATAGCTTCTTCACCACAAGGGTCTCTCTTGCCGGGCTGCGTTGGAGTCGCAAACCTCGGCAGGATAGGCCCTTGATCTATCTCTGGGGCGGATCTACCGCCAAGACACGCTTACTGAAGGTCTAGGTTCCGCCGTCGATCAAGAGCGCCATGGACGGCGATGTCCGAAACCCGCGAGCTTTCGCGGAGCACGGCGGGCAGTATCGAACGCATGGACCTGGACTTCGAGCGCTGCTACCGCGCGGTGGACAGCCGGGACCAGCGCTTCGACGGCTGGTTCTACACCGCCGTCACGTCGACCGGCATCTACTGCCGGCCGTCCTGCCCGGCCGCCACGCCGAAGCGCGAGAACGTCCGCTTCTATCCCTCGGCGGCCGCCGCCCAGCGCGCCGGCTTCCGCGCCTGCCGCCGCTGCCGCCCCGACGCCGCGCCCGGCTCGCCCGAGTGGGACGTGCGCGCCGACGTGGTCGGCCGCGCGATGCGGCTGATCCGCGACGGCATCGTCGACCGCGACGGCGTGCCCGGGCTCGCGGGCCGGCTCGGCTACACCGAGCGCCACCTGCACCGGATGCTGACCGCCGAGCTCGGCGCCGGGCCGCTCGCGCTGGCCCGCGCGCAGCGCGCGCAGACCGCGCGCACGCTCATCGAGACCACCGACCTCGGCCTGGCCGAGATCGCGTTCGCCGCCGGCTTCGGCAGCGTCCGGCAGTTCAATGACACG
>JBIOYB010000259.1:0-6857 GCA_044869915.1 Allorhizocola sp.
CCACCACCCCACCGGGGTCAGTTCGGGATCGGTGTCCCGCTTGAGTACGACAGCCGGAGCAGGTCGCCGAGGCGGTTGCCGACGTAGAACTCCCGGCCGAGCCCGGTGCCGACACTGATCGTCCACATCGGAGTCTCGTGCTGCATGACCCGCGTGGTCTGCAGCGATCCGGTGTCGATGGTGAAGACGCCGCGTTCCGTGCTGGCGAACAGGGTGCCCGCCAGCCGGTCGACCCCGAGCGACCGCACGGGACCGGGCATCTTCACGTCCGTGACGATCGTGCGGGTCGCCTTGTCGAACACCGTGATGCTCGGGTGGACCGTGCCGCCGCCGAGGTTGCCGATGTAAATCCGGCTCTCGTCCACCGCCACCGCGCGGGGCTGTGTCCTGTCCGGGATCGGCACCGGCGGGTACACGATGGTGGAGATCCCGTTGTCGTAGACGGTGCCCAGTGCGTTGACGTAGGGCTCGAACGACCAGTTGCTCAGCGCGACATGGATGGTGTTGGTGGCCTCGTCCACTGCCAGCCCGGTCGGGCCGGCCCCGACAATGATCGGTGGCAGCATCGTGTCGGTCGCCCCGTCGATGACGGCCAGTTTCTTCTGGAACGGCAAGCTGACGTAGACCCGGTTGGTGCGCGAGTTGACCGCGACGTCGATGGGCGCCTGCCCGGTGGGGATGGTCGCCTTGACGGTCAGGGTCGCGCCGTCGATGACCGTGACGTTGTAGCTGTCCGGCCCGTAGTTGACGACGTAAATCTTGTTGGTGACCGGGTTGACCGCGACGCTGCGCGGCTCCTGGCCGACCGGGATGCGTTTGATGACTTGCAGCCTCCCCCGGTCCAGCACGATCAGCTCGCCCTTGTGCGGGCTGCCGTGCGGGTCGCCGATCGGGTGGTAGGACCACGTCACGTAGACCCGCTTGGCGTCGTGGGCCACCGCGACCGCCTCCAGCTCGGTGCCGGCCGGGGGCGCGCCGAAGCTGAGCGTGCGATCCGGGTAGAGCGCCTGCTCCTGCGCGTTGACGATCGCGGTCAGCTGCCCGCCGGTGAGCTCCGACGGCAGCGGCGCCGCGTCGTCCTGGGCCCTCTCCCTGAGCCGGAAGTCCAGTCCCAGCCAGTCGTCGTGGTCGCGCAGGACGCTCATGTCGGTGCCGCCCGGCTGGACCTGGACGTCCAGCAGCTTGCCATTCTGGCCGCGGGCAGCGTCGGTGTCGCAGATGTAGTCCGGCCCGGCGTGGATCACCGGCACCGGGTTGACCGCCGCCTGCGGCGGCGTCGCCACGACGTCGTCGTTGGCCGGCTGTGTGTTCAGCACGTCGTCCTTGCCGGGGCTGACACAGGTGCCGCCGTTGTCCCCGTTGACATCCGCCTCGACGTCGAGCTCGCCGTTGGCGCCGCCGTTGAAGTTCAGCGGCCCGCCGCCCGGCCCGTACACGAGCGTGTCGGTCGGGTCGTAGAACCCGGTGGTGATGCCGGGCGCGCCGATGCCGTTGGCCTCGTTGAGGTGCTGCTGGTCCAGGTCGGCGCGCGTTCCACTGGAGAACTCCAGCCGGTTGCCGGGGCCCAGCGGGAACGCGTAGTTCATGAGGCTGATGTAATTGGGCTTGAAGTTGATGTCCTCGAACCCGCCGTGCCCGAGGCCCAGCGTGTGCCCCAGCTCGTGCATGAACGTGGCGGCCTGGGACTGCGGCGCGGCGTTGCGGCCGAGGCTGACCACGAAGTCCTTGCCCATCGCGAGGCCTTCGTAGTCGTCGCCCGATGACACGAGCTTGTGCGCGAACAGCGCGTAGTGCACGTACGGCCGCCAGTCGTCGGGCAGCCGGTCTTGCCCGTTGGGGTTGTTGCCGTTGGCGTTGGTGCCGTCGCGGACGTCACTGAAATCCTTGTAGATCTGGTCGCTGTCGCCGCTCGGGCTGAGCCGGTCGCGGTGTGCCAGCTCCTCGCCGCGCAGCGGCACGAGCTTTATCCCGTTGATGTGCGAGTAGTTCGGGAACGGGCACTTGGCGATCCGGGGGCGGGGCGCGCTGTCGAACGCGGTCTTCACCAGCTGAAAAGTCGTTTCCAGCGGGAGGTGGAGGTGGCCGGAGGTACCGTAGGTGGCCGCCATGTAGTCGTACTTGACGAAGACGTCCGGCCGGCACGGGCTCGCACCGTGGTCCTGCGGCCGGAAGCCCCAGGTCCCGTCGGGCTTGCGCACGCCGAAGCGCTCCACCGTGTTGGGGATGCCGTCGGAGTCCACGTCCGGGCTGCCGCCGACCACGAGGAAGTCGTTGTCGTCGAAGCCGGTGTTGTCGATCCAGCCCACCGCGTGACCGAGGAAGTTGTAGATGTCGATGTCACCGTTGGAGTCCTCGGCGACCAGCACCTCGTCCTTGCCGTCGCCGTTCACGTCACCCGCAGCGAACCCGTCGCTGACGTCGTAGGTGGTGGGGAAGGACGGCACGACGGGCTTGCCGTCGTGGGTGAACACGTCGATCTTGTGGGCTTGGTCGCCGGCGATGAGGATCTCGACGATGCCGTCGCCGTTGATGTCGCCCAGGGCGAAGTTGTCGCCGGAGTTGTAGCCGGTGTCGAAGAAGCCGTGCATCAGCTGGCCGTTGCCACGATAGACGTAGGCGTCGCCGTTGCCGTCACCGAGGATGACGATCTCTTCCTTGCCGTCGCCGTCGACGTCACCGGCGGCCAGGTAGTCATTACCGTCGAAGACCGACGGGAACGTGTACAGCCGGTCGCCCGTGTTGTCGTACACCTCGACGATGCCCAGCCCGTCGCCGGCGATGATGATTTCCTCCTTGCCGTCGCCGTCGAGGTCGCCGGCTGCCAGCTTGTCGCCGCCGTCGGCGTAGGTGGCGAGCGGTTCGCCGCCCACCCCTTCATCGAATATGGTGAGGCCGCCGGTTTCGAGGCCGAGCACGAGGATTTCCTCGACTCCATCGCCGTCCACGTCGCCGGCGACCAGTTCGTCGCCGCCGTTCATGAAGCTGTCGAAGCTGTGGCTGTAGCCGTCGGCGCGGTAGACGTTGACGTGGCCCTCGTTGTTGCCGGCCTGGTAGATCAGTGCACCGTTGGGCACGTCCGCCAGCGCGGGTTGTGCGGGGGCCACCGCCACGAGCAGCGCCGCCGCCATCATGCCGACGGCCGCGGTTAGCGCCGGCAAGCGTTTGGACTCGCGAAAATTCATGCGGGTAACAGTGGCGACCGGGCCGGCTGCGGCGCTCGCCCGCGCTCGCAAACTTCCGCCAAACTGCCGGTCCGCGTCGGCCTCCCGACAGCGGCTGTGTGGACAACGACGCAGATCCACTGGCCGGCATGCGGTCTGCTGTGCCCGTGACAATACTCGGCGATCTGCTTGTGCGGCATCGGGTCGCGGCCGGCATCGGCCAGGCGGAGCTGGCCCGCCGGTCGGGGTTGAGCGAGCGCGCGCTGCGGGATCTGGAGCGCGGCGCGACCGGCAGGCCCCGCCGGCACTCCGTGCGCGCGCTGGCTTCGGCGCTCAAGCTCACCGGGCCGGAGCTGTCCGCCTTCCTCGCGGCCGCTTGGCCTTCCGCGACCCGCGGCACGGCGGCGCGGGCCGGCGCGTCACCCGAGCCGATGACGGGAGCGCGGCTCGACCGGCTCGTCGGCCGGGTCGCGGAGCTGCGCGTGCTGACCGACATGGTGACCGTCGGCCGGCATCGGGTGGTCAGTGTGACCGGCCCGGGTGGCGTCGGCAAGACCCGGTTGGCGGAGGCTCTCGTCGCGGAGCTGGCGGAGCGTTCGTGGGATGTCAGGACCGTCGATGTATCCACATTGGACGATCCATCGCTGGTGCTGGAGACCGTGGCCGAGGCGTTCGGTGCGGGCGGGTCGACGCGGCTCGGGCCGATCGATCGGCTCGCGGCCCAGCTGCGCGGCGCCCGTGTGGTGGTCGTGGTGGACGGCGCGGAGCGGGTCGTCGCCGCGGCACCCGAGCTGTCGATGCTGGTACGCCGGTGCACCGGCCTGACCATGGTGGTCACGAGCCAGCGACAGCTGCGCGTGACCGGCGAGCGCCAGTTCCGGCTTCAGCCGCTGCCGCTGACGGCCGCGGTGGCGTTGTTCGCCGCGCGGGCGGCCGCCGCCGGAGGTTTCGAAGTCAACGACACCAACCGTGACGCCGTCGAGGCGATCTGCCGGCGGCTGGACGGGCTGCCGCTGGCCGTCGAGCTGGCCGCCGCGCGGATGCGCCTGCTCACCCCGGCAGAATTGCTCGAACGGCTCGACCGGCCGCTGGCGCTGCTCGCCGACGGCGGGCCGGATCTGCCGGCGCGGCACCGATCGCTGCGGGCGACGATCTCGTCAAGCCTCGACGTGGTCTCGACACCGGCCGGAGAGCTGTTCAACCTGCTGGGGATCTTCTCCGGCGGCGCGGGCATCGACGCCCTCGAAAGCGTCGCCGGCGCCCTGGACCTCGACGCGCTGGCGGAACTGGTGGACATGAGCCTGATCCGCGCCGACGCCACGACCGGCGACACCCGCTACACGCTGCCGGACGCGGTGCGCGATGTCGCCCGGCAGCGGCTGGTCGGCGGCCCCACATGGGATGCGATGCACCGCGCCTTGGCCAAGCACTACCTCGACCGGGTGCGCCGGCCCGGATCCGAGCGGGCGCTGGCCACACAGGACGCCGCCAACGTGCGCACGGCGATCGCGTGGGCCGTCGCCCACGCGCCGGAGCTGTTCGACGAACCGTTGGTGCACGGGCTGTTTCGCTACTACGAGGTGGCGGGGCGGCTCGCCGAGGGCCAGGCCGCCCTCGACCGGGTGGGCGCCGGTGGCCAGCCGAAGGCGTGGGTGCACGCGGGCCACCTCGCCCGGCTGCGCGGCGACTTCACCAACGCGCGGCGGCTCGGAGCCCTTGCGCTGCAACGCCTAACCCCGGCGGATCACGATGGGCGCAGCCGTACCCACCTGATGCTCGGCTCGATCGCCACCGACCTGCGGGAGCTGGCGACCTCGCGGCGCGAGCTGCACGCGGCCCTGGTGAACGCGCGCCGGGCCGGCGATGTCCTGCTCGTCGGGCGGGTACTCAACAATCTCGGCACCCTGTCGATGGAGCTCGGCCGCCTCGACCAAGCGGAGCGGCTGCTGCGCGCGGCGCTGGAGGCCAAGCGCCGCGGCGGCGCGGGTGACATCGACTGCGGCCGGACGCTGTTCAACCTCGCCGAGACCGCAGTCGACGCGGGGCGGTTCGAGGCCGGGCTCGCCCACGCCGAACAGGCGGTGCAACGTTTAATCGGCGGCGGGCACCGGCGGCTGGCCGCGTTCGCCGCCACCACCGCCGCCGTCGCGCAACTGCACCGCGGCGACATCGGCGCCGCCGTTGCCGCGTGCGGGCGGGCCACCGCCCTGCTGCACGAGGAGGACCATGACGACCCGCGCACCCCGACCGTGATCGACCTTCGGCGCAGCGTCGTCGCGCATGCCGCGGGCGACCGGGCGCAGGCGATCGCGCTCCTGCGCCACGCCGTCCCGGCCGGGCTCGACAGCCCCGAGCGCGACCGGGAAGAGGTCGCGTATGCCTTCGAGCTGCACGCCGACCTGATGGCCACCCGCAACGCGCCCGCCGCCGCCCGGCTGCTCGGCACGGCACACCGGCTGCGCCGCGACTCGGCCCGCCACCCCACACCCGCATGGGAGAGCGTGTCCCGCCGGGCCGGCAAGGTGTGCCGGGAACGCTTGGGCGCCATCGTCTTCGAACGCTACTACCGGCGCGGCTTCGCCCTCGACCAGCGCGGTCTGATGGAGATGTGTGCCTCGCTCGCGGGTGAATAGCTGTTACCCCGGTCGCGCCTTGCGGGCGCGGTCACGGTATGCCCGCTCGATCTCGGCCAGCACAGCGACCGGGTCGCGAACGTGCGTTCGGCCGGCTGTTACCCCGGCCGCGTTTTGCGGGCGCGGTCACGGTATGCCCGCTCGATCTCGGCCAGCACAGCGACCGGGTCGCGGCGGATGCGGGCGGGAGAGAAGTGCAGCACCAGCAACCCTCGCGCGCCAAAGGTGTTGTGCCGTCGCATGGTGCGCTCCCAGTCGACCGGCGAGGTGTGATGCGCCCTCGAATCCACCTCCAGCACCAGGCGCGCCTCGGCGAAATAGGCGTCGGGGGTGGGCAGACCCTTGAGCTTGGGATTCCACAGCGCTTTGGGCAGGACCCGCGAGGCACGAAGCAACGTGCGCAGCTCGGCCTCTGGCGCGCTGCGGGTGCCGGCCGAGACCTCGTCAATCGCCTGGCGCAGGAGCGCGCTCGCGCGCCGTGGACCGGCGTCGAGCTCGGCCCGGAGCGCGGCGACGGTGGCAAGTCTACTTTGGACGGACTCGGCGACCATGGCGCGGATCTGACGTAGATCGCGGCGGGCACGGGCGGCGTCGGCGACAGCCCGCGCGGGTGGGGACACCACGAGCAGCCCGTTGCGCCACGGCCGCGGATCGAGCCGCGCCGTGCGCTGCAGCCGCACGAAGCCGACCGACCGGGTGTGGCAATCGTGCGGCACCAACAGGTGCACGAGGCGATCCTTGGGCGCGTAGCGCATGCTCAGCAGCTCGAGGGCGGTCAGGCCGGACACCTGCGCGTGCGGCCCCGCGTAAAGAAACGCCGCCATGAGCTGTTGCTTGCGCGTGGGTGTGCCGGAGAACGTCGCGTAAACGCCGGGCAGCATCCGCCGCCAACGCCCCGACTTGACCCGCCAGCGTATGGCGTCGGGCGTCACCCCCGCCTCCAACAGCTGGCGCCGAGTGGCGATCCCATCCTGCTTGCGCACGCGCCACATTATGGCCCCACCCACCGACACTTTCCCGACCTTGATCGTGGTAAGAAAAGCGGTGTGATAGCGCCGCGTTT
>JBIOYB010000260.1:0-2104 GCA_044869915.1 Allorhizocola sp.
CCATCGTCGCGCTCACCGCGCTGGTCGCCCTCATGCGATTCCAGCACTCTGCCTGGAAACTCGCTGCCGACAGGCCGCACGACGCAGACGGCCTCCCGAGCTAGGGTCGCTGTAAGCCCACGACTGGGCATCAGGCACAGAGCGGTCGTGCCGGTCAGCAATTCCGCTGCTGCGTCACCCGATCGCGCAACCACACGCGGACCGGGCGGAGGGCCTGCTTCTAGGCAGCAGTGGGCGTGGCCATCGGAGTTCCTGGGTCCGCGTAACGGCAAGCGGGGTGGATCGACTGTGAGCAATCCCAATCGTGAACGGAGACTCCATGGCCGTACTCTGCAAGTCATACAGGACCGAGGCCGAGGCCCGGCGGGCCGTCTCGTCCCGGATCGCCGCCGGCGTTCCCGCTGACGAAGTGCGCGTCCTCATGGGTGAAGCCCTAGGCGACAGCTATGCGGAGGCGGTGGGGAGCTTCGCCGGCGCCACCGGGCCAGAGGCCGTGGCGGGCAGCTTCGCCGGTCTCGAGCACGCCCAATCCGAGTCGATGGGCAGCTTCGCAGGCGCCGACCGGCAGCGCGGCGGCAGCTTCGGAGACCTGGACCGCGACACCGTCACCACCTACTAGCTCGAGCCTCGGTGCCCGGAGTGTTTTTCAGCGGTAGTAGCCGTCAATCGGGACGCGAGCCTCGGCGAACAGCGCGGGGCCCTTGTAGGCAACGTCCGCCGCGTCTGGGCTCACGGCTCCGGGCGGTTTGAGCTCCCCCAACTGCTCGCCGGAGAGCGCGAACACCACGCGCCCGAGCCCAGAGCGGGCGATCGCCCCCGCGCACATGGGGCACGGTTGGCAACTCGTGTACATCGTGGTCCGTCGGGCCATGTCGGAGTCGAGCCGACGGGCTGCCCACCGGGCGAGCTTGAGCTCGGGGTGGGCAGTGATGTCCTGCTCCGTCACGACCGTGTTGCGGTCCTCAGCGAGCACATCGCCCGCGGGTCCCACGAGCAGCGATCCGTACGGCATGTCGCCGGCGGCGCGCGCCGCGGCCGCCAGCTCGATGGCTCTGCGCAGCTGCCGTTCGTCGGCTTCCGTCATCGCTCTCCTCCATTGATCGTGTTCGAGGCTCATGACGCCGAGAGACTGCTCAGATCGTGAGCACGCCTTCCGCCACGACGACGCCCGCCCCGCCGATGCGCACCTGCTCGCCGCTGACGTGCACCCGGATCCGGCTCGGTCGCCCCATCGCATGGCCCTGCTCGACGACCACGGTCGCACCGTCGGGCACGATCCCCTGCGCGACCAGATGGCCGACGAGCGGACCGGCGGCGCTGCCGGTGGCCGGATCCTCCCAGATGCCGACCGTCGGGTTAAAGAACCGGGTGTGCGCGACGGCGGCCGGATCGACGGGATCCAAGCAATACACGTAGCAACCTTGACCGCCGACCTTCGCGAGGGCCGCCGCCAGCCGAGGCGCATCGGGCCTCACGCGATCGACGACGGCACGATCACGCACCGCGACCAGCAGGTGCGCGGCGCCGGTCGAGACGACCTGGGCCGGCAGGTCGTCGAGCAGATCGCGTCCGTCCGGCTCCAACCCGAGCGCCCCCGCCAGCTCGTCCCGATCGGTCACGGTGCGCCCGAACTCCGGCGGCGCCTGCTCCAACACGATCGCCTCGGGGCGTCCGTTCCGACCCGCCACCTCCACGGGCAGGACGCGGTCTCCGATCTCCTGAGCAAGCGCCGCCCCGCCCATGGCGTCAAGTTCAATCCGCCCGGCCGTGGCGAGCCACCACCAGGCGCCCAGCGTGTTGTGGCCGGCGCCGACGACCTCGGCGCCGGCAGGCGTGAAGGAACGCAGCCGCCAGGTCGCTCGCGGCTGCGTCGGGGGCAGCACGAACGTCGTCTCGGACTGGTTGAACTCACGCGCCACCGCCCGCATCACCGGTTCCTCCAGCCGCTCGGCATCGGCGACGACGGCCAGCGGGTTACCAGTCAGCGGCGCGTCGGCGAACACGTCGACCAGGAAGAAGGGAACCGAAGTGCTCATGTCGGGCCGTCTGAGACGCCTGTCACAGCGGATCGCGCTCGATGCCGCGCCGGTGGAAAAACGCGCCA
>JBIOYB010000261.1:0-4063 GCA_044869915.1 Allorhizocola sp.
CCTCCCGGAGCCCCCGAGGTTCCCGCCGGAGGCACGCTCTTCGACTCCTACTCACTGCACCGGCCCGCGCCCGGGCGCGGACACGACGCGGGCGCGGACACGACGCGGGCGCGGACCCGGGCGCGGACACGACGCGGGCACGGGCACGACGCGGGCACGACGCGGGGCGCGACACGGGCACGGCGACGACCTCACCGCGCTGGCACAGGCGCGACGCAGACACGGCGCGACGCGGACACGGCGGCCATAGCAATAGCCGCGACACGGACGCAGCAGGCGCGGCTCAGGAACAATTGATGCGACGCCGTCGCGGGTGCGACTCGGCGCGAGCACGGCACGCACCGCGACGCGCGCACGCAGCGCGCCCGGCCAGCTGGCCGGGCACAGAGGCCAGACGCGAGGCACAGGCCAGACGCGGGGCACAGGCCAGACGCGGCGCGATAACGGTATGGTGCGGCGCCGCTTACGGGTGCGGCTCGGCGCGGGATGCGTTCTCGCGCAGACAGCACCCAACGCGATGTGCCACGGCGCGGTCGGCCGGGCGTGGTGCGGGCACGGCGACCAGGGCGCCCCGGACAGACGCAGCGCGGTGCCATGCGCGCGGCACATCTGACTAACGCAGGGTTGCGACAGTTTGGAAACGGGCGTTTACTAATGCCATGCTGGAACTGGCGGGGAAGGTGGCGCTGGTGGCCGGGGCGACCCGCGGCGCCGGGCGGGCGATCGCGATCGAGTTGGCCCGGGCGGGCGCATTCGTCTATGCGACCGGACGCAGCAGCCACGACTCCGGACCGTCCGAATTGGACCGTCCGGAGACGATAGACGAGACCGGCGACATGATGCGCGCGGCGGGCGGCGAGGGCCAGGCGCTACGGGTCGACCATCTCGAGCCGGACGAGGTGGCCGGGCTCGTGCAGCGCATCGACGACGAGCGGGGGCGCCTCGACGTACTAGTCAATGATATTTTCGGCGGCGACCGCTATGCGCAGTGGGACAAGAAGCTCTGGGAGCACGACCTCGCGGGTGGGATGCGCATGTTGCGCATGGGCGTCGACACCCATCTCATCACGAGCGCCAAGGCGCTGCCGCTGATACTGCGCGGTGGCAGGGGCCTCGTGGTCGAGATGACCGACGGGACCTCCGACTACAACCGAAACTTCCGGCGCAACGTCGGGTTTTACTACGACCTGGTGAAGGCGTCGGTCGAGCGCATCACGATCGGGCTGGCCGCCGAGCTCGCGGGCACCGGCGTGACGCCCGTGGCCGTGACGCCGGGCTGGCTGCGCTCGGAGAAAATGCTCGAAAACTTCGGCGTCACCGAGGCCAACTGGCGCGACGCCGTCAAGGACCGGCCGCACTTCTGCGTGTCGGAAACACCGTTCTACGTCGGGCGAGGCGTGGCCGCGCTCGCCTCCGACCCCGATCCGAGCCGATACGCGGGGCGGGTGGTCTCGGTCGCCGAACTGGCACGGACCTACGGCTTCACCGATGTGGACGGGAGCCGGCCCGACTGCTGGCGCTACCTTGACGAGGTCCAGGAGCCGGGGCTCGCGGCAAGGGAGGACGGCTACCGCTGACCGACAGCACGCCTAACACCAGACCCACGAGCCGGGACTCACGGCAAGACAACACGACTACCGCCGACCGACAGCACGCCCAACACCAGACCCACGAACCAAGGCTGCCGGCACGGACGGATGGGTCTCGCCGAGGCCGGCGGCGAGCGATCCCAGGATCAGGTCGATGGCCTGCGCGGCCTGCCGGCACAGGGACCCTTCCGGCCGCACCGACCAGGCGATCCGCGTCCCCTCCCCGACCGTGAAAAGCACCCAGGCTACGCGTGTGGGCGAAAGTCCTTGCGGCAGTTGGCCTTCCGCGACAGCCTCGGCCGCGAGCGCCGCCAATCGCTGCCGCACCATCAGCCAGCCCTCGTCAAGCAGGTCGCGCAGGCCGGTGTCCTGCAGGTCGAGCGCGAGGGCCGCGAGCTGGTGGTGCGCCTGCGCGGGCCGGTCCATGTCGTCGAACCCCCACAGCGCGGCCGCGCGCAGCCGGGCCAGGGCCGTGTCGTGCCCTTCGACTGCCGTGTCGAGGCCGGGGCCGATCGACGCCACCCAGCGCCGGTTGAGCGCGAGCCACACGTCCCGCTTGGACCCGAACCGCTTGATAAATGTGGCCGCCGACACACCGGCCCGCTCGGCCGCCCGTGCGAGCGTGAAAGCGGCCGGCCCCGACTCGAGTATCAACTCCTCGGCGGCAGCGAGCAGCCGTTCGTCCTGAACCACCCGCGGTCGCGCCACACCCGCAACTCTAGGCCAGGCCGCCGCCTATCGCGCCGACGAAAGCCCGGCCCACAGACGAAGCCCGGCCCACAGACGAAGGCGCGGCGCGCAGATGAAACGTCGCGGGCAGACGGAAGCGGGACTTCAGGCGAGCTCGACAAGGTCGAGCAGGTCGTCGCTCCACGCGTCCTCGTCGCCGTCGGGCAGCAGGATCGCCCGGTCGGGCTTGAGCGCGGCCACCGCGCCCGGGTCGTGGGTCACGAGGACGATGGCGCCGGGGTAGCGGGCGATGGCGTCGAGCACCTGCTCCCGGCTGACCGGGTCGAGGTTGTTGGTCGGCTCGTCGAGCAGGAGCACGTTGGCGCCCGAGCACACGAGCGTGGCGAGCGCGAGCCGGGTCTTTTCGCCGCCCGACAGGACGCCCGCGGGTTTGTCGACGTCGTCGCCGCTGAACAGGAACGCGCCCAGAATCCGGCGCAGCTCCGTATCCGTTTGGGAAGGCGCGGCGGACTGCATGTGCTCGAGGATGGTGCGCGTCACGTCGAGCGTCTCGTGCTCCTGCGCGTAGTAGCCCAGCCGCAGCCCGTGCCCAGGCTCGACCGACCCGGTGTCGGGCTCGAGCATCCCGGCCAGGATGCGCAGCAGCGTGGTCTTGCCCGCGCCGTTGAGCCCGAGGATGACCACGCGCGAACCCCGGTCGACGGCGACGCCCACGTCCGTGAAGATCTCGAGCGACCCGTAGGACTTGGACAGCGAGGATGCGGTGAGCGGTGTCTTGCCGCACGAGGCCGGGGTCGGGAAGCGCACCTTGGCGGCCCTGTCGGCGACCCGCTCCTCCTCCAGGCCGCTCAACAGAAGCGAGGCACGGCGGGCCATGTTTTGCGCCGCAACGGCTTTGGTGGCCTTGGCGCGCAGCTTGTCGGCCTGTGCCATGAGCGCGCCCGCCTTCTTCTCGGCGTTGGCCCGCTCGCGTTTGCGCCGCCGCTCGTCGGTCTCGCGCTGCTCCAGATAGGCCTTCCAGCCGACGTTGTAAACGTCCACAGTGGACCGGTTGGCGTCCAGATACCACACCTTGTTGACGACGGCCTCCAGCAGCGAGGCGTCGTGCGAGATGACCACGAGCCCGCCCTTGTGCCCGGCGAGGAACCCGCGCAGCCACGTGATCGAGTCGGCGTCGAGGTGGTTGGTCGGCTCGTCGAGCAGCAGCGTGCCGCCGCCCTGCGCGCCCAGGTCGCGGAACAGGATGCGCGCGAGCTCGATGCGCCGCCGCTGCCCGCCCGACAGTGTGCCAAGCTGCTGCGCGAGCACCCGGTCGGGCAGCCCGAGGTTGGAACAGATGCGTGCCGCCTCGGCCTCCGCACCGTATCCCCCTAAGGCAGCGAATTGGTCTTCTAGTTGGCCGTATTTGCGCAGCAGCGCCGCGTCCTCGCCGAGGCGTGGCTCGAGCTCCTTCATCTGGGCGAGCAGGATGTCGAGGCCGCGCGCCGACAGCACGCGATCGGCCGCGGTCACCTCGAGGTCGCCCGTCCTCGGGTCCTGTGGCAGATATCCCACTGGCCCACGCCGGTCGACGCTGCCCGCATAGGGGATGCCCTCGCCCGCGAGCACCTTGAGCATGGTCGTCTTGCCGGCGCCGTTGCGGCCGACCAGGCCGATGCGGTCGCCCGGCTGCACGCGCAGCGTGGCACCGGACAGCAGGATCCGGGACCCGGCGCGCAGCTCCAGGTCGGTGGCGGTGATCAAGGAGGTGCTCGAGTAGCGACGTTCCTGCTCTTTCGCATGCC
>JBIOYB010000262.1:0-24743 GCA_044869915.1 Allorhizocola sp.
CTGTATCCTGGCGGCCGGCCGGGCCACCCTGGAGATCGCCAATCCCGCCCAAAAACGAATGATCGACAACGTCGAAGTGGGCCGCCCGGTCGCGCCGAAGCTGCGTGTCGCCTTCGAGGTCCTCGACTCCGCCGCCGCGACCCAATCGCTTGTGGACGCCGGCGCCACCCTCGTCGCCGCGCCGACCGAGACACCCTGGCGCTCGCTCAACGCCCGGCTCGACGCACCGGGCGGACTGCACATCACCCTGTTCCAGGAGCTCGAAAGCGTCGAGCAACGATCGGAGCGGGCCGGCTTCAGCACCGACGAAGCCGGCCACAACCCTTCAGGAGATTAAGGACTCAAAAATTTTCCGGTACCGCGAGACGCGCTGCCGGAGTTCCTCGGTGTCGGTTGTCGGATCGGCCGAGGCGTCAAGCTCGCCCTGCCGCTGCGTGAGCGCGGCCTGCAGCTCCACGATCGCCTCGGTCACCAACGCCTTGGCGTCGGCCGCGACCGCGCCCGGGTCGTCGACGAACCGCAGTTGCACCGCATCCCAGCGCCGCCGCAGATTCTCGACAGCCTCGGCACCCCACAGCCCCTCCGGAGCCGCCACGGTCGTCGCCGCCCCATCGACAGGCGCCGACGCCACCACCGCACCGACCGCAGCACCCGCGGCCACAGCCACCGCCGCGTCCTCGAGCACCGCATCCGTGTCAGCCACCACATCGGCCTCGTCCGGAGCCGCCGCGTCCTCGGCCACCGCTCCGGCGTCCACCACCGAATCCGCCTCAGTCACAGCCGCCACATCCTCGGCCGCCGCATCCGTGTCGTCAGCATCCGCGTCGGCGTCGGCCGCACCGGCCTCATCCGCAGCACCCTCAGCCTCTGCCGCTGTCTCGGCCGCACCGGCCACCGGCTCAGCCGCTTCCGCTTCGCCAGACGCCACATCAGCCGCCGCGTCATCGGCTTCGACAGGCGCACCCGCGTCCTCGTCGGCAACCGCGTCCGGCCCTGCTTCGGCCTCAGCTTCAGCGCCCGCGTCCGCCGCGCTGCCATCGTCCGCGCCCGCGTCGGCCGCGTCATCCTCGGAACCCGCGTCGTCCGCCGCGTCGTCCGAACCCGCCTCAGCAGGCTCCTCCGTCTCGGCTGCAACTTCTGCCGGCAGGATGTCGGCCTCGGTCACCGCATCGCCGCCCGCCGCAGCACCGTCATCCGCAGCACCGTCATCCGCGAGCGCGTCATCGTCAGCGCCCGCGTCGGAGCCTTCGACCGCCCGGACCTCTTCGACCTCCCCGGAATCCTCGACGGCCGCGACAGGCTCGTCCTCAGCAACCGCATCGGCCTCACCGACCGGCTCGGCTACCGCATCCGCCTCACCGACCGGCTCGGCTACCGCATCGGCTTCCGCAACCGCCGCACCCTCATCGACGGGAGCCGCATCCCCTTCGCCCGCAACAGCTTCCGGCTCGCCGCCATCTGCCGCGTCATCAACTGCCACTGCATCGGTCGCTGCATCATCGCCCGCTGCGTCCTCGATCGCCACGTCATCGGCGACAGCATCCGGAGCCTCGGCCTCCGAAGCAGCCTCGCCCACCGGGCTTTCGTCCGCCACCGCATCCTCTGCCACCGCTTCATCAGCCGCCACGGCATCGGTCGCTGCATCCTCGATCGTCGCATCCTCGGCCACCGCATCCTCGGCGCCAGCGTCCGAGGGCTCGGCCTCGGAAGCAGCCTCGCCCGCCGGGCTTTCGTCAGCCACCGCATCCTCGGCGACGGCTTCCTCGATCGCCGTGTCATCGGCAACAGCGTCCGGAGACTCATCGTCAGAAGCGGCCTCGCCCGCCGGGCTTTCGTCTGCGGCCGCGTCGTCGGCAACAGCATCCTCAGCGACCGCGTCGCCAGCCACCGCTTCGTCGGCAACGGCGTCCGGAGACTCAGGATCGGAAGCGGCCTCACCCACCGGGGCTTCGTCGGTCGGGGCGGAGGTCGCGTCGACCGCTTCAGGGGCCGCGTCTTCGGCGCTGTCGGTCGCCTCGGGCGCGAATGGCTCCGCGTCCTCGGACGGCGTCGCGTCGTCGTCGGTGGGGCCGGAGTCGTCGGCTGCCGCCTCGGGCACGGTGTCGTCGTCGAACGTGGTTGGCGTTTCCTCTGCCGGCTCATCGTCGCCGGCCGCCGCAGACTCGGGGTCGCCCGCCGGGTCAGAGTCGCCTGCTGTGTCAGGGTCGCCTGCCGCGGACTCGGGGTCTGCCGGGGCCTCGGAGTCGCCTGCTGTGTCAGGGTCGTCTGCCGCGGACTCGGGGTCGCCCGCCGGGTCAGAGTCGCCCGCCGGGTCAGAGTCGCCCGCCGCGGACTCGGGGTCGGCCGGGGCCTCGGAGTCGCCTGCTGTGTCAGGGTCGTCTGCCGCGGACTCGGGGTCTGCCGGGGCCTCAGAGTCGTCCACCGCGGAGGCGGACTCGGGGTCGTCGACCAAAACCGCATCCGGCTCGGCAACCGTTGCGGTGTCGGCATTGTCGGCGTTGGTGTCGCTCGTGTCGGTGTCGTCCTCGGTCGCCGATTCTATGGGCAGAATCTCGGCGGCGGCGTCGGGGGTCGTGCTGTCGGCCAGGTCGTCGAGCGCCGGCGGCTGATCGTCCTGAGTGGACGATCCGACCTCGTCGACCAGGCGGTCTTCGGGCTCCACGCCGAGAGCGGCGCGCTCGGGCCGAAGGTCCGCGTCATGAACCATGTCGGCTCCTCCGTTCTTGCTTGGGGCGGGTAGGGGGTGGTTGGGGTGCGACCGGGTCTCCGCCTAGGAGGTCGGCCACAAGTTTGCGGTAGTGGACAATTGCCTGACGCAGCTCTTCGGTGTCGGCTTGGCCGGCCTCGTGCCGCGAGGCGATCTCGTGCGCTGTCCGATAGTCGGCCAGGGTTTGGGCGTGTTCGACGGACAACATTGCGGCCTGTTCATCGAAATCGCCAGTCGGGTAGCCGCGGTCGGCGATGAGTCGTGTGACGAGATCGTCGGCCTCGCCGACAGAGGTTTCAGGGGAATCGATGAAGCGGGCCTGCAACGAGGTCCACTGTTGAACATAGTCTGCCCGCGCGGCGTCGGACAACTCCTTCAGCTCCAATTTTGCGTGTCTTACTTCGCGCGCCCGTAGTTCCTGCTCCGCCTCGGTCAGGCTGTCCATTTCGGACGCCAGGCGATCGTATTCGGGGCCGAATCGGTGCCGGAGTGCTTGCCGCCGTAAGTGTATCCGCGCGAACACGCCCGCCAGGATCAAGACCGCGAGCCCAAGGATGACAAGGATCAGCTGTGTGGTCGTCATGGGCTGCTATTGCCCGCGCTTGGCCGCTTCTATGCCGCGACGGTGGAGCAACGCCATGACCAGCACGTTAAAGAAGTTAACGCGCCCCAAATCCCTATTGACTCGATAGGATTAATAGGATTAGCTTTCGATCGTGCCTGTACATCCGCACTCGGATCCGCATCACACAAGGACTCTCCGGCGCTCGACCGATCTCGCGCGCACCGCCGTCCGCGCCCTCGGTGATCACGCGACACCCCGCAACCCGGCCCGCCATCTGTCCTCATTGGACTATCCGGCGACGGCCGCACCGGCTGGAACGTCGCCACCACCGCCGCCACGCCACGCCGGGGTCGTGTTCACCGCGCGGCAAACGCTTGCGGACGCTCAAGCGTTCGACCGCGACTTGAAGCGGCGGGCCACGGCGGGCCGGGTGCGGCCCGGCAGAGCTGAAGATCATGAAGGGAACATAGCGGGCGAGACGCTCGAGTTCGAGGCCGAGCCGGATCGCCTGATAAAACCGGAGTATGGCAAGACGCCGCCGGCCAACCGCCGCGGCACACCCGAGCGGGGGCACCGCGAGGGCGTGGCCGATGGTTTCCACGTCATGCCCGCGGTGGTCCCCTGCGGGCTCGAATCATTCGTTGACCATGTGGTGCCGATCCCGCAACGACGCGGGCTGCCGCGCACCGAATACACAGTCTTAGGAGCAAGTGCATGACTCAGTTACGGCCGTTCGGCCGCACCGGCGTCCAGATCAGTCCGCTGACCCTGGGCGCCATGAACTTCGGGGCGCGCGCCAACGCCGATCACGACGACAGCATCCGCATCATCCGGCGGGCCCTCGACGCCGGCATCAACAGCATCGACACCGCCGACGTCTACTCGCAGGGCGAGTCGGAGGAGATCGTGGGCAAGGCGCTCGCGGGCGGGCTGCGCGACGACGTGTTCCTGGCCACCAAGTTTTTCGGGGCCATCGGCGAAAATCCCAACCACCGCGGCGGGTCGCGCCGCTGGATCCATCGCGAGGTCGAAAACAGCCTGCGCCGCTTGCAAACCGACCATATCGACCTATATCAGGTACACCGGCCCGATCCGGACGTCGACTTCGACGAGACTCTGGGCGCCCTGAGCGACCTCGTTCACCAAGGAAAGATCCGCTATATCGGTACGTCGACCTTCCCCGCCTGGTCCATTGTGGAGGGTCAGTGGATCGCCCAGCGGCGCAACCGCGAGCGGGTCGTGTCCGAGCAGCCGCCCTACTCGATCCTGGCCCGCGCCATCGAGCGCGACGTGCTCCCGATCGCCCAGCGCTACGACCTCGCGGTGCTGCCGTGGAGCCCACTGGCCGGCGGCTGGCTGTCGGGCGCTACCAGTTCGCTGCGCGTGGAGCGGATGCCCGAGCGCTACGACCGCGGGCGCCCGTCCAACGCGCCGAAGATCGAGGCCGTAGCCAAGCTGACCACGCTCGCCGAGGAGGCAGGCGTGTCACTGATCCATCTGGCATTGGGGTTTGTGCTCAACCATCCGGCCGTCACCTCGGCGATCATCGGCCCGCGCACGCTCGAGCACCTCGAGTCCCAGCTCGGTGGGGATAAGGTGAGACTGAGCGCGGATGTGCTCGACCGCATCGACGAGATCGTGCCGCCGGGGGTCAACCTCAACCCCGCCGATGCGGGCTGGCACCCGCGCGAGTTGTCCGAGCCTCACCTACGTCGGCGCGCCCTCTAGTCGAATCTGGGAGACATGTGAATTACGCACCCCCCAAGGCGACGATCGATGCGGACGTCTCCAAGTCATGGCTGCGTCGGGCTTTGCCGGTGGTGCTGGCGCACCGGTGGCTGCTGCTCACCTCGCTCGCGCTCTCGCTGATCGGCCTGCTTGTGCAGGTGCAGATCCCCAACCTGGTGCGCGTCGGGATCGACGATGCCCTGGTCGCCCGGACGGCGAGCCTCGCCAAGTACGCGTGGCTCGTCGCCGGGTTCGCGGTGGGCCAGGGCATCATCAACTACCTGGCCCGCAGATATCTGCTGAAGACCGCATATGAGGTGGAGTACGACCTGCGCAACATCATGTACGGGCATCTCGTGCGCATGCCGTTCGGCTTCTACGACCGTGTGCAGACCGGCGAGCTCATGTCGCGGTCGAGTTCGGACATCCGCGCCGTGCAGATGTACCTCACCTTCGGCCCGTCGATCATCGTGCAGTGCACGATCGCCGGGTTCGCGTTCGCGCTCATGCTGTCGATCAATGTGCCGCTCGCGTTCGTCGCGATGTTCACCATGCCGTTGGTCGGCGTCCTCGGGACATACGCGCGCAAGTCCATCTTCCCCGTCTCGTGGCTCATCCAGAGCCGGCTGGCCCGGGTCGCCACCGTCGTCGACGAAAACATCAACGGCGTGCGCATCGTCAAGGCGTTCGCCGCGGAGCAGCGCCAGCTGGAGACGCTCGCGCGGGAGGCCGACCGGGTGCGCTGGGCCTACCGGCGGGAGGCGCGGGTGCGTGCCTGGTGGGCGCCGACGCTGGAAAACCTTCCACGCCTGGGGCTCGCGCTCGTGCTCCTGCTCGGTGGGCTCATGGCGATCGACGGGCAGGCTTCCATCGGTACCATAGTGGCGTTTAATTCTTATGTCTTGATGCTCCAACCGCCGTTCCGGCTGCTCGGCATGCTCATCATGCTCGGACAGCGGGCCAAGGCCTCGGCGCAGCGGATCTACGAGGTGCTCGACACCAAGTCCGACATCACCGACGGCACGATCGGCCGGCGCCTCGACGGCGACATCGAGTTCGACGACGTGAAGTTCGCCTATCCACTGGGGACGGCCGCGCTCAAGGGCGCGAGCTTCACCGTGCCGCGCGGGCAGACGGTGGCGCTCGTCGGGCGCACGGCGTCGGGCAAGTCCACGATCGGGCGGCTGCTGCCCCGCTTCTACGACGTGACGAGCGGCGCGATCCGCATCGACGGGCACGACGTCCGCTCCTACAAACTCAGCAGCCTGCGTGAACAGGTGGGCGTCGTGCCGGACGAGCCGTTCCTGTTCGCGGTGTCCATCCGCGACAACATCGCCTACGGCCGGCCCGACGCGGCCCTCGATGACGTGTTGCGGGCCGCGCACGCCGCGGGCGCCGACGAGTTCATCGAGCGACTGCCCGAAGGCTACGACACGGTCGTGGGCGAACGCGGCTACACGCTGTCGGGCGGGCAGCGCCAGCGCATCGCGATCGCCCGCGCGCTGCTGGTCAACCCGCCCGTGCTGGTGCTCGACGATGCCACGAGCGCGGTCGACGTGGCGATCGAGCAGCGCATCCACGACGCCCTCAAGACGCTCCTGAGCGGACGCACGACGCTCATCGTGGCGCACCGGCTGTCCACGATCGCGCTCGCCGGACGGGTGATGCTGGTCGAGGACGGCCGGATCGTCGCCGACGGCACACACGCGCAACTGCTCGCCACCGAGCCGCGCTACGCCGAGGTCCTCGCGGATCTGGAGCCCGCGTCATGAGCGAGGGCTTGTCCCGAGTGAATCAACAGGCATGCGCCCCGAGCGGAGCGGAGGGACGCCATTGAGCATGTTCGGCGGTGGGTTCGGCAACATCGGCATGCAGGGCGGCGGGCCGAGGGGCGGGCGCGGCTCCAACGTCGTCAAGGCCAACGAGGGCCTGCCGTTCGCGGGCGTGCCGCCCGAACTGGTCGACAGCGTCGAACGGCTCGAACGGCTCGAGCCCGACCACGGCGACCCGGACGTCACCTTCACCCACACCTCTTATACCAAGGCCCACATCGTGCGGTGGTGGTCGCCGGCGATCGTCGCCCTGGTGGTGCTGGAAACACTGCTGCTGCAGGCCGGCCCCTACCTCGTGCAGGTCGGCATCGACCACGGCATCACGCCGGGCAACCGGACCGTGCTCATCGCGTCCTCGCTGGCGTTCGTGTTCAGCGTGCTGGCCGGCTGGCTCGTGTCGGCCGCCCGGATCCGCCAGAGCGGCATGTTCGCCGCGCGCAGCATGCGCGACCTGCGGGTACGAGTCTTCGCGCACCTGCAACGGCTGTCGATGGACTACTACACCGACGAGAAGGCGGGCGTGATCCTGACCCGCATGACGTCGGATGTCGAGGCGCTGCAACAGCTTCTGCAGGAGGGCCTGGCCCAGTTCGCCGTGCAGGGCCTCACGATGATCCTCGTGACGGCCGTGCTGTTCAGCTACGATCCCTCGCTCGCGGCGATCACCCTGCTGCTGGTGATGCCGCCGCTGCTGGCGATCTCGTTTTGGTTCCGCAAGCAGTCCGACGTGGGCTACATCCGGCAGCGCGACACCATCGCCGCGATGTTCGCCGACCTGTCCGAAAGCCTGCACGGCACCCGCGTGGTCACCGCGCACAACCGGCAGGAGCGCAACATCGCCAACCATCGCGGGTTCACCGGGCGCTACCGCGACGCCAGCGACTTCACCGGGCACATCGCCGCCATCTACGGCCCCGGCACGTCGCTGATCGGCATGGTCGCGATGGGCGCGCTGCTGTTCATCGGCGGGCGGCGGGTGCTCGAGGGCAACCTGTCGCTGGGCGTGCTCACCGCGTTTGTGTTGTATCTCAACGCCTTCTTCGCGCCCGTGCAGCAGCTCGTCCAGCTATACACGCAATACCAGCAGGGCCGGGCCGCGGTCTTCAAGCTGCGCGACCTGCTGGCCATGAAGCCGGCGGTGCCCGAGTCCCCCGACGCCGTCGAGTTGCCTGCTGTGGCCGGCGAAATCCGGTTCGCGGGCGTCTCCTTCGGCTATCGCCCGGACCGGCCCGTCTTGAAGGAGGTCGACGTCGCCATCGCGCCCGGCGAGTCCATCGCGCTGGTGGGCCCGACCGGCGCGGGCAAGTCGACGCTCGCCAAGCTGGTCATCCGGCTGCACGACCCCGACGGCGGGCAGGTCCTCATCGACGGGCACGACCTGCGCGGCGTCACCCTGACCAGCCTGCGCCGGCAGATCGGGGTTGTGCCGCAGGAGCCGTTCATGTTCGCCGGCACGCTGCGCGACAACATCGCCTTCGCCCGGCCGGACGCGAGCGACGAAGAGATCTGGGCCGCGGTCGACGCCGTGGGCCTGCGCGAGCTCATCGAGCGCACGCCGGACGGGCTCGACGCGCCGCTGCACGAACGGGGCCAGTCCGTCTCATCGGGGCAGCGGCAGCTGCTCGCGCTGGCACGCGCCTTCCTCGCCCAGCCGCGGGTCGTCGTGCTCGACGAGGCCACGTCCAATCTGGACCTGCAGTCGGAGCTGCAGGTGGAGCGGGCGCTGGACCGGCTGCTCGAAGGGCGCACGGCCCTGCTCATCGCCCATCGGCTGTCGACCGCGATGCGCGCCGACCGAATACTCGTCGTGGACGGCGGCGGGCTCGCCGAGTCCGGGTCACACGCCGAGCTCATTGCCGCACAAGGGATTTACGCCACGATGTACGAGACGTGGTCTCGCCGGGGGTAGGCATGGAGCTGATCTTTCAGCACCGCTTGGACGGGGACACCTATGGCCTTGTCCTGCTGGACATGGCGACCGGAGTCCGCCGGCAACTGGTCGACGAGGTCGCCTGGGCGCCACCGCAGTGGTCGGCCGACGGCCGGTGGGTGCGGTTCCAGCAGGACTTGGGCCGCGGCGTCCTGGTCCGGCGCGAGGTCGACGTCGAGACGGGTTCCGTCCAGGATGCCGACGACATCGACAGGCCCGACAGGTCGAGGCTGCCGGGATACTCCGGCCACGGAGCCTTTTCACCGGCGCGGCGGTGGATCGCCTACGAGCACGACAACTGCCTTCTCTGCGTCGCCCGCGCCGGCGGGCAGGACGCGTTCGCGCTCAAGCTGCCGTTCCACTACTCCGCCGCCGCCTCATACTGGTCGCCTTGCGGGACGAAGCTGGCCGCGCACCTGCTCGCCGACACCCGCACCGGCGCCTACGTGATAGACCTGCGCACCGGCGAGCGCCGCCGGGTGTCGCCCAGGCGCCCCACGCAGGCCAACGGCTGGACCGACTTCTTCGTGAACGGTTGGTCGCCGGACGGGACACGGATCGTGGCCACCATGACCCGCTGGCACGACCCGAAGACCTACGACTACGAATGGTACGAGCTGTGGCTGCTCGCCGCCGACGGCACGACCACCAAACGACTCACCGACGACGGGCGGTGCCGCCACGCGGCGATCCGCCCGACCGGCGAGGCACCGCCCGCCAACGGGGAAGAGGAGCTGACGTTCGCCTGGGCCCGTCCGCTGCGGCGCGCCGACGATCCCCCGGCCGCGGGCGTCGCCCTCGCCGCCGCGGTGCACCTCCATCTCGAGACCGGCCCGCCCTATGTCATCGGTCTCGTGGTCCGCACCGCGGGAGGCGAGCTGGTCCATCCCGTCATCGGCGACTGCCCAAGCATCCACGACGCGTTCGCCCGGCTCGACGCGTTTCTCCACGACAACGGCTTCCGCCCGAGCGATACCTTCACGGTCGTCCTCCCCCGCTACGCGACCGACGACCAAGACGGCGAGCTGAACCTCCTGCGGATCGCGCATCTCGTCCTGGCCGAAACGGGAAGGCGCCTGTGGCGGTTCGACCGCGACCTGCCGCCGATCTAGCCCCTGTCACGCAGCGGCCGGCATGCGCGGGACCAGCGAGCCGGCAACGACCGCCAGGCAGGGCGCACGGGTGGTGGCGGCGGACTGATCGGGCGGTACTACTGACGGCTATCGACACATCTATTGGATCGTGGGCCGCGCGGGTCTATGGTGCCGCGCATGGGAGAAGCGGTGGCGTGGACCGGCGATGTCCTGGCGCAATGGCGGCGCTGGGTCAGGGCGCATCTCGGGATGACCATCCTGCTAAGCATCCTGGCATTCGGGTTCGGGTGGGTCTGGAACACCTATGTTATGGCGGTCTTTCTGGACGGGTCCCAGCCCGGCTCCGACGATCAACGCACGATCGCGACCGCCGAGGGGCGCCCGTTGAACGCACTGTTCTGGATGCTGTTCTTCGGCCTGCTGAGCGGCTTCATCACGTACGGCTGGCAGCGCGGCTGGCGCCACGTGTGGGGCGACCTGGCCGTGCTGCCGCGCAAGTTCGGCGAAACGATGAAGCGCAACCGCAAAGGCGCCTTCGCGCTGCTCTTGTGGGGCGTGTCGATCAGCCTCATCGTCTCGACGGTGATCTCGTCGGCCGTGTCGCTCGCGTTAGGACTCGTGCTGCTGACGCTTTCCGCGACGCCCATCGGCACGATCATCAACTTCGTGGTGGTCCGGCTGTGGAAGGCGCTGGCCGGCATCGCGACACCGACGGCGGGCGTCGGCGCGGTGCTGGTGGCCGGGCCGTTCCTGCTGATGGTCGGCGAGTCGCTGGGTCTGCTGCTCGACTGGGTCTTCGCCAATCTGATCATCGGGCTCGTGCTAGGTGTCGCGGCGGCCGTGGTGTCGGTGCTGCTGGCCAGGGGCCTGTCGGGCACGGCCACGGCCGTCCTGTTTGGACTGACGGTTGGCCTGCCGCTGCTGTTCGCCGGGCGGGCGTGGGCCGACGACGGCGGCTGGAACGAGTGCTTCACCAGTGACGGGGAGCCGTGCGCCGGACTCACGGGCGTGATCGCCTGGTTCGGCACGGAAGGCGCGGGTGGGGTGATCGCCCACGGCGCGGTGGGCGGGGTCTTCGCCGGCGTGGGCACGGCGGTCGGCGTCGGCATGGGCAGCGTGGCGGCGAGCCTCGCGGTGGCCGCGGCCCAGGTGGCGGCGTCGGGTGCCGGCACGGGCACGCGCTCTGCCTCGGCCCCCACCCAAGGCGCACCCGCCCCTTCGCAGGGCGCGCCGCCGCAGGGCGCCTCGTTCGAAGGCGTGGCGCACGGTGCCGAGGCCGGGGCAGGGGCCGAACCGCCGGACGTGACGCGGCAAATGCCGGGCGGGGCGCAGCAGGCGACGCCCACCGTGCCGCAGCAGCCGGGCGCGCCGCCGGTCGAGGACTACCTGCCGGAGCCGCCGGATCGCAAGAAGAACCAGCAAGAGGGCGACCAACCTCAGTGACGGCGATCGGACAACGGATCGGCCCGCCCGCGATCCTCCTGCTGTCGGGCGGGTCGATTGCCGCGTTGCTGGCCGACATTTACGGCATCGCGCCGATGCATGTCGTGTTTTGGGCCGCTTCGATACCGTCGATGCTCGCGCTCGCCGTGCTGGGTGTGCTGCCACGGGTGCCGCTGGAGCTGCGCTCGCGCATCCGGGTCGGCGCGGTGGCCGGGTTTGCGGGCACGCTCGGATACGACATCGTGCGCGTGCCGTTCGCGTTCGCGGGGCAACGGGTCTTCGCACCAATCGAGTCCTACGGCGTGCTCATCGCCGACGCGTCAGCGTCGTCGGAGCTCACGTCGTTTCTGGGGTGGGGCTACCACTTCTCCAACGGCATCACGTTCGGCATCGCCTACGCGGTGGTCGCGGCGCGCAGGCACTGGCTGTGGGGCGTCGCGTGGGGGCTCGTGCTCGAGAGTGTGGCCGTGTTCAGCCCGTTCGCCGCCCGGTATGGGATCGCCGGCCAGCTCGTGCCGATCGCCATCGCCTATGGTGCTCATATCTTTTACGGGTACCCGCTGGGGCGGATAGTGCAACGGATGCCCAGCCTTCCGCCGCGGTTCGTCACGGTGACGCTGGCCGTGCTCGCCGTCGGGCTGCTCGGCTGGCACCGGCCGTGGCTCGCGTCCACATCGGACACCGCGCGCACCATCGTGGTGGGCGACCGGTTCGAGCCGGAATGGGTGCGCATCCGCGCCGGCGAATGCGTCACGGTGGAAAACCGCGCGCTGGTCGGCCACCAGACACCGCATGGCGAGGTGAAACCGGCGTCAACGAGCGAGCTGTGCTTCCCACGCGAGGGCGTGTATCGGGTCAGACTTGGGCCGCGCCCCTACTCGGGCGGCTTCGTGTACGTCGAGCGGCGGTGAGATGGCGCGCGGCGGCGTGGAACCGGCCGGCGGCACGCGGGTGATCAAGCTGGCGGCACCGGTGCATAGCGTCTGCTTCGCCGGGCCCGATCACCTGATCGTGGCGTGCGCTCCGGGCATCGTGAGCGTCCGGCTGCTGTAAGTAATCTGACGTACCGCCCGCAAATGCGCGGGCAGGTATTCTCGTGAGACTATCTGTACATGGTCCAGACGTTGCGGTTTCCCTTGTCCCAGGGCGGTTTTGTGCTAGTCGACGTGCCCGTTGACCCGAAGGTGGTCCGGGCCGGCACGCCCGCCGACAGGGTGGCCACGGCCACGCGCAGCCTGCAGGAGGTGCTCGAGCCGATCCGCAACGCCGCGGACGACACGCTGACGACGCTGCGGGAGCTGTCGAGCTCGCCGACGCGGATCGAAATCCAATTTGGAGTACGCCTCACCGCCGAGGCCAACGCCGTGCTCGCGACCGCCGGCGCGGAGGCCACGCTTCAGGTCACGCTCGTGTGGGGGCACGGGCAGTGACCCATACCTGGCGCGTCAAGATAGTCGATAGGGATGGTGGTGTGCGGGGTGCGGGGGTGCTCGTCGCGCCGGGGCGCGTGCTCACGTGCGCCCACGTCGTGCCGTCCGAGCCCTTCACCGCGCGGTTTCCCGGATCGTCGCACGAGGTGGAGGTCCCGGCCCGGGTCCTGGCCGACGGGTGGTTCCCGCAGCAGGCCGACGGGCGGGGCGACATCGCGATCCTGGAGCTGACCGAGCCCGCACCCGCCGACGTGCTGCCGGCCAACCTGGGCCGGGGCGATCTGTGCCTGGGCGGTCTGGTGCAGGCGTACGGCCACCCGCCCGAGCTCGACAGCGGCGTGTGGACGCAGGGCAGCCTGCTCGGCTCGACCGGCCCGGGCGCGGAGTGGATGCAGGTGTCGGGGGTGGCCGTGATCGACCGCCGGATCGAGCCCGGGTTCAGCGGCGGCGGCGTGTTCGACCCCGAGACCGGCCTGGTCGTCGGGATGGTCGTGGCCGCATACCAGTCGCACGCCGACCATCTGGCGTGGATGGTGCCGATGGAGGTGGTGGCGCGCTACTGGCGCCCGCTGGCCGATCTGTTCGAGGCGCAGTCGCCGCCGCGGGCGCAGACCCCTTCCGTGCGGCGCATCGTCAACCTCCTGCAGACGCTGCGCACGATGACCGACAGCGGCAAGCGCCAGACGCTCGTGGAGTCGCTGCCCGTGCAGATCGATCTGGCCGGCTCCCGCCACCTGACCACGGTGCAGGACATCTACGGCATCGTGACCGCGTGCCAGCGGGTCGACGGCGGCCTGGCCGAGCTGGCCCGCGTGCTGCGCTTCCTGGAGGGCCCGTCGCGGGATGTCGAGGCGCTGGCCGCCGCGGTCTCGACCTATAACTCTCCGGACGGCCCGGCCGACAGCGAGGCGGCCGGCGCGCCCGTCCTGCCCTGGGAGGATCAAAACCGGTTGTGCCAGGCTTTTTTGCGGGTACCGGGCCTGGCCAACCGGCGGGTCCGCGACCTGTATGTGCGCCAGGTCGTCCGGGGCTCCGACGGCGGCTTCGCCCCGCACCGCTACGACGAGCCGATGCTCGACCTGTGGTCCATTTTGGACGAGTGCCAGCGCTTCCCGGGCGCCATCCGGCAGCTCGCCGCGATCGCGCGCACGTTCAACCCCGACCATCCGGTGCTGCTGCCGCTGGAGACGCTCATCGAGGCGGTGCTGCCGCAGGAGATGCTGACCGCGGGCGAGCGGGGCGACCTGCACGGGCTGCTGCGCTACGCCGACCGGACCCTGCTCGTGGCGGCCACCGCCGCGGCCACGCCGGCCGTGCGCTTCTCGATGGACACCGAACTGGACGAGATGATTCAACAGCTGGAGTCATGCACCACCCTGCCGGGCCTGCTGCCCCCGCTCTTTCACGTCGTCGACCACGTCGCGCATCACGTGGAGGTGCCGATCCAGGCCCGCCTGCACGACTTCGTCGAGCGGCTGGCGCTGCGCCTCGGCTTCACCGTGCGCGACGTCGACGAACTGTGCCAGGCCACGCGCGACCGGATGCGGGCGGCCCAGCATCGCTACGTGGTCTTTCAGCTCACGCCCGACGCGCTGACTCCCGACCGGTACCTCCTATGGGCATGGTTGCAAAGAAACGACAACGCCCAGGAGACGTTCTACATCAATGACCGGCCGTTGACCCTGCCGTCGCTCAAGCAGGCGATCCGGGAGCTGCTGCACGGCTTGCCCCCGCACACCGACGAGGCGCCGCTCGTCGAGCTGATCCTGCCCCGCTCGCTGATCGCGGCACCGGTGGACCGGTGGGACGCGGGCGGCGCCGAGTTCTCCTTCCCGCTGGGCACGTCGATCAGCCCGGTCGTGGTGCGCAGCCTCGAGCGCCTGCAGCGCCAGGACCTGCACCCGCAGTGGCGCAAGAAGTGGCAGTGGCTGACCGCCAACGGGCACCGCGCCGACCCGCGCGTCCTGCACTACATGCGGCGCAACGATTCCATGTCGCCGCTGGCGCTGCGCGCCCGCCTGCTGGTCGACGACTCCGTGGTGGTGCACGCGGTCGGCGAGCCGCCGGAGCCGAGCGCCACCCTGGGCGAGGACGCGTTCAGCGCCGCCCTGCTCGCGGGCATCCCCGTGATGGTGTGGTGCCGCGATCCCGAACACGCGCAGGCCTTCGAAACCTGGATCACGCAGACGCTGACCCAGCACGGCGTCAATGATCTGCCCGAACAGACGCGCCGGCTCCGGCTGCAGTCCGAATCGGACAGTCAGCCGCACGGCCGGCATGTCACCCTGCTATGGGACGACGCCGATCGGGTGCCCGATCACCTGCGGCGCCATCCGCTTCGAGCGCCTCAGTTGGGAGGGCCAGCATGACGACCCCGCAGACCTGGCGAATCTATCGCGGCGGCGGCGCGGAGCCGCACGACGGGATCGACCACCTGCCGCCGCCGCCTCCCTGGCGCCGGTTTGACGGGCCGGTCACCGAGGACACCGCGCCGTCTCACTGGCACGACCCGCGGCCGGGCGTGCTCGACCGGGCCCGCAGCTACCTGCCCGACGACGAGATCGTGCAGATGACCAATGCCGCGTTGTATCTGCGCCGCCCGCTGCTGGTGACGGGCAAGCCCGGCACCGGCAAGTCGACCCTGGCCTACAGCGTCGCGCACGAGCTCAAGCTCGGCCGCGTGCTGTACTGGCCGATCACCAGCCGGTCGCAGCTGCACGACGACGCGCTCTACCGCTACGACGCCATCGGCCGCCTCCAGCAGGCCCGGATCGACAGCGATCCGTCCACCGGCGACGGATCCGGTTTGGACATCGGCCGCTTCATCCGCCTGGGCCCCTTCGGGACCGCGCTGCTGCCGCAGACCCGCCCGCGCGTGCTGCTCATCGACGAGCTCGACAAGAGCGACATCGACCTGCCCAACGATCTGCTCAACATCATGGAGGAGGGCGAGTACGAGATCACCGAGCTGACCCGGGCCGGCGGCGACGCGCCGACGCGCGTGTTCACCGACGATCCAGGTAGGACGGTCGACGTGCCGGGCGGGGTCATCCGGTGCCGCGAGTTCCCACTCGTGATCATCACGAGCAACGGCGAGCGTGAGTTCCCGCCCGCGTTCCTGCGCCGGTGCCTGCAGCTGACCATCCAGCCGCCCAACCTCGACAAGCTCGCCCAGATCGTGGCCGCCCAGCTGGGCCACAACGTGCTCGACTCCGAACGCGACCTGATCGACCGGTTCATCGACGCCCGCGACAACGCCGACCTGGCGACCGACCAGCTGCTCAACGCCTTCTATCTGGTGACCTCGAGCGTCAAGCCGGACCCGATGGAACGTCAGCACCTGCTGCGCGAACTGTTCAAAGGAATCGGATCGGCCTGATGAGCGGGCACCCAGCGATCGGGCGGCTGGCCGGGGCGGCGCGACGCTCCGGTTTGGACCTCGCACCGCTCGAGCTGGCCGAGATCATCTGGCTGGCGGCGCACATGCCAACCTCGTCGCGCGACGACGAAGGCTCGCATCAGCAACCACCGCCTTCCGAAACCCCGCCTGTTTCGCCCCGACCCGATCCATCAGCCGCGACCGCTGCCCCGCAGCTCCCGTCGACGGAGATCGCCGAATTCCACCGGCCGCCGCTGCGCGGCGAGACGACCGGCCGGCTTGGTGTGCTGGCGCGCAGCCCGGGCACCGCCGCCCTGCCCACGCAGCTGGCACTGGCCCGTTCGCTGCGCCCGCTCAAGCGGCGCATGCCGTCGCAGACCTCGCGCGTGCTCGACGAGCGCGCCACGGCCCGGATCGCGGCCGAGACCGGTTTGTGGATACCGATTTTCCGGCCCCGCCCGGATCGGTGGTTTGACGTGGGCATCGTCGCCGATCAGTCGTCGTCGATGGTCACGTGGGGGCCGACGATCGCCGAGCTGCGCGATACGTTCCTGGAGACGGGCGCGTTCCGTGACGTGCGGGTGTGGCGCATCGACACCAGCGGCGGCCCGCGGCCGCTGTCGCTGCGGGGCGAGACGAGCACGGCCATGACCGGGCGGCATCCGCGCGAGCTGATCGACCCGGCCGGGCGGCGCCTGATCGTGGTGGTCAGCGACTGCGTGGGCGAGGCTTGGTACGACGGGCGTGTCCTTAAAGCGCTTGCCGAATGGGGCAGGCGTGGCCCGGTCGCCATCATCCAGCCGCTGCCCCAGCGCATGTGGAAGGACACGGCCATCACCGTGCTCCCGGTGGAGCTGCGCGCGTTCGAGCCGGGCGCGGCCAACCGCATGCTGCGGATGCGCCCGCAACCCGACCATCACGGCGTGCCGGTCCCGGTGCTCGAGCTCGAGCCGCGCTGGCTTGCCCGCTGGTCGCGGCTTGTCGCCCAGCCGCACACGGGCTGGTTCACCGGCGCGGCCACCGACACCGGCCTGCCCCCGTCGCAGCCGCCTTCGCCGGGCGAGGAGCCGTTGACCGCCGCCGACATGGTCAACCGGTTTCAGGCGCGCACGTCGCCGCAGGCATACCGGCTCGCGGCCTATCTGTCCGCGGCGCCGCTGAGCCTGCCGGTCATGCGGCTCGTCCAGCACGTCGTGTCGCCGCAGCCGCGCCCGTCGCACCTGGCCGAGGTGTTCCTCAGTGGACTGATCCGCCAGGTGTCGCCCGACTCGGTGACACCGGCGGCTCACCCGGATGAGGTGCAGTACGACTTCGAGCCCGGCGTACGCGAGCTGCTGCTGACCCGGCTGTCCAAACGCGAGGCCCTGCGGGTGCTCGCCGAGGTGTCGGAGTTCGTGCGCGACCGGCTCGGCATCCCGGTCGACTTCCTCGCCATGCTGACCACGGGCGAGTTGCTCGGCCCGCTGGACTCGCGGAGCCTTCCCTTCGCACAGGTCGCCGCGGACATCCTGCGCGCGCTGGGCGGCAGTTACGCCGACAAGGCAGACAAGTTAAGAGATCTAGTGGAAACGGCGCGACGGCACCGGCATTCGGGGACGGAACCCGTTTACGCTGTGAGACATCCCCAACCCGTGGGAGACGACGTGACTACATCCGGATCCGGCATGCAGACATCCAACGGCGAGCAGCGCCGTCAGAGCAGCCAACCCGTCATCATGCGCGGTGTGCCGGCCCGCAACCCGGGCTTCGTCGGCCGCACCGCCTTGCTCAACCAGCTGCACGCGATGATGAGCGCGAGCGAGCGTTCGACCGTCATCCTGCCGCAGTCGCTGCACGGCCTCGGCGGCGTCGGCAAGACCCAGCTCGCGATCGAATACGCCCATCGCTACAGCGATCAATACGATCTGGTGTGGTGGATCCCGGCCGAGGATCCGGCCGAGGTGCGGCGGTCCATGGTGGAGCTGGCCAACTATCTGAAGCTGCCGCTGTCCACCGACACGTCGCAGACCATCCTGCGCGTGATCGAGGCGCTCAAGGCCGGGCAGCCGTTCCGGCGGTGGCTGCTGGTGTTCGACAACGCGGCCGCGCCCGAGACGCTCGAGCAATATCTGCCCGACCGCACCGGCGAGGTGCTGATCACGTCGCGCGATCAGGCGTGGGCGACCGCGTCGCAGGCGCTCGAGGTCGACGTGTTCGAGCGACCCGAAAGCATTGCCATGCTTGGCCAGCGGGCGTCGGCGGTGCCGCGCGAACAGGCCGACCTGCTGGCCGACATCGCGGGCGATCTGCCGCTCGCGCTGGAGCTCGCCGCGGCGTGGCACCAGGCGACGCGCCAGCCCACGCCGGCCTATGTGGAGCTGTTCGAGGCGCAGCTGCAGCGGCTCGGCACGGTCGACCTGCCGCCGGGATATCCGCTGCCGGTCGCCGCGGCGTGGGGCGTGGCGTTCAGCGCGCTGAGCGATCAGTCGCTGCCCGCCAGCCAGCTGCTGCAGCTGAGCGCATACTTCGGCGCCGAGCCGATCTCGGTGGACCTGTTCTGGCGCGGGCGATACGCGCCCGAGCTGCCGTCGCCTTTGGACGGTGTGCTGCGCGACCGGGTCTCGCTGCGCCGGGCGTTGCGCGACATCGGCAAGTTCGGGCTGGCGCGCTATGACTCGGCGCGGGAAAACTTCCAGGTGCACCGGTTGGTGCAGGCCATTATCCGCACCGACATGAGCTTGGCGCAGCAAGATCAGACGCGGCACTGCGCCCAGCGCGTGCTCGTGCTCGCCAACCCGGGCAGCCCGGACGAGCTCGACCCGAGGGAGGTCGAGCGGCACGCCGAGCTGTGGCCGCACATCGTGCCGTCAGACATGATCAATTCGTCCGATGTGGAGGCCCGGCGGGTCATCCTGGATCAGGTGCGCTACCGCTATCTCATCGGCGACTACGAGAGCGCCCGGGAGCTGGCCCAAAACGCGGTCAACGCGTGGGATCCGGGCGACGAGCTGACCCTGCTGACCCGGCGGCAGCTGGCCAACACCCTGCGCAGTCTCGGTCTCACGGCCGAGGCCTATGAGCTCGACCACGAGATCCTGCGCCTCTTCCAGCAGACCTACGGTCCCAATCACGACTTCACCCTGCTGGCGAGCAACAGCGTGTCGGCCGACCTGCGGGCGATGGGGCAGTTCCGTCAGGCGCGGGCGATCGACGAGCCCAACCTCGCCAAGCACATCGAGATCTACGGCGAGGAGGACCCGGCGACCCTGCGCACGGCCAACAACCTCGCGGTCGACATGCGCCTGATGGGCGACTTCGGCCAGGCGCTGGAGCTCGACGAGAAGACCGTCGAGCGGCGCACCCGGCTGTTCGGCCCGGAGCACCCGACCACGCTCTACGCGGTCAGCCAGGTGGTGCGTGACCTCTACGGCCTCGGGCGCTACCGGGAGGCGCTGCGGCTGGGCGAGCGGATCCTGCCGACGCACGAGGAGGTGCTGGGCGCGGGACACCCGGAGGTGCTGCTGACCCGGCGCGTCATGGGCGTGACCTATCGCAAGCTGGGCCGCTATGTGCGGGCGCGCGAGCTCGCCGAGACCAACGTCGCCGCCTACCGCAACCGGTTTGGCCCGGCGCACGAGCACAGCCTCGCCGCGATCGTCAGCCTGGCCAACGCGCTGCGCGAGGACGGCGCGCTGCAGCTGGCCAAGGAGCGCGCCGAGGAGGCGCTGCACAACTACGAGCGGCACTTCTCCGACCAGCATCCGTTCAAGCTGGCCTGCCTGGTCGACCTCGCGATCGTCCAAAGACGACTCGGCAATGTGACCGAGGCCATCACCACCAACGAGGACGCGCTGGAGCGGCTGCGCCGCACCCTGGGCGACGATCATCCCTACACCGTGTGCTGTATGGCCAACCTCGCCTCCGACTACGCGGCGACCGGCGACTATCCGCGGGCGCGGGCCATGTCGGAGGTCGTGCTGGAGAAGTCCGTCCGGGTGCGCGGCGACGACCACCCCTACACGCTCGCCTGCGCCAGCAACCTCGCCATCGACCTGATCGCGGTGGGCGAGCAGGCGCGCGGCACGGCCATGAGCGAGGACACCGTGCGCCGCCTGGAAAACCTGCTCGGCGCCGACCATCCCGACGTGGCCGCGGTGCGCGATCAGCGGCGGCTCGAAAACGACATCGAGCCACCGCCCACATAGGAGTCTGCCTGCTCGCCGCCGGCGAGCCAGCGGGCGAGGTCCAAAGCGGACGGTGGCGGGGCGAGGCCGGCCGCGGCGCGGCGGGTGAGCTCGCCGTGCAGGGCGCGGATGGTCTCCGGCAGCTCTTGCCACGCAACGGCTTCGCCAGACATGGTGCACGCCACGGCCAGGCCCGTCCACGCCATCAGGTGGCCCGGCTCGGCGCGCAGCAGGCGCTGATAGCTGTCGATGGCCGCCCGATAGTCGCCGCGCAGCAGCTGCACGTCGCCGTCGAGCAGGTCGGGATAGCGCGCCGGGTCGATGCCGCTCGCCGGGTCGGCGGCCAGCTGGATGAGCAGGGTCATGCGCGAGCTCGCGGTGAACCGGTCCGGCACGGGCGTGAGCGTCGGCCGCCGCGGCCGCATGAGGGGCGCTGAGCCCAGGCCCCACGCGTCGGCCAGCCGCGCGACGGATTCGGTGTCGGGGGCGAGGTTGTTCAGGCGCCAGCGGGTGCGGTGCTCGGTGGCGGCGAGCCGGGCCAGGTCGCGGGCCTGGCCGGCGACGGCGTTGATGTCCCATCGGCGCGAGGCGTCGACCATCGCGGCCAGGAAGCGCCGGCCCTCGGGCGTGAACCCGTCGGCGCCGGTCAGGGTCTGCAGTGCCTGGCCCACCTGGGAGGCGACGTGGGCGAGCTCGTATGCCGCACGATCCTTGAAAGAGCCGGTCAGCCACTGCTCGTGCCAGAACGAGGCGACCGCGACGAACGCGTGCGTGCCGTTGAGCAACGCCTTGAGCGGGCGCGGGTCTTCGCGCCAAGGCGCGTAGTGCAGCATGCCGTCCTCAGCGGAGGAGGAGACGAGTTCGACCGAGTCGAGCAGCGCGTTGAACTTCGAGTGCTGCAGCTCGTGCACGAGCGTGACGGCGAGCTCGAGCCCGTCGCCCGGCCGGGTGAGGGCGATCGCGCCGAACTGTTCGCGGCACGAGGCGCTGATGCCGGTGTCGGCGCCCGTCGCGGTCAGCGGCGTGAGCACTCGCACCCCGGCGGCGATGTCGGCCGCACGCGACGGGTGCCATCGGGTGAGCACGTCCCACGCCTCGGCCAGCAGCTCCTGCCAGGTGGCGACCTCGTCGTCGCTGAGCCGGGGCGAGCCCGTGAACCGTGGAGGCGCTCGATGCTCGTCCACGTCGTCCAGGTACACGATGAAGGAAGGGGTTTTCAAGACACGCACGCCGGGCCGACCGGACAGTGCCCCGGCGAGACCGGTGAGGTCCGCTTCGCCGCGCAGGCAGGCGGCCAGCAGCGCGCCGGTGTGCGGATACATGAGCGTCTCGTGCAGCAGCTCACGCGGCGCGCCGGTCAACGCCCGCACCGCCGGCGCGGGCGCGACCGGCTCGCCGAGCTCGATGACCGCACGCAGCAGGAGCAGCCGCTTGCTCAGCTGCGTGGCCGCAAGCGCCTGCAGCGCAACGGGATCCGGACGCCCGCTCGCGATCGCCTCGAACACGGCCGGCGAGATGGTGTGGTTAGGCAACGGGGACCTCGGCCTGCGTGCGCTCGAGGTCGTGCTGTATGCGCCGTGCAACATGCATGATCAGGTGAGCCAGATCGGCACAGTAGACGGACGGATTTTCAAACCCATTTTGAGGATGGTACCGATGGGCATAGTGCCCGCCGCCGCAGACGCTCGTGATCGGACAGTCGCGGCATGTGCGGCACAGCCCGGCCAGGCCCATCTGGCGCGAGCGGACGTCGGGGTGGGCCAGCGCCTCGTCAAACGTGTTGGCAAACACGGTCATCCCGGTCTCGGCCGCCCCCGCGTAGGCCGAGCGCAGGGTGTCCACCTGCTCCAGACTCCCGTCCGTGTTCACCACGACCATCGCGGCCGGGCTGAGCCCGATCTGCTCGGTGCGGCTGCGCCCGCCCAGGATCAGGTGGATGAGCTCCTCGAACAGGCGCACCCGGGTCTGCCTGCGCGGCGCGTCGTACCAGTGGTCGAACAACGTGGTCAGCCAGGCGCCGATCGGCCGCGCCGACGGCGACAACCGTGGCGGGTTGGCCCAATTGGCGTGCGGCAGAAGGAAATCCACCTGCGGCGGGGCGAACTCCAGCAGCCCCTCGAACGTCTCGACCGGGTCGGACTCGGGATCGGCCACGCAGATGACGCCGCCGAACAGGTGCCGATGCTCGGGCCGGCCGAGCAGCCGCAGCGCGCGGGCGACGGTGGCGTGGCTGCCGGTGCCGTCGGCGCGCACCCGGCGGCGGTCGTTGACGGCGGCCGGCCCGTCCAGGCTCACCGACACCAGCACGCGACGCCGCGGGTCGGGACTGTCCAATACGGACAGCATGGCCTCGTCGAGCAGCATGCCATTGGTCTGCATGGCGAACGTCACCGCGGTCTCGGGCCGGATCGCCTCCCGCACGGTCGCGACGCAGTGCGTGAGCCCTTGGGCCCCAACGAGAAGCGGCTCTCCCCCGTGCAGGATGACATCGATGCCCGCCAGATCGTGCGCCTGCACGTGTTGGGCCATGCGGGCCGCAGCCCGCGCCACGACGTCGCCGGACATGGATCGGGGCTGGGTGCGCCAACCCTGATCGGCGTGCTGATAGACGTAACAATAGGTGCAGGCCAGGTCGCACCGGCTGTGCACCTTGAGGATGAACTGCCGGAACGGCACGGGCCGCCACTGGCCAACGTCAGACCATGACATTCTGGAATCCGGCGACGACGTCCTGCGGATGCTCGGCCTCGTCGCGCACCCGCCGCAACGCATGGGCCAGCGCGGAGTCATCCGCCGCCAGCACCTCGCGCAGGGCCAGATCAGTCAGGTCGGGCAGGGGCGAGACGATGTCCGCCACATCACGCTCCCCATTGGGCGCTCGAAGAATCACGGTTCATTTAACGGACTACGAAGACCTAGAAGCAAGTGTCCATCTCAAGACTCGCCGGATTTTCCAGTTCGTACAGTCAACTTCCCTACTCCGGCGACACGGTTCACTGCGACGCGTAACGATTTCACGTACGGGCGCGATTCCCTTGTAACGAAGGGAGACATCCATGCGCAGAATAACCCCAATTGCGCTGACCGCGCTGCTGACGGCCGGGATCGGGACGGTGGTGGCAGCCGTGCCCACGGCAGCCGCGGCGGCGCCGATCTCCGCGACGTTGTCGCAGCAGCTCGCGGGCGTCACCGGCACCCTGCCGGTATTCGTCCATGGCACGGACATCGCGGCGGCCAGAAGCGCCGTGGCAGGCAGCGGCCTCACCCTCGTCACCACCTGGGACCGGATCGGCGTCGCCGTCGCGCGCGGCACGGCCGCCCAGGTCGAGGCGGTGCGGACCCGGCCCGGAGTGACCTATGTGGAGGGTGATCAGGCCCTCCGGCTGTACCAGTCGACGTCCAACCTCGCCACGAACGGCGAGCGGGCCCGCGCCGAACTCGGCCTGGACGGTCGCGGCGTGTCCGCGGCGGTCATCGACACCGGCGTGGACGGCACACACCCCTACTTCCGCAACGCCGACGGCACGAGCGCGGTCAAGCTCAACCTCAAGAACATCTGCGGACCGCTGACCGACCTGGGCCTGACCCTGCCCATCCCCAACGACTCCTGCTTCCTGGACCTGACCGCGGTCAACGACACCGACACGCTGTCGGCCGGAGGCCACGGCACGCACGTGGCCGGGATCGTGGCCGGGCGCAACGTGCAGCTGTCCGACGGCACGCGCCTGCACGGCGCCGCCCCGGGCGCGACCGTCATCAGCCTGTCGGTCGGCGTGGGCCTGTCCATCTTCGGTGCCGACAGCGCGCTCAACTGGGTGCTCGAGCACCACGGCAACCCATGCGCGGGCTGCCCGCCGATCAAGGTGAGCAACAACTCGTACGGCCCGTCGGGCGGCGGCCCGTTCGACCCGAACTCGGCCACGGTCAAGCTGCAGCGCGCGCTCGCCGCCGATGGTGTGCTCACGGTGTGGGCGGCCGGCAACGACGGCCCGGACAACAGCGCCACCAACCCGCCCGGCCAGGACCCGACGCCGGGTGTCGTCATGGTCGCCTCGTATGACGACCTGGGCACGGGCACCCGCGACGGCGCCGTGTCGGACTTCTCGAGCCGCGGCGCGGTCGGAAACCCGTCAACGTATCCGGATATTTCCGCACCCGGGTCGGACATCACCTCGGCGTGCAGACCCTATCTCGTCGTATGCTCGACAGGCCTCGACCCGCGCAACGGACCGGGCCTGCTCGACATCGGCACGTTCAACACCATCAGCGGCACGTCGATGGCCACGCCACACGTCGTGGGCATCATCGCGCAGCTGTTCCAGGACAGTCCAAACGCGACACCCGCACAGATCGAGCACGCCATCAAGTCGACGGCGCACAAGTTCACCAACGGCGCTCCCTATGAGCCGGCCGGTCCCTACACGACCTCGGTCGACAAGGGCACCGGCCTGATAGATGCCTACTCAGCCGCC
>JBIOYB010000263.1:0-7451 GCA_044869915.1 Allorhizocola sp.
CACTAATCGTAGGATGTCGATATGAAGCTGGCTCGACTCCTGTTCACGGCCGTGTGCAGCGTTGCACTGTCGGTCGTCGCCGCTCCGGCTCCCGCGTCGGCCTATCCGACCGGCGCCTGCCCGTTCACCAACACGCTGTGCCTGTTTGACCAGCCCGACTACGGTGGCAACCGGTTCACCGTGCAGTCGGCCACGGGCGGCCCGGTGTGCGTAAACCTCGGCCCGCACGGCTGGGCCGGCCGCGCCCGGTCGGCGATCAACACGCACAGTCAGGTCGCGGACCTCTACGGCGGCGTCGACTGTACCGGGTCATGGATGTTCATGTATGGCAAGACCGGATACCCATCGATCTGGGTCATCCCGAACAGCGTGCGCGTCCACTAAAGGAGCGCTCGAGGCTAGTCGCGCCGGGCGGATTGTCCACTGTGGATTGCCTGATATTCGACCGAGCATCGGACGCAATCGCGACAATCGCCCGGCCCGGACTCGGGCACTCTGCATGTGTGGCCGGTCATCTCGCCCTCGACGAGACCGCTGAGTTGCTTGCCGCCGCATACGGGCTCGGCGATCCGGACCTCGCCGACCAGGTGCACGACGCCACCGGCGGGCACCCGGACCTGGTGCGGCGATACGGTCAAGCGCTGGCCGCGCAAGGGATCGCGCACGGTTCGCTGCCCGGGCAGCTCGCCTCCGGCGTGACCGGCGACCTGCTGTCGGGCCTGCCCGGCCGGGCACGGCGCATGCTCGCCGAGCTGTCGGGCCTCGCGCCGCTGAGCGACGAGCTGTGCGCGGCACTGGGGTTCGGGCCCGGCGAAGGTCCGTTGCGCGAAATCGAGCACCTGCTGCGCGATCGCGCGGTGATCCCGGTGGTGGCCCGGTCTGTGCGGCTGGGCAAGCCGCCCGCTGTCGAGACGCTCGTGCGCGCCGGCCGGTGGTACGAAGATAACGGTCTCATCGCGTCGGCCGTGCGCGCCTACGCCTCGGCCGGCGAGGAGCCGCACTGGCTGCGCCTGCTCGACAAGCACGGCCAGGCGCTGCTGTCCCAGGGCCACGCCGGCCTGATCGCCGAGCTGCTCGGTGCGCAGCCGCCCGCCTCGAGTTCGCGGGACCGGCAGCTGCTGCTGGGCGACGCGCTGCGCACGATCGGCTCGGTGATGGGCGCGGGCAACGCCTACAGCCTTGTCGCCGACGCCGAGCACGAGTGGGACGCGGCCATCGCGCTGCGCATGGGATCGGTCTACTACCTGCGCGGCGACTCGTGGAGGGCCATCAAGACGTTCGAGCGCGCCCGGCTCGACTCATCGTCCACAGCGGACCGTGTGCTGCTGCAGGCGGGCAAGGCGGAGGCGCTCCTGCAGCTCGGCGAGGTCGGCAGCGCGGCCAGACTGGCCCGGGAAGCCGTGCGGATGGCGGCCACGTCAGGCGACGACCTCGCGCTCGCGACCGCCTACGTCAGTCTCGCGCTGTGCCGGTCGACGACCGGTGACCCGACCGACCTGTACGCGCAGGCGTTCGAAATCGCCGAACGCGCGGGCGACGTCGTGCTGCGGGCGCGCATCCTGACCGACCAGACATACCTGCTGATGCACGAGGCCCGCTACGCCGAGGCGCTTGAGGCCGCACGGGAGACGCACCGCTGCGCCAAGGCTGCCGGGCACACCAACCTGCGCGCGATCGCGCTGTGCCACGAGGGCGCCGCGCTGATCATGCTGGGCCGGTACGACGAGGCGACCCGGCAGTTCGAGCGGGCCATCGCGCTGTGCCGCCGGATGGGATCGCACCGGTCGGCAGCGGCGGAGCCCGGGCTCGGGCTCGGCGAGGCCTACCGCCGGCGGGGCTTGCTCGAGCAGGCGCGCGGGGCATACGAGGCGGCCTCCCGCCTTGCCGAGGAGGGCGGCAACGCGCAGTTGCGGGCCGGCGCGCTGGCCGGGCTCGCCCACGTGCTGGCCAGGGCGGGAGATGTGTAACCGGCCCATCCAACCCGCGCATTGCGAATATTCGTGTAAGGCGAGTATTCTCGTGACATGACGGAGGCGACGTTTTTGGTCTTGACCGCCCTCGCCGAGCAGCCGCAGCACGGATACGCGGTGCTAGAGGACGTCAAGCGCATCTCCGAGGACAAGGTCAAGCTTCACGTGGGTTCGCTCTATGCGGTGCTGGAGCGGCTGGCGCGGGAGGGCTTGATCGAGGTCGATCGGGAGGAGGTCGTCCAATCGCGACTGCGGCGTTACTACCGGCTCACGGGTGCGGGGGTCACGGCGCTCAGCGAGGAGACGGCGAGGCTCAAGCGGCACGCCAGCGTGGCGGAGGCGCGGCTGGGATTGGGGATGACATGAGCATGTCCACTTTGGAGACACATTACCGGCGGCTGCTGGCGCTCTATCCGGCCGAGCATCGGCGCCTGTTCGGCGACGAGATGCTCGGCGTGTTGATGAGCAGCGCGGCCGACGGGCAGCAGCGCCCGCGCGTGAGCGAGAGTGTCGACCTGATGTGGCACGGGCTATGGCGGCGCCTGGGCGGGGTCATGCGGCCGCGAACGTATGGGCACTGGTCGATGGCTGCGGCCGTGGTCGGCGTGGTCGGGCCGCTGTCGCTGTTGGCGATGCACCTGAGCGGGTCCGCCAGCGTGCGGGCTTGGTTCTTCGAAGAGCCCGTAATTTACGCCAAAGCGGATTATCTCTATAGGTACCTTGGCATCGATCCCGAGGGGGACTGGACCCTCGCCGCCGCCGCCGCGTTGCTCGCGCTCATCGTCCTGTTTGGACCGCGCTGGCTGGCCATCGTGGCGGCGTGGGTCGTGGCCGCCGCCACGGTGGTCGTGCCCTATGGCGCCTCCTTCGCCGTCGTCCTGGGACAATTCGCGAACGGTGGTACGCAGCTCTTCCTGACACTGACCACGGCCGTAGCGCTCACGGTGCCACAACCGGCGAGGGAAGGATCGCGGCTGCTCGGCGGGCGCGGGGTGGTCACGCTCGCCGCCATCGCGGTGGTGTTCGGCGGTTTGGCGATAGCCAACATCGGCTGGCTCGACACAATGACGCCGTCGGTCGTCGTGTCGCGGGTCGCAGCCTATCTGCCGACGATTTTCCTTGCGCTGGCCCTGATCGCGGGCACGGTCGTGCTGTGGCGGCGGCTCGACCCGCCCGTGCGCCGCAGGGCCATCGTGCTGCTGGCACCATCGGGAGTGCTGTATCTGATCGCTGTCCAGTCCCTGTTCTACTTCTTCGGCATCGGGGTGGGATTCGATCTGACGTTCGTGGTGGCGTTGATGGCGCTGGGTTTTGTGCTCCTCAGGCGATGGGAGCGCGTGGTGCACCTGGTGGAGCTCGGCCGCGCTGCGGAAAAGGCGGCGGGTGCGGCCCGTGAGACCGCACCCGCGCAGGATTAGCCGACTGTCAAGCGGTCCAGGTTGGGCCCGCCGTTGGCGGTGGTCGAGGTGGCGGTGATCGTGTTGGATCCGGCGCTGAGGTCCAGCGTGAGCGTCACCTCGGCCCACGTTGTCCACGCGCCGGTGGGCGCGAAGTCGACGGTGGTGCCGTTAATCGTCATCGGCCGGGTTGCGGTGGTGCCGTTGCCGTACCGGATGGCGATGGTTGCGGGTCCCGCGGCCGCGGCCGTGACCGTCCATTCGACACCGGAGCCGACGACGTTGTCGCCGTTGACAAATCCGGTCCCGGTGAAGCCGGCGTGGTTGGATTCGACGACGCCCTGGATGATGGTGGCGTCCTCGGCCTGATAGGCCACCGGCGAGGGTCCGGCCGCGGCGACGTCCACATAGTCCAGGTTGGGCCCGCCGTTGGCGGTGGTCGAAGTGGCGGTGATCGTGTTGGGTCCGGCGCTCAGTGAAAGCGTCAGAGTCGCCCGCGCGTAGGTGGTCCAGGCGCCGGTGGGCGCGAAGTCGAGCGTCGTCCCGTTGACGGTCATGGGCCGGCTCGCCGTGGTGCCGTTGGCATAGCCGATGGCGATGGTGTGCGGCCCGGCCGCCGTCGCGTTGACGGTCCACGTCACGCCCGAGCCGACGACGTTGTCACCGTTGACGAATCCCGTGCCCGAGAAGCCGGCGTGGTTGGATTCCACGACGCCCTGGTTGATGGTCGCGCTTTCGGCCTCGTACCGGCCGGAAGGCGGCTCGACGACCCCGCCGCCCGGGTAGTCGGACGCGACCCACGCCTCGTCGATGGCGAGCCGGTTGACATCGCGCGACACGTCGGACGCGGCCCACGTGTTCACGACCTCAAGCCGGATGTGGCGGGTGTTGCCGGCGGGCAGGTCGATGACGGCCACGCCGCGGTGGCTGGCCAGTGTGCCCGTCTTGATTGGACTGCCCCAGTTGGTGCCGTCGCTGGAGAAGTACACGCGATAGTCCCGGATCCGGGCAGAGTCCATGAGCCCGCCGAACCCGTCACGCCGGTGCGTCGGCGACCATTCGCGCTGATTGATGCCCAGGTATTGCACCCGCTTGGTGGAGCCCAGGTCGAAGCGGAGGCTCACCGGTACCGTCCGATTGGAATCCCAGTAGGTCAAATAGTTGCCGTCGGCCGCGTGGGAGGCCGGGTGGCCGCTGGCCGAGGCGGAGGCCGACATGGTGATCGAGGATGCCGGGTAGATGTGCTCGCGCCCGCTGGTCATCACCTTGAATACCGTGTCGTACTGATCCCAGCTCGAAATCCCGCTCAGCGTAAGGTTTCCACCCGATTGGGTGAAGGAGACGGCCGCGCCGGTGCGCAGGTTGGTGACCGACGAGACGGCGTAACCGTTGTCGCGCAGCCGAAGCGTCGACCCGGACGGGCGGGTGAGGGCGTGGATGTAATGCTGGTTGGGATTGTTGCGCTTGACGGTTGTCACGCCGTGCGCGCCGTCGTTCCAGAAGCCGGGTTTGAGGCCGCCGTGCATGTAGCCGCCGCCCTCGGTCCCCTCGATCGACTCCCAGATGGGGTCGAAGTACGTGTCGGCGAAGTTGTTGTAACTCTCCTGATTGGACGGGAAGCGCCCGTTGACCTGAGCCGTCTCGGCCATGAGCGCCTTGATGGACGAGCCGACGTTGGTCAGGTAGCGGCCGGTGGTCAGGCGGCGATCCACGGTCGGGTTGGAGCCGTCATACCACCAAGCGCCGGAGGACGGGAGCTTGAAGTCGGCCTCTATCAGGCGTGGTGCGGCAGTGTAGACCGCCTGCGGGTAGTCGTAGCTGGGCGTCATGCCCGTTTTCTGCTCGTTGGAGATCATGTCCATAATGGACGTGTCTTCGTTGTTGTTGCTGATCGTGTAGTTCGGGCGGCGCCGGTAGATTTCGGCGTAGAGTCCGCGGTCCTCCCAGATGGCGTTGTCGTTGTCGATCCAGAAGCCGCCGAGGTCCGGATAGCGGTCGGCGACCTCGAGGAAGAGGTCATAGCTGTACTCGCCGAAGCCGTCCCGGGTGTGCAGGTTGACGGTGCGGCCCTTCCACGACGAGTAGGCGGAGGAGTTCAGCCAGCTCTGGCCGGATCCGAGCCCCTCGTTGAACCACTGCGGGTCGTCGGTCATGTACATGATGGTCTTCATGCCGCGCGCGTTGGTCGCGTCGATCAGCTCGCGGACGAAGTCGCGGGACGTGCGACAGCTGCCCGGGATCGCGGACGGGTAGGGGCGGGCGTAGCCCAGGCGCGAGTGGAACGTCGTGAGCACGACGTACTGCACGTGCAGCTTCTCGGCCTCGTTGACCCAGTAGTTGGCGCTCCAGCCGCCGTTGGTGACGTCGCTTTCCCAGGCACTGCAGCTGGTGTGCTGCGGCGAGGTGCGCAGACCCCAGTGCAGGAACAGGCCGCCGACCGAGTTGCGCAGGAAGTCCTGGCGGGGGTGCTGCAGGTCGGCCTGGGCCGGTGTGACAGTCGTGATGTTTACCGCGACCAGCGCCGAGGCGAGAATCAGTCCGACCTTCTTACGTAGGCCCATAGGGGATCATCCGATCTATTAGGTTTCCTTCGTATTCCAGAAGCGTAATAACCAGGCAATGATCAATGTAAGCCCCTTGATTGATAGGATCTTTTATGAGTACCCTTCCAGTCATCGATATGTCGCGGCCGATACCGGAGGTGGCGGGCGACATCGCCGAGGCGTGCACCGCTTACGGCTTCTTCTACCTACGGGGGCACGGCGTGCCTTCCGTTCGGGTGAAGGCGCTGGAAGAGGCGGCGCACGACTTCTTCGCCCTCCCGGAGGAGACGAAGATGGCGATCGCCATGCGGCACGCGGGCAAGGCCTGGCGCGGTTACTTCCCGGTCGGCGCGGAGCTGACGTCGGGCAAACCCGACCTCAAGGAGGGGCTCTACTTCGGGGCGGAGACCGACATCGATCGCCCGCTGCACGGGCGCAACCTGTTCCCCGATGCGCACGTGCCCGCGATGCGCGCCGCCGTGCTGTCCTATATGGACGCGCTCACCGGCGTGGCACAGCAGGTGATGCGCGGCGTCGCGATCGGCCTCGGCCACGACGCGGAATACTTCGCCACCGGATACACCGCCGACCCGACCGTCCTGTTCCGCATCTTCCACTATCCGCCGCAGCCGACCTCGTATGACGGGTGGGGCGTGGGCGAGCACACCGATTATGGCCTGCTCACGTTGCTGCTGCAGGATTCCAGCGGCGGGCTGCAGGTGCGCACGGGCGACGTCTGGATCGACGCGCCGCCCATCGAGGGCACGTTCGTGTGCAACATCGGCGACATGCTCGCCCAGCTATCGGGCGGCCGCTACCGCTCCACCCCGCACCGCGTGCGCAACACCAGCGGCTGCGACCGTTACTCGTTCCCGTTCTTCTTCGACCCCTCGTTCGACGCCCACGTGCCCCCGCGCCCCGGCACCTATGGCGACTACCTTTCCGCCAAGGTCGCCAAGGTCTTTCCAGAGTTGTGGGAGCAGACTGGATGAATCTGTGCAGGAGCGGTCCATTGTGTCGCGGCTGGGCTCCCAGAAAACTCGGCATCATCTTCGACGTGCAGGTAGCGGCCATAGCAAGGTAGGAATCTTGTCCACAACAGACGATGATCTTAATGGCGGCTGCCAATATGCATCTCGAGCCCGACCAATCACATGACGGTGTGCCCACTGCTGTTCTAGTCGAGACGCTGGACGGCTTCGACAAACTGGTTTGGCGGTTTGTAGCCGTGCTCAACGACGTAATGATAAATCAAATTTGGTGCAGCAAAACCTATACCATCGCCTGCGGCAACCCGGATCTCAGCTGAACCAAAAGAGACCTTTCTGCCGCCTACTTCCATCGACTCCGGTGGCCAATCGTCTCGTTCATCGCATGGAGGCAGGTTACATTGGTGATATCCTCTGGTCCTCGCCACTATTCCTTCGGCACACAGCTTCAGTAGTGCGGCTTGAAAACTCGCAGGTGTAGGCCCTGTAGTGTAGTCATGTGAGGCATCCAGCCAGCCGATAGAAAGCAACTCTTGATACCCACCTCGGAAC
>JBIOYB010000264.1:0-58834 GCA_044869915.1 Allorhizocola sp.
CCGCCGTGGCAATTGTAGATTGTTATTTCGGTACCGGAGGAGACGCTGCCGCCCTTCACATCCAGGCAGCGATCGTGCGAGAGCTCGGAGTGCAGCGTCTGGCGAGCGGTGTCATACCAGAAGCCCTGGTTGCGTCCGCCGTGACAGGCAAAGGTCTGCTGCACCGTGCTGTTGCGCGAGTCGTAGCCCGTGCCGTCGACGCATCCGCCCGTCGCGGCGTTACGCAGCTGCTTGAACTCGAACAGCCCGGGATAGAGCACGCCCTGGCCGGTCGACGCCGGATCGACGCACGTCGCGGTCGGCAGCGCGGAGTTGAAGAAGGCCGTCATGCACTGGGCAAACAGGCCGTGCCCGCGATAGTTGGGGTGGAACGATTGGCGTGCGGCGTTCTCGTCCCAGATGCCGAGCTCGATGAACAGGCCGCGCACCGCCGGGTTGTCGGTGCACACCTCCTGCCCGTGAAACAGCCGGCCCGCGTCGAGGTAGCGCACGCCCTGGTTGGCCGCGGCCCGGCGCAGGGCGGACTCAAACATGGGCACGGCCTTGTTGCGGGCGAACGCGGCGTCGTGCAGATAGATCAGGCAACCGCCCGAGTACCAGCCCGGGAAGTTCGGGTTGTCCTCAACGTCCGGGCTGCCGGGGCTGGGGTAGGACATGAAGACCAGCTCGTAGTCGGTCGCCAGATAACCCGCCCGGGTCATGGTCTGCTTGATGCTCTGCAGCGCCTGCTCGACCTGCTGCCGGCTGCCCTCGACCCGGGTGGCCCACACGTTGCTGTATTCGGGGTAGCACGGGCCGAGGAAGAACACCCGGTTGATCGCGCATTGGGTGGCGACTGGTCCGAATTGGATGGTGCCCTCGCCGTTGGCGCCCACGATCACCCAGATCAGCTTGACTCTGGTGTTGCGGGCCTTGATGGCGAGGTGGTCGCCTTGGTTCAGCTCGTTCCACTGGGTGCGGCCGTTGCCCTCGATGAGGTGGGCCGGTTCGGCGCCAGAGCAGGCGATGTTGTACTGCGTGTCGGACGGGATGCCGGTGCGGAACACGGCCTGGTCGCGCGAGCGGTCGCACCAGTTGCCGTTCTGGTGTGTGCCGGGCACGTAGTTGCCGACGCCCTCGCCGGAGATCTGGCTGTCGCCCATGGTGATCAGCGAGGTCTTGCGCTGGTCGATCGGCTTGATCTGAGGGCTGCCGTAGAGGGCCGTGGCTTCGGTGGCGCGGATGGCCTCCAGGTTGGACGGCAGCGGCTGGACGGGGGGACGGGCCTGCGCCTGGGCTGATGGCGCGGGAAGGGCGATCCCGATCAGCAGGGTCGCCGCGATGGCAAGTGAGCGCCTCATATGGACTCCTTGCGGTGATTGGGTTACCGCAGAGTAGCCCTTTCAGAGGTAAATGTGAATACCTCTCGCGCTACGGTTTCGAGCGTGCTCGTTTTGCCCGCGTACCAACCTGATTCGCGCGGCCAGTGGGTGAGCACATCGGTGAAGCCGAGCCCGGCCGCGCGCTCGACCGCCTCCTTGAAGTAGGCCACACTGGACAGCGAGTAGATCGGGGCGCGGTCGAGCTGCAGATAGCGAGTGGTGGCCGTGGCCCGGCGGGCGGCGCGCTCCACGGAGCGCCACCACGCCTCGATGCCGTCCACCAGATCGCCGCCCGTGACCCATGCGGTGCCCATGCGGTTGACGACGTCGATGGCGCGCGGGCCATAGGCGGCCAGCACGAGCGGCACCGGGGTCGGCTCGCAGCGGGCGTCGACCGCGTGGTAGTGCTCGCCGTGCCGGGTGGCCCGGCCGGTGCGCAGCAAAAGGTCAAGCAGCTCAACGAATTCGGCGTAGCGATCGACCCGGGCTCGGTGCGTGAGCGGGGGCAGGCCCAGCACGTCGGCGTCAAACCCCAGGCCTCCCGGGCCGACGCCCACCACGAGGCGCCCGTGGGCGATGTCGTGCAGCGAGCTCACCTCGCGGGCAAAATGCACCGGGTGCCGGAAGTTGGGTGAGGCCACCATCGTGCCGAGCTTGATCCGCTGTGTCGCATGGGCTGCGGCCGTAAGCGTCACCATGGCGTCAAACCACGGCCCGTCAACGAGATCGCGCCAGCCCAGGTGATCGTAGGTCCAGGCGTGATGAAAGCCATACTCCTCGGCACGCCTCCACAGTGGAGCCGCTTCCCGCCAGGGCTTGTCCGGCACGAAGATCACCCCGATCCTCATGTGTACCAGCGTATGTCGGCGGCCGGCGGTGGTGTGCCCCGGTGGCCTGGGTCGCCTACGTCGATGAGTCCATGCGCCAAAAGCTCGATGGCATCCGTGACCAGGGCGTGATCGGCCGTGGGATCCGGGTGGACTTTGCCCAGCCGTTTGACGGGCGATAGTCTCGGCCGCATGGACTTTCGGCTGCTTGGTCCGCTTGAGGTCCGGGCAGGTGGGGCGGTGGTGGCTCTGGGGTCGCCCAAGCATCGCATCCTGTTGGCGGCGCTCCTGCTCAATCACGATCGCATGGTGCACACCGCAGAGCTGGCCGAGGCGATCTGGGGAGATGGGCAGCCGGGCAATCCGCGTCGCGCCATCCAGCTCTATGTGACCCGGTTGCGGGGCTTGCTCGTGGGGATGGCCGCGGCGCCGATCGTCACGGGCGCCGATGGTTATCGGCTGGACGTGGCGCCCGATGAGACCGACCTCGGTCGCTTCCGGCAGTGGGTGGTCGAGGCGGATCGCGCGGCTGAGCGGGGTGACCTGGACAAGGAGGCCACGGCGCTCGCGCAGGCGCTGGGCGAGTGGCGGGGAGAGCCGCTGGCCGACGTGCCGTCGGATCTGTTGCAGCGCGAGGCCGTGCCGCACCTGCGCGAGCAGCGGCTGCGGACGGTCGAGCGGCGCGTCGACATCGATCTGAAGCGCGGCCGGCATGCGGAGCTCGTCGGTGAGCTGAGAGCGCTGACGGCCCAATACCCGTTGCGGGAGCGGATGTGGGCGCAGCTGATGGCCGCACTCGATGGCGACGGCCGGCGCGCCGAGGCGTTGAGTGCCTATCACGAGGCTCGTCGATGTCTGGTCGAGGCGCTCGGCGTGGAGCCGGGCGAGGAGATCCAGGAGCGCTACAGCGTGATTCTGCACCGCCGGGTGAGCTCGAGCGGGAGCGCCGGGTCGCCGCCGGTGCCGCGGCAGCTGCCGCCGGACGTGCGCGGGTTTGCCGGACGGAAGGCCGAGCTGGCCGAGCTGGACGCCCTGGCCGCCGGGGCTGAGGGCGCGCTGAGCGGGACGGTGGTGATCAGCGCGATAGCCGGCACGGCCGGGGTGGGCAAGACCGCGCTGGCGGTGCATTGGGCCCGGCGGGTCGCCGACGAGTTCCCCGACGGCCAGCTGTGGGTAAACCTGCGTGGCTACGACCCCGGCCAGAGTTTGGCGCCGGAGCAGGCGCTGACGCTGTTTTTGCGCGCGCTCGGCGTGCCGGAGGGGCGGATCCCGCTGGACCTGGACGGCCTGAGCGGCATGTTCCGGTCGCTTTTGGACGGTCGGCGCATGCTGGTGGTGCTGGACAACGCCAACGGCCCGGAGCAGGTGCGCCCGCTGCTGCCCGGTGCGCCGGGCAGTCTGGTCGTGGTGACCAGCCGGGACGATCTCGCCGGTCTGGTCGCCCGGGACGGCGCGGCTCGCCTCCGGCTCGACCTGCTCAGCCAGCGCGAGGCGGTCGGGCTGTTGCGGCGTCTGCTCGGCGACGCGGCCGTGGAGGATGCGGCGGTGCGGGAGCTGGCCCGGCTGTGTGCCCGCTTGCCCTTGGCCCTGCGCATCGCCGCGGAGCGGGTCATCCTGGGTCGTGGCCGGCTGTCGCGGGTGGTCGAGGAGCTGACCGGCGCCCGCCCGCTGGACGGCCTCGCCGCGGGCGGGGATCCTTACACCGCACTGCGTTCGGTGTTTTCGTGGTCCTACCGGGCGCTGCCGCCGCAGGCCGCGGGCCTGTTTCGCTGGCTGGGGCTCGTGCCCGGCGCGGATTGGGACGCCCACGCGGCCTCGGCTCTGGCCGGCACCCCGCTCGCGGACGCGCAGCGGCTGCTCGGCGTGCTGGTCTCGGCGCACCTGGTCGAGGAGCGCGGCGGGGACCGATATGGCATGCATGATCTGCTCCGCGCCTATGCGGCCGAGCTCGCCGATGAGGTCGACGAGGAGGCCGTGCGGCATGCCGCGCTCACCCGATTGTTTGACTTCTATCTTGGTACTGCGTCAAAAGCCATGGATGTCGTGTATCCCTTCGAGAAGCACCTCCGGCCGGCGGTGGCCGCGCCGGTCACGCCGGTGCCGGACGTCGCCGATGCGCGGGGCGCGATGGCCTGGCTGGACACGGAGCGGGCCAACCTGACCGCGGTGGTGCTGCACGGCTGGCCGGACTACGCCCCGCGCCTTGCCCATACCCTTGGCAGATATCTGACCGTGCGGGCCGCCCACGCCGAGGCGATGGCGATCCACGGGCATGCCCTGCGTGTCGCCGTGCAGACCGGTGACCGGGCCGGCGAGGCGACCGCGGGGTTTCACCTCGGCCGGGTGCACTGGGCGCTGGGCCGATACGCCGAGGCGCAGGACGTCTACCAGCGCGCGTTGACGATCTACCGCGAGGCGGGCGACCGCCTCGGTGAGGCCATGACCTTGAGCAGCCTCGGCACCGTCGATTCCGTGCTAGGGAACAACAACGATGCGCTCGAGCGGTTTGAGCAGGCGGCCGCCATCATGGGCGAGATCGGTGATCGGGCGCAGGAGGCCCGGGTGCTGAACAACCTCGGCATCGCCAACGTGTCGCTCGGGCGCGACGGCGAGGCCCTCGCGCACTACGAGCGGGGTCTGGCGATCGCCCGCGAGGTGGGCGACTGGACCAACGAGGCCAATCTGCTCAACAGCATCGGGTTCATCCACAATCGACGCGGGGACAGCGACCTGGCATACGAGCATTGCAGGCAAGCGCTTGAGCTGTCCCGCGAGGTCGGCGACCGCAACTTCGAAGTGAAGTCGCTGGGCGCCATCGGGGCCATCTACGCCGCGTGGGGGCGTTACGAAGCGGCACACGAGACGCTCCAGGAGGTGCTTGTGCTCGTGCGCGAGATCGGGGACCCCTTGCGCGAGGCCGACGTGTGGTCCGATCTGGGCAGCCTGCACCTGCGACGCGGTCGGCACGGCGAGGCGGTCGACGCGTTCCGCCGTGCCCTGGAGCTGGCGCGGGAGGTGGGTTTCCGCCCGGTCGAGGTGCTGGCGCTCATCGGACTGGGCGACGCGGCACGGGCCGCATCGCGCCCCGCCGAGGCGCTCGAGCATCACGCCGCGGCTCTCGATCTGGCCCGGGACAGCGGCGATCCCCATCTGCAGGCACGTGCCCTGGACGGGCTCGGCGACGCCCACTGCGATCTTGGTGATCTCGTCTCGGCGCAGCAGGCCTGGCATGCGGCGTTGGCGCGTTACACCAAACTCGGTGCGCCGGAGGCCGAGGCGGTCCAGGCGAAGCTCATCGAGGACGCGCCCGGGATGGTGACGAAAACCGGTGGCTGACCGATGGGGGTGGGCGCCTATCTTGGTGGGGTGGCACAGGGGCGGGACAGGCAGGAGCGGGCGCGGCTGAGGGCGGAGTCGGTGCCGCCTATCCGCTATCCGCAAGAGCTGCCGATTGTCCAGCGGCGCGACGAGATCGCCGAGGCCATCCGCGATCACCAGGTGGTGATCGTGGCGGGGGAGACGGGCTCGGGCAAGACCACGCAGATTCCCAAGATCTGTTTGGAGCTGGGGCGCGGGATCCATGGGCTGATCGGGCACACGCAGCCGCGCCGGATCGCCGCCCGCACGGTGGCCGAGCGGATCGCCGAGGAGCTCGACACGCCGCTCGGGGCCACGGTGGGGTGGAAGGTCAGGTTCACCGATCAGGTGAGCGACCAGACGCTGATCAAGCTGATGACCGACGGCATCCTGCTGGCCGAGCTGGCCAATGATCGAAGCCTGCGGCAATATGACACCCTGATCATCGATGAGGCTCACGAGCGCAGTCTGAATATCGACTTTATTTTGGGATACCTGAAACAGCTGCTGCCGAGGCGGCCCGACCTCAAAGTGATCATCACCAGTGCCACGATCGAGACCGGGCGGTTCTCGAGGCATTTTGACGACGCGCCGGTGGTGGAGGTGTCGGGCAGGACCTACCCGGTGGAGGTCAGATATCGCCCGTGGGACAGCGAGGACCAGATCCAGGCGATCAGCGACGCCGTGGACGAGCTGAGCTCGGAGGCACCTGGCGACATCCTGGTGTTCCTGTCCGGCGAGCGGGAGATCCGCGACACGGCCGATGCGTTGCGCCGCAAGGATTTGCGTAACACCGAGATCCTGCCGCTGTTTGCCCGGCTGTCGACCGCGGAGCAGCACCGGGTGTTTCAGCCGCACCGGGGCCGCCGGATCGTGCTGGCGACAAATGTGGCCGAGACGTCGCTCACCGTTCCGGGGATCAAATATGTGATCGACCCGGGCACGGCCCGCATCTCGCGCTACAGCAACCGACTGAAGGTGCAGCGGCTGCCGATCGAGCCGGTCTCGCAGGCGTCGGCCAACCAGCGCAAGGGGCGTTGCGGCCGCACATCCGACGGCGTGTGCGTCCGGCTCTACGACGAAAACGACTTCGAGGCGCGGCCGGAGTTCACCGAGCCGGAGATCCTGCGCACCAACCTCGCGAGCGTGATCCTGCAGATGACGGCGCTGGGGCTGGGCGACATCGCGGCGTTCCCGTTCCTGGATCCGCCCGATCGGCGCCACATCTCGGACGGCGTCGCGCTGCTCAACGAGCTGGGGGCGCTGGATAACGGCCGGCTCACGTCGCTCGGGCGCAAGCTCGCCCAGCTGCCGGTGGACCCGCGGCTGGCCCGGATGGTGCTCGAGGCCGACCGCAACGGCTGCGTGGCGGAGCTGCTCGTGATCGCGTCGGCACTGTCCATTCAGGACCCGCGGGAGCGGCCGGTCGATCGGGAGGCGGCCGCGCAGCAGTCGCACGCGCGCTTCCGCGACAAGGACTCCGACTTCGTCACCTATCTCAACCTGTGGGGCTACATCCGCGAGCAGCAGAAGGAGCTGTCGTCCAGCCAGTTCCGCAAGATGTGCAAGGCCGAGTTCCTGCACTATCTGCGCGTGCGGGAGTGGCAGGATCTGCACTCGCAGCTGCGCCAGGTGGTGCGAGGGCTCGGGTTTGTGGTCAACCCGGCGCCGGCCGACCCGCAGCGGGTGCACCAGTCGCTGCTCGCCGGGCTGCTGAGCCACATTGGACTCTACGATCCGGACAAGCGCGAATACCTAGGCGCAAGGGGTGCGCGCTTCGCCGTCTTCCCCGGTTCGGCACTGTTCCGCAAGAATCCGCGCTGGGTCATGTGCGCGGAGCTTGTGGAGACGTCACGGCTTTGGGGCCGGGTCGCGGCCAAGGTCGAGCCCGAGTGGGCCGAGTCGCTCGCGCAGCACCTGATCAAGCGCCAATACAGCGAGCCGCACTGGGAGAAGAAGCAGGCGGCCGTCATCGCCTACGAAAAGGTGCTGCTCTACGGGCTGCCGATCGTGGCCAAGCGCAAGGTCAACTATGGGCGCATCGATCCGGTCATGAGCCGCGAGATGTTCATCCGGCACGCGCTCATCGAGGGCGACTGGGACACGCACCACCGGTTCTTCCACGAAAACCGGGAGCTGCTGGAGGAGGTCGAGGAGCTCGAGCACAGGGCGCGCCGCCGTGACATCCGCGTCGATGACGAGACCCTGTTCGACTTCTACGACCAGCGCATCCCGCCGGAGGTCGTGTCGGGGCGGCACTTCGACTCGTGGTGGAAGCGCGCGCCCAAGGATCTGCTGACGTTCCCGCGGGATCTGCTGGTCGCCAAGGACGTGAGCATGGACGCCTACCCGTCGCGGTGGGGCGATCCATCGCCGGGAGGTCTGGAGCTCACCTACCAGTTCGAGCCGGGTGACGCGGCCGACGGCGTGACCGTCCACATTCCACTGCCGTTGCTCAACCAGATTTCCGCCGATGGATTCGACTGGCAGGTAGCGGGTCTGCGCGAGGAACTCGTCATCGCGCTCATCCGATCCCTGCCGAAGTCGTTGCGGCGCAACTTCGTCCCGGTGCCAGACGTGGCCCGGGACGTTTTGTCGCAGATGGACCCGTCCGAGGGCGTGCCGATCGTCGAGGCGCTGGAGCGGGAGCTGCGCCGGCTGACCGGCGTCGTGGTGCCGCCCGGCTCGTGGGATGTCACGCAGGTGCCCGACCACCTGCGCATGACGTTCCGGGTGGAGGACGACGGCGCGGTGGTGGGCGAGGGCAAGGACCTCGACGCGCTGAAGGTGGCGCTGCGCCCGCAGTCGCAGGCGGCCGTGGCCGAGGCGGCCGACGACCTGGAGTGGCACGGGCTGACCGCCTGGGACTTCGGCGAGCTGCCCAAGGTCGTGGAACGCACGCGCGGCGGGATCGACGTAAAGGCCTACCCGGCGCTGGTGGACGAGGGCGAGACCGTCGGGATAGGAGTGTTCGATTCGGAGGGCGAGCAGTGGGGCGCCATGTGGCGGGGCACGCGCAAGCTGCTGCGGCTCGTGGCGCCTCCGCCGCTGAAGTCGTTGCAGGGCAGGCTTTCCAACCAGACGAAGCTCGCGCTGAGCCGCAATCCGCACGGGGGCGTCGCGCCACTGCTCGACGACGTCGTGACGGCGGCGATCGATCGGGTGGTCATCGAGGCCGGTGGGCCCGCGTGGGACGCCGAAGCGTTTGCGGCATTGGCGGCGCGCGCGCGTTCCGCGGTACCAAATAGTGTGTTGGAGATTTTGAAGGATTTGGAGCCGATCCTGCGGGCCTGGTATGAAGCCGACCGGCGGCTCAAGAGCATCACCAATGTGGTCCTCGTGCGGTCGGTCGGCGATGTCCGGGCGCAACTGGACGGGCTCGTCTATCCGGGATTCGTTGCGGCGACAGGGGTCCGGCGGCTGCCGGATCTGGCGCGCTACCTGCGGGGCATCGAGATCAGACTGTCCAAATTGGTGGAACAGCCGCAACGCGACAGGGAGCGGCTGCTCAAGCTCGAGGAGGTGCTCGAGGAGTTCGAGGACTACCGGGCGGGGCGGCCGGATCCTGCGGTGGTGCAACAGGTCCGCTGGATGCTCGAGGAGCTGCGGGTCAGCTACTTCGCGCAGGAGCTCGGCACGGCCCACCCGGTTTCGGATGTGCGCATCTATCGCGCCCTGCGCTAGGCCTTGCCGTCCTGCTCCGGCTTCACGTTGGCCACGGTCGGCGGGTCGGAGATCACGCCGATGCGCTGGGTGTCATCGTCGGAAGTGGACTTCATCTCGGGCGGCGGCGGGCTCGGCACGCGCTGCGGCAGCGGCGAGGAGTCCGCGGGCGGCGCGGAGATGACCGGCGCCACGGTCGGTGGCTCGTCCGACGAGGCGGGTGGGTAGTGCAACGAGGGCGCCGGTGTGTCGGGCAGCAGCCAGGTGCGGTCCTGCGAGACCGGCGCCAGATAGGTGGGCGAGCGGTAGGACGGCGAATAGACCGGGGCGGGCGGGGGCGCCGGCGGATCGTTGCGGCGCCACCTCCGGCTAGAGAAGAACGTGGCAAACAGCGGCACACCGAGCAGGATGCCCAGCCCCCACTGGCCCACCGCGTCACCCATGTGCACATCGAGCCGGCTGAAGGCGGCCTTGTAGCCGGCGATGTCAAACATGGCCCAGCCGCTGAGGAAGAAGCCCGCCAGCCCGGCAAGGCCCGGCCCAAGGGGGGAGAGCCGGGCCATGACAAGGATCCCGTAGAGCGCACCCGCCAGGAGCAGCGCGCCGAACGCGGCGAGCGCCCCGAGCGGATTGGCCGCCTTGTTGTCGTCGAGTGCGGACGCGAACGCGCTCAGCCCGGTGCCGGTCAGCAGGAAGACGGACGGGCCGAACACGAGTGCGATCAGGAGTGAGCCGAGGTGACGCATGACTTCAGGATGACTTATCCCCGCTAGAGTCCGCGGTGGAGGATGGTGTGGGCGAAAGTGAAGCCCACGCCTCGGGTTGCGGCTTCCACTCGGTCGTTTCGGGCGTGGATTCGGCCGGAGCGGCGACTGTCGGGTTTCCGCGCCAGCGGGACGGGCTGAACACGGCCAGCAGCAGCATGCCGCCGACGACCGCTAGCACACCGGTGGTCAGCGGCTGGGCGAGATTCAGGTCATACGCACCGATTTTGCGGGCGTCGCCGAACAGGTCCAGCGCGTTCATCGGGGCAAACAGCGCGTATCCGGTCGCGCCGAGGAACCCCAGCGACGCGATCAGTGCGCCGAGCGGCGACGTGCGCAGGCTGCCGATCAGGCCGAGGAGCAGCCCGACCCCGACGATCAGGAGCCCGCCGAGGATGAAGTCGTTCTTGAAGTCGGCCAGTGAGTTGCCGCGAGCCATGGCGCTCTGGCCGAAGGCGACGAGGAACCACGCGAGCGGCGCGATCACCACGCCGAGGATGAGACTCCAGATATGACGCATGACCTCGCACGCTACCGTCCGCGCAGTTGCACCACAATTCGTGCCGGCTTACTTCACGGCTGGTAGAAAGCGTTTTCCGCGTTTCCGGCGCGATAGCGATCAAGGTGTGTCGCGAACACATGGCTCGGCGTGGGCTGTGTGAGAGAGGATGACGGCGTGACTGTGCTGTGGACGCCGCCGTCCGACGTGCGCGAAAAGTCGCGCATAGGCGATTTCATGCGGTGGTTGGGCCGCGATAACGCTACATATGTAGAGATGTGGGAGTGGAGCACGACCGATTTGACCGGTTTTTGGCGGTCGATATGGGAATACTTCGACGTCATCGCGCACAGCCCATACGGCACGGTCGTGGCGGACGCTTCCATGCCGGGCGCGGCCATGCCGGACGCTTCCATGCCGGGCGCGGCCATGCCGGGCGCCAAATGGTTTCCTGGGGCCACGCTTAACTATGCCGAGCATGTGCTGCGGATGCCCGGTGTGGCCGACGATGACCCGATTGTACTGAGTTACTCGCAGACGCGGGCACCCGTCACGCTGACCAAGGCCGAGCTGATCGAGCAGGTGCGCCGGGCGCGGGCCGGGCTTGTGCGCATGGGCGTCGGGCAGGGCGATCGCGTCGCCGCATACCTGCCGAATATTCCGGAAACGTTCATCTTGTTTCTCGCGGCGGCCAGCCTCGGGGCGATCTTCTCGTCGTGCGCGCCCGAGTTCGGCACGCGGAGCGTGACGGACCGGTGGGCGCAGATCTCGCCGACGGTCCTGGTGAACATCGACGGATATCGCTACGGGGACAAGGTCGTCGACCGGCGCGCGGAGGTCGAGGCGATCCGGGCCGCGCTGCCGTCGCTCAAGCACACGATCACACTGTCCTATTTGGACGGCGCGGTGGGGCTGGGCCCACTGGGCGAGGACACCGACGAACCGCTCGCGTTCGCGCCCCTGCCGTTCGACCATCCCCTCTACGTGCTGTACTCGTCGGGCACCACCGGGCTGCCCAAGCCCATCGTGCACGGGCACGGCGGCATCCTGCTCGAGCACCTCAAAATGCTTGCGCTGCACCACGATCTGGGCCCGGGCGACCGCTTCTTCTGGTTCTCCACCACGGGCTGGATGATGTGGAACTTCCTTGTTTCGGCGCCGGCCGTGGGCGCGTCGATCGTGATGTTCGACGGCAACCCGGGCCATCCGGACCTCGGCGCGCTGTGGCGCCTGGCGCAGGAGGCGGGCGTGACCTACTTCGGGACGTCGGCGCCGTTCCTGATGGCGTGCCGCAAGGAAGGGCTCGTGCCGCGTGAGCTGGCCGACCTGTCGCGGCTGCGCGGGCTCGGCTCGACCGGCGCACCGCTGCCGCCCGAGGGGTTCCGCTGGGTGTACGAAAACGTCAGCAAAACCCTGCAGCTGCAGTCGTTGAGCGGCGGGACGGACGTGTGCACCGGGTTTGTTGGCGCGACACCGCTCAACCCGGTGTATGAGGGCGAGATCGCGGCCCGGTGCCTGGGCGCGCGGGTCGAGGCCTACGACACGGCGGGCAAACCCGTGATCGGTGAGTTGGGCGAGCTTGTGATCACGGCGCCGATGCCGAGCATGCCGATCGGGTTCTGGGGCGATGAGTCCGGTGAGCGGTATCGCGAGGCGTATTTCGACACATATCCGGGCGTGTGGCGGCACGGCGACTGGATCACCATCACCGAGCGGGGCTCGTGCGTGATCACTGGGCGGTCGGACGCGACGCTCAACCGCGGCGGCGTCCGGCTCGGCACGTCCGAGTTCTACTCGGTCGTGGAGGGCCTGCCCGACGTCGCCGATTCGCTCGTGGTGCACCTGGAGGACGCCAATGAGCTGATCCTGTTTGTGGTGCTGCGTTCAGGTGATCTCACTGAGGAGTTGAAGGGGCGCATCGCGCGGGAGTTGCGCACGGCGCTCTCGCCACGGCACGTGCCTGACGCGATCTACCAGGTCGCGGCCGTGCCGCGTACGCTATCGGGCAAGAAGCTCGAGGTGCCGGTCAAGCGGATCCTCACCGGCACGCCCGTCGAGACGGCCGCGGCCAAGGGCGCGCTGGCCAACCCGGAATCGCTCAAAGCATTCGAGGACCTGGCGCGCAACCTTTTCACAACCTAACGACAACATCGACAGGGTTCGCTGGCCGCATGATGAAACGCATAGCCGCCATAGCGTGCCTCGCCCTGTTCTTCACCACGGGCACGCCGGCCAACTCCGCACCCGTCCCGGAGCTCGGCGAGATCGCGAACGCCGGCGCGCCTAACGTCGTACCCAACAGCTACATCGTCGTGATGAAGCCCGGACTGTCCACGATGGACGTGACCTCGTTCGGCGCCAGCATCCAGTTCACCTACGGGGCCGCGCTCCAGGGCTACGCCATCAAGGCCACCGAGCAGCAGGCCAAGCTGATCGCCGGGGACAAGCGCGTCGACTTCGTGGCGCACGACCAGACCGTCAGCATCAACGTCGCGGTCCAGACGCCCGTGCCGTCGTGGGGCCTCGACCGCATCGACGAGCGCTCCCTGCCGCTGGACAACAAGTACCACTTCCCGAGCCTCGCCCAGACGGTGAAGGCCTACATCATTGACACCGGCATTCGTTACACCCATCAGGAGTTCGGCGGCCGGGCCGTGTTCGGCACCGATGTCGTCGGCGGGGTCGTCGTGCCCGGCGAAGACTGCCATGGGCACGGCACGCACGTCGCCGGCACGGTCGGCGGCCGCACGGTCGGCGTGGCCAAGGGCGTTACCCTGGTCGCCGTCCGGGTGCTCGACTGCTTCGGCGGCGGCACGTTCGCCGGCGTCCTCGCGGGCGTCAACTGGGTGACCGCCGACCAGATGGCCAACCCCAACGTGCGCACCGTGGCCAACATGAGCCTGGGCGCGATCGGCACCAACCCGGCGCTTGAGCTCGCCGTCACCAACTCGATCGCGGCCAACGTGCACTACTCGCTCGCGGCCGGCAACAACAACGGCGACGCGTGCAACTTCACCCCGGCCCGCACGCCGAGGGCCACGACGGTGGGCGCGACCAGCATCAACGACAACCGTGCCGCGTTCTCCAACTGGGGCATGTGCGTCGACCTGTTCGCTCCGGGTGACGGCATCTACTCGGCGTGGGCGACCGCGGACAACGCCTACAACACGATCAGCGGTACGTCGATGGCCTCGCCGCACGCGGCCGGCACGGCGGCGCTGTGGCGGCACCGCTTCCCGGCCGACAACGCGGACGTCGTCGCGCGGGCGCTGGTGGCCAACGCGACGCCGAACGTGGTCATCAACCCGGGCCCGGGTTCGCCGAACCTGTTGCTGTTCATGGGAATGGTGCCCATGTAGTGGGGCAGGCCCGTTGCTGCCGCGCCTTCCCCGAGGGCGCGGCAGCGCTTTGCCGGATAGTCGACAGTTGGCATTGACGATCGACAATCTCAACCTAGCATCGAAAAGTGACTATGACGGTGGAGATCCGACTGCTCGGTCCGCTGCAGGTCACGGGGGAAATGGGGGCGGTCCGGCTGGGCGGGATCCGCCTGCGGACGCTGTTCGGGCTGCTGGCGCTGCGCGCGCCTGGGGTCGTCTCGCGGGACGCGCTCATCGACGGCGTGTGGGACGGCGACCCGCCCGCCAACGCGGCCAAGACGCTGCGCGCCCACATCGCGTACCTTCGCCGGCTGCTGGCCACGGGCGGGTGCCACAGCCTGATCACGACGCGCGCACCCGGGTATGCCCTGTGCGCGCCGCCCGAATCCCTTGACGTGCACCGGTTCGAGCAACTGGTCGAGCGCGGTCGGGTGGCCGCGTCGCGGGGCGCGGTCGCGGCGGCCGTGGACCACCTGCGCACGGCGTTGCGCCTGTGGCACGGCGACGCGCTGGCCGACTGCACGGCCGGGCGCTGGGCACAGGCCGAACTGACCCGGCTGCACGAGGTGCGCCTCGCGGTGACCGAGGAACTGCTCGCGGCGCAGCTCACGCTCGGCCAGCACGCCCGCGTCGTCGCCGAGCTGCAGTCGCTGGTCGCCTGCTATCCGTTGCGGGAACGGCTGTGGGAACTGTTGATGCTCGGCCTGTACGAGGCGGGGCGGCAGGGCGACGCGCTGCACGCCTACCGCCGCGCGCGGTCGACGATCGTGTCCGAGCTGGGCCTGGAGCCCGGGCCGCGCCTGAAAAATCTCGAACTCGCGATCCTGAGCGGGGCCCACACGGGCGAAGTTGACCGGTGAGTGACCGGTCGTGCACAATCTGCGTGGCCCCGCCGATCAGCCTCCCCAGGTCCATGGCGGGGCCGTTTTGTACTTTTGGCACGCGGGGCCCGTTCGCGCACAAGAATTAATCCGTGCTGGTAAAAGTCGCCCTGTCGCTGGCGCTGCTCGCGCCGGTCGGGCAGGGCGACGAGCTCCCGATGCTCGCCCAGGAGGTGCAGCGCGGCGTGGCCAAGGCCTGGACGCGCAGCGGTGAGATCTGGCCGGGCGTCGATCTGGCCAATCACGCCATCATCCTCACCGACGGCACACGCGCCTTGGCCGTCGACCGCGAGGGTGTCACGGAGGCGCCGATGGCCGGCATCACCGCGCCCTACCAGGGCGGGTTTGACTTCGTCAGGTGGCAGGGACGTGACGCGGTCGTGCTCACGCCCTATCCCGGGGAGGGCGCGACCGAGCTGTTCGAGACCGCGTCGCACGAGGCGTTCCACCACTACGTGCAGGACGATTGGGCGTCGCTGCGGATGCTGCAGGGCGGGAGCAGCCGCGCCGAGCGGTATCCGCTGCGGGCCGAGCCCCGGATCCTGCGCATGCAGCTGGCCAACGAGCTGATCGCAGCGTGGTCCGATCCGGCCGGGCGGGCCGGGCACCTGTCGGCCGCCGCACACTGGCACGCGCAGTGGGCGCAGAAATATCCGGACGAGGAGCAGGAGTTGCGCGCGACCGACCTCGCCGAGGGCTCGGCCGAGTATTTCGGGCTGCGCGCGGGGGCTCTGGCCGACGGCACCGAGCCTGCGCTGAATCCTATGCAGGACAAGAACAAGCAGTACGAGTCCTACGCCATCGGCACGGCGGCGCTGCTGATCGCCGACCAGACCGGCCAGCCGGTGAAGCGGGAGCTGAGCCTCGAGGCGCGGACACCGGCCGCGGCCGTGCTCGCCGGTGTCGACCCGGTCGGGCAGGCTCCGCCCGCGGATCTCGCCCAGCGTGTGCAGGCGCAGACCGAGACCGAAACGCGGCCCTTGCCGCCATCCTCGAGCCGTATGCCAAGGCATATCGGGAGAAAATGCCGCTCCTGGTGGTGCCCGCCTCGGCCCTCGCCGGCAGCTTCCAGCCGGGCGGTTTTTTCCAGATTGATGGGGTACCAGGGGAGATCGCCTCCGAGACAACGGCCGTGTTCCACCTTTCGACCGGAATGTTCGAGATTAACGGCGTGACGGTCGGCATGGACGGTGGCGACTTCGTGGTCCCGCTCGACCTTGGTCAGCCGGGCGTCGAGCTGGTCGACGGCAAGCTGCTCATCGACACGCCGAAGATGCGCGGCAGCATGCGCGTCACGGAGGAGGTCACGAATGGGCGACGATTGTTGCGCGCTCAGTAGCGGCGATGCCGTCAAGCCTGGCCGCGTCGGCGATGCCCCGGCACAGCACCAGCGACGCGCCGGCGGCGATCGGGGCGACCAGGTAATCCAGCGGCCGCGGGTGGGCGTCGACGTCGATGAGCACGCGGTTGCCGCGCTCGATGCCGAGCTCCTTGGCGCGGGCGAGCGCCCGCTGGGCCAGGTCGCCGTGCGTCACCTCGGTCGGCAGGCCGGCAAGCGCGGGCGCATCCGCGCGCGCGGGCGGGCCGCCGTAGTGGTCGCCGTGCGCGCGGGCCGCGAGCACCCAGTCGCTCGCGGCGCCCGGATCGGGAATCGGCAAAGCAAAGGGGTGTAAGCCCACGGCATAGTCGCAATCCGTCCCGGGTAGACCGAAGGCGACATCTGCCGTCACCGAGTCGGAGTGGGAAATGGCCAGACCAGCGGTCCAGCAGGCCAGCATTATCGAAGAAGTTTGCCAGTGTGGCGGAAGTCGGACAGTCGCGATGTCGCCAGGCCCGAGGCCGCACTCGTCTACGAGGAGGTTGGCCGTTTTGGCGACCCAGTTGGCAAGCGTCGCCCCGGAAAGTTCGGTCCGTTCGTCCGCTCCATACCACGTCAGGAGCGGGCGCGCCGAGTCCGACGCCACATTATCCGCCAAGAGTGATGACACCGTGACCACGCAGTCATGTTACTGACCGACTTCGAGCTCCCCCTTGGCGGATCTGCGGTGTTGGCAGTCCGCGGGGGGAGGTCGTGGTCGCTCGACCGAGAGGCGGACATCGCGGTGGGGCGGCTCGGGGTTAGGCTAGGTGCGACTGCTGTGAAAAGGCACACATTGTTGTGTCAGCCACACCCCCACAAGGAGTGTCCACCGTGACAATCGCACGTCCTCCCCGGGTGCTTGTGGACGCCACGAGCGTGCCCGCCGATCGAGGTGGCGTTGGACGCTACCTGGACGGCCTGCTCGGGGCTCTCGCGGCGCATTCCGACATCGACCTGGCAGTGGTCTGCCAGCGGACCGACCACGAGCGCTACTCGCGCCAGCTTCCCGACGCCCAGGTGATCAGCGCTCCAGCGGCTGCAGCGCATCGCCCGGCGCGACTCGCGTGGGAGCAGACCGGCCTACCCCTGCTGGCCCAGCAGGTCGGCGCCGCCGTGCTGCACTCGCCCTTCTATACATGTCCGCTGCGTGCCGGGTGCCCAGTGACGGTCACCGTGCACGACGCCACGTTCTTCACCGAGCCAGAGCACTACGACAAGTCCCGAGGGACGTTCTTCCGTTCGGCCATCAAGACGTCGATGCGCCGGGCCGAGCGCGTGATCGTGCCGTCGAAGGCGACGCGGGACGAGCTGATCAGACTTCTCGACGCCGACCCCACCAGGATCGACGTCGCGTATCACGGCGTGGATCACAACGCCTTCCACGTGCCCAGCGACGAGGAAAAGGCCCGCGTGCGGGCTCGTCTCGGGCTTAACTCTACCTATGTAGCGTTTTTGGGTGCCAAGGAACCGCGCAAGAACGTGCCCAACCTGATCCGTGGTTGGATCGCGGCCGTGCGGGACCGGATCGACCCACCCGCCCTGGTGATCGCGGGCGGTCAGGGGCACGACGAGGAGATCGATCGGGTGGCGGCGGAGGTGCCCGCACACCTGCGGCTGCTTCGCCCGGGCTACCTGCGCTACGCCGACCTGCCCGGATTCCTGGGTGGGGCCGTCCTGTGCGCGTACCCGTCGCACGGCGAAGGGTTCGGCCTGCCGATCCTCGAGGCGATGGCGTGCGGCGCACCCGTGCTCACCACGCCGAGACTGTCCCTGCCCGAGGTGGGTGGCGACGCGGTCGCCTACACCGGGCCGGAGCATGACCGGATCGCCGCCGATCTGGCCGTGCTGCTCGACGATCCCCGCAGGCGCGCGGAGCTGGGCGCCGCCGGGCTCGCCAGGGCCAAGGAGTTCAGCTGGGCCTCCAGCGCGGAGGCGCACGTGGCGTCGTGGGCGCGTGCCGCCAAGCCGGTGGCGATGGTCAAGTAGTGACGTGACATGACCCGACGATGGGTCATGTCACGCGTATCAGGCGGTTGCGGGTAGCCCCTACCGTTGGTTCCGCGCACCCCCGAACCGGTGTCGCTCCAATGTGGTCGGTCGGGCGCGCGACGGGGGCTCTATTAACGTTGTGCCCCAAACAGAAGACGGGGGACAATGTGGACACTGCCACCTCAATCGCCGCCCCTGATGCCCCGCCCGAATCACCTAAATGGCGGGAAACCGTCTTCACCTGGCTCCGGTTCGCCGCGCGCTTGGCCATCTCCGCCGCGGTGTCGCTGACGGTTGTCGCCCTGCTCTGGCGGGACCGGCCGGCCGGGCTCACCGGGGAGTGGGACATCGTGGGATACCCCACGTTCACCGGCTACGACCACAGGACCCCGTTTCTCGCTTACCGATTGGGAGTCCTGCTCCTGCCCTTCCTGTTCATCGTGGTTTATCTCGTCCTGAGTGCCTGGGGTCCACTGCGGCACCGGCGCGCAGGCCACCGCGAAGAGATCCGCCTCCGTGAGCCCGACACACCAGCGCCGGCGCCTGCGATGTCGGCCCGATCCCTCGTCGGCCTCGCCGCAAGGCTGGGCTCTCCCGCACTGTTTCTCACGGTGACGTTCGGAGCGACCGACTTCCCCTCCCCCCTGACCGGGATCGCGGCGGGGCTCGCCTACGTCGTTGCCGTCCTGGCAGCGGGCCTGGGGTGGGAGCGCGGGCCCGCCGATCTGCGCGTCGAGCGGATCGGCATGGTCAACGGCATGGCGGCGGCGACGGTCGCGTTCCTCGGCGTCTGGCTGGCCTCGCAGGACACGCGCGTCTTCCAGCAGGGCGGCGCCGTGACGTTGCACCCGTGGATGCCGCTCTGGCTCGCGGTGGTAGGTGCCGCCCTGACCGTGGGATGGATGATCCGGCGATGGCGCAGGGGAGACGACCGCCGAAGCGTCGAACGGATCGTGCTCGTGGCCGTCCTCGGCGGGGCCACGGTCTTCCTCCTGATGTCGAAACTTCCCTACCTGGACCGGGGATTCGAGGGCTTCGACGACGCGCAGGGGCTGGCCGGGGCGAGCCTGCTGGACCGTGGGCACTTCCCGTGGCGCGATCTGCTGTTCATCCACGGCTTCTACCCGGACGTGCTCTCGGCCAAGGTGGGGCTGTGGGTCTTCGGCGACTCGATCTGGGGCGCGGTCGCCGGGGCCAGCGTGCTCCTCGTGCCGCTGGGCTGGGTCTTTCTCTACCTGCTCGCCGTCTGGGTCTCCAGGGCAAACCCGTGGTTCGCGACAGGCACCGCTTTCGTGATCCTCAGCGAGCTCCTGCCGATGGAGCTCAGGTTCGTGTTCGTGCCGCTGACCGCGATCCTGCTCGGCGCGACCCTGCGCCGGCGGAGCCCGTGGTGGTGCGCCGGATTGGTGATCGCGCTCTTCGCCCATGCGGTGCTGGTGCCCGAGACCAGCTTTTTCGCGATCCCCGCCCTGGTCTGCGTGGTGGCCGCGGACCTGATACATCGGCAGCCCGGGGTGCGGCTGTGGCACGCCCTGGCGCGGACCCGTTGGTGCGTCATCACGGGCCTGGTGGCGCTCGCCGCGTTCGCCGTCTTCCTCCTGCTCAACGACGCCCTCAGGTCATTTATCGACTACTATGTGATCTTTGGGCCGGGACACAACCTCGCCGGTGCGCTGCCGCTCTCGGGCCACAACGAACTGTCCTTCGACGATCACGCGGCCTGGGGCATCGGGATAGTGTTCGTGCTGCTGTCCGCGGGGCTGGTCGTGGTGAAGATCCGGCGGCGTTCGGACTGGACCGTCAACGACTGGCTGATCGTCGCGTACGCCGGCTTCATGGCCTTCTACGAAGAAAAAGCGCTGGGACGCTTCGACCCCTGGCACATCCTGCAGGTGCTCACCGCCGCCACCCCGCTGATCCTGCTCTGGGCTTGGAAGCTGCTGTCCACCATCGAACTCACGGTCACCGTCAACCGGTGGGCGCCTGCCATCAGGGCCGGCGCCGTGCCCGCCGCGTTCACCGCCCTGGCGGTGAGCATGGCGAACGGCCTGTTCCCGGCGGTGGAGGCATATCCGCTGCGGCATAGGGTTTACCTGCCGTGGACGACCTCGGATGAGCCGCGCCTGCGATACGCCTCGACCGAGCTGATCGACGCCGACCAGCTCCACGACCTCGACCGGATCCTGCGCCACTACGCCGGCGCGGACGAGCCGGTCTTCGACATGACCAACAGTCTCGGCCATGTGTACTACCTGCTGGGCCGGAAGCCGGGCACGCGGTTTGCCCATGTCAGCATGGCGATTCCGTCGCACCCGCAGCAGATGCTCATCGAGGAGCTGAAGCGCTCCCGCCCGCCGGTGGTCATCCTCGACTCCACCAAGATGGGCCTGCCGGTCTGGGACCGGATCAGCAACAACGTGCGGCACTACGAGGTGAGCCAGTACGTCATGGACAATTGGGTGCCGGTCGTCAGGACCGGGCTCGCCCTGATCATGGTGCGGCCGGACCTCGTGAGCAAGGGCCTTCCCCCGCTCACCGGTCCAGTGAAGACCGACGACCTGTGGTTCAGCGGGCGGGCATGCGACTGGGGATACGCGGCGGGTTACCTTCGTTCCGTACCAAGCGATCCCAAGGTCGAGCTCGCGGTGACGCCGGTCGGGCCGCGCACCCACATGGAGGTCCTGGGCTGGGCCGCCGACCTGACCACCGGGAAGGTGGCCAAGGAGGTGGTCGTGGTGAGCGGACAGAAGGTGGTGGCCAGGGCCACGCCGTCGCTGGAGCGGCTCGATGTCGTCCAGGCGCACGGAAAGGCATTCTGGTACAGCGGTTTCCGCATTTCGACGGTGTTGGGAGACCCGGCGACCACGTCGATATACATGATCACGGAGGATGGCAAGGCGTATCCGATGGAGGGACGAAACGCGGCCACAGGCGCGTTCACGCTGCCCGAAGGCGGCGCCGTGCAGATCGAGCAGACGCGGCGCGGGTTCGTCGACAACGTCTACACCAATCCCGTGCTCGTGCAGCAGATCGAGCTGAAGCCGGGGATGCGGCTGTCCGGATTCGCCCTGGCCACGATGTCGTCATCGGGCGCGCCGCTCGGCGCCGGCCGCATCACCATCGCCGACGACATGGTGTCCGACGGCAGGGCCATCAACGTCGACGCCTTCGCGACGCAGGGCCGCAGCGTCGCCGTCCGGCTCGGCGCCTGCCATCAGTGGCACGGATACAGCCCCGGCAAACCGCTCTACCTGGTCCAGCACGGCGCGGTGCCGATCACCAAGGTGACGCTCTCCGGAGTAGTTCCCAACAGCCCATGACCATTCGATCGAGGTCCGATGTGGACTGCCGTCCTAGCAGCGTGGGTGCTGCTTCGGACGCCGGTATAGTTGCGGCGTGATGGAGACGTCGACTGCTTCATGGTCGGCTCGGACGAGCCAGGGCGCACCGCCCGTGGCACCCCCATCCCCGTCACGCATCCTGGGCAGGCCCCGGCATCAGCGCCAAGGCTTCAGGCCCGACATCGAAGGCCAGCGCGCGATCGCGGTGCTGCTGGTGATGCTCGCCCATGCCGGCGTCCCGTTCGTGCGCGGCGGCTTCATCGGAGTCGACGTGTTCTTCGTCATCTCCGGATTCCTGATCACCGGCCGCATCCGCGACGAGTTCCTCGCCACCGGCCGGTTCTCGCTGCGGCGCTTCTACGCGGCCCGCGTCGAGCGGCTGCTGCCCGCCGCGACCGTCGTGCTTTATGCGTCGCTCATCATGATGCTGCTCCTGCTGCCAAAGATCCGGTGGCGTGACACTGCCCACGACCTCGTGGCCAGCGTGGCCTACTTCGTCAACTGGCGCTTCGCCGATCAGGCCACCGACTATTTCGCGTCGGACGACGCCCCCAGCATCGTCCGGCACTTCTGGTCCCTGTCGGTCGAGGAGCAGTACTACATAATCTGGCCGCTGCTGCTGCTCTCCGTGATCGGCGCCGGTCGCCTGCTGCGCTGGACAGCGGGCAAGCTGTGGCGGTCGCTGCTGGCCGGCCTCGGCATCATCTCCGTCCTGTCGCTCGTGCTGTCCATCGTGCAGACCGTCGGCTCGCCGTCGACCGCCTATTTCTCCACGCTGACCCGCCTCTGGGAGCTCGGCGTCGGTTCGGCCCTGGCCATCGGCGTGATGCGGATCAAACCGGTCAGCCAGGTGGCGAAGGGCCCGTTGATCTGGGCCGGCCTCGCGGCGATCGCGTTTTCCGCCATGTTCTTCAGCGGCTCCACGGGCTTCCCCGGTTACGCCGCGCTGCTGCCGGTCGGCGGCACGGCGCTGCTGCTCTACGCCGGGGCCGGGCGCGGCCACGCGCCGCTCCCGTTGGCGTGGCTCAATTCCACCCCGATGCAGATCGTCGGCCAGCTGTCCTATTCGCTTTACCTGTGGCACTGGCCGCTGCTGGTGGTGTTCGCGGCGCAGTTTGGCAACCTGCCGGTCCTGGCGGGGCTGGCCGTCGTCGCGCTGTCATTCCTGCCGGCATATCTATCGTTTCGCTGGGTCGAGCACCCCATCAGGCAGCGTCGATGGCTGCGAAACTCGCCCGGCAACGCGCTCGTGGCGGTCGCGGTGTGCGCGGTGTTGGTGGTCATTCCGGCGCTCCTCGTGTCGGGCACGACGGCTAAGCCGGTGGCGATCGCGCCGGAAAAGGCGGCCCTTGAGCTCATCACCAACGGCGCCGCGGTCCTGGGGGAGCCGCCGCGGGACGACCCGCGGGGAGCACCGGTGGACGACGTGCCGTCGGTGGTGCCCGATCCCGCCGGGGCACCAGACGACCAGCCAAATGTCAACGGCTGCTTCAACACCGGGCCACAGACCGCATTGGACAGGTGCGATTTCGGCAATCGAAACTCCAACTTCAAGGTGGTACTGATCGGCGACTCGCATGCCGCCCAATGGCTTCCCGCGATCCACGCTGTCGCGGAGGCCAGGCGGTGGCATCTGATCGTGTTCGGCAAGGCGGCGTGCCCCTTCCTGGAGACCACTGTGCTGGTCACCAACCCCAACAGGGCATACACCGAGTGCGAAATATGGAACAAGGCGGCGCGCGAAGGGCTCGCCCAGCTGAAGCCCAACCTCATCATCACCACGAGCTTCCGGTTCACGGTGATGGAAAAGGGTGTGGCGCTGCTCAGCACGGCAAATCAGGCCGCGCGGATCAGGGTGATGCGCTCGAGCTGGTCCAACCTCGCGGCGGCCGGGTCCCGGGTCGTGGTCCTCAGGGACACACCGCTGGCGCCGTTCGATGTGGCCGACTGCGTCTCGGGCAACCGGCAGCAGATGACCAAGTGCGCGTTCGATCGCCAGGTCGCCCTCGGCGGCAGCGTCGGCGACGACCAGGTCGCGGCGGCGGCGGGCCTGACCGGCGTGCACCTCGTCGACCTCAACGACGCGATCTGCCCGACGCCGCAGTGCGCGCCGGTCATCGGCGGCGTGCTGATCTATCGTGACCACAACCACCTGACGGCGACCTACGCGCTGTCGCTGGCGCCCAGGCTGGCCAAGGTCCTGGAGCCGATCGCCGCCTCCTAAACCCACGCCCGGTCCACGGCCCCCAGTCGGCTTCTTGGGCGGCCGAGCGCGCCGCGGCAAGAGGCAGCCGGAGTGGGTCGGCGGTGCGCTACTTCGGTTACTGGCCCGGTTGGCCGGGTTGCCGGCCGCCGTCGCCGGGCTGGGGCGGCGCGGGCCAGACGGTGCCCGGCTCGGGCGGGAAGTCGCCGACCTGGCCGCCGCCGTATCCGGTGTCGTAGGGGGATGCGGACATCGGCGCCTGCGGCGGGGCGGAGACGGGGTTGAAGGTGTGGTAGCCCTGCACGGGAGAGCCGTATGCGGCCGGATAGGCCGAGACCGGAGCACCGGCGGTGCGGCGACTACGCTGCCTGAGCAGAAGCATGACGATGACGACCAGGGCGATCACGAGCAGCACACCCGCGACGATGGTCACGATCAGCAGGGTGGACGTGCCGGAGCCGCCCTGCTCGGCGTCCTTCTTGGCCGCCAGGTCCCGATAGGCGGCGGCGCTGCTGTTGAGCTGGTTTAGGGCGACCTCGTCGAGTTTGTCGGCGGCGTCGCCATAGCGACCTTCGAAGTAGTCGTTGAGGCCCTCGCGGTAAAGCTTGTCGTAGCTGCTCTGCTCGCCGGGGACGCCGGCGGCGGCGAGCTGGTCGCTGATCGCCTTGGAGGCCCACATCGACGCGATCTTGCCGGATGCGGGGGCGAGGACACCGACGAGGCGGCCGTCCATGTCGGTGATCGCGCCGCCCCGGCTCTCCCACGGCAACTCCTGCTCGAGAGCAAAATCTGCGCCGTCACCGGCGCCGCTGCGCTTCTCCAGGATGGTGACCGGCCGGCCGCGCAGGATCAACGACATCGCGCTGACCGGCGAATAGCCCGTGGCGATGGTGGAATCGATGGTCAGGACATCGTTGGGATTGTCGAACCGGGCGACCTGCAACGCCGGCAGCGAGCTCTGCTCAATCTTCACCACGGCCACCCGATCGTCGCCGGCCAGGTCGCCCACGACCTCCGCCTTCCACGCGCCCTCGGTGCCGCCGGTCACGGTGGCGGTGTTGGCCTGCGCCATGATGCGCTTCTGCGGGGGCTCGGTGGAGACGTCGCCGGTGAGGATGTAATCCTGCCGCATGAACTGCTTGAGCTCTTCGCCGCCGAGTTTGCGCTCGCGGCTGATGTTTTCCTTGCCCCAGTAGTCCAGCGATCCCTGGTCGGGTGCCACGCAGGTCTTGGCCGTCACGGCCGCGCCGCTTTGATCCACGACGACCCCGCTGCACCGTACGGTCACGGTCGTGGTGCCGGTGTGCAGGGCGGTGCCGGTGGCCCGCTCCCGCAGGACGCCGATCGCCGTGAACTCGAGGAAGACGACGGACGGCTCGGCGATGGCCCTGGCTCGCTCCTCGGCGGAGAACGGTTGCGCGCCAATGGCTTGGGTGGGTATCGCTGCCACACCGATCGCACCAAGGATCGACAGAACAGACGCGATGACTGTCAGGCCACTACGGCGGACAAACATTGTGGGGGACTCCCAGGATGCAGAGGGAATTGAGGGGGCATGCCTCGGCTACCGCACCTTACAGTGTAGTCGCAAGGCCGCATGGGGCTGCCGCGACCTTGGTTGGAGCGTGGGATCGGGTGATCCGGCCCGCGGCGAAAGACGTGCCGTGCAACGAAATCTCCCGTGTCCGGGCGTCGCTGAGCTTGGCACGGCCGGGTAAGTACCGCCGTTTCCTCCAAAGGGGGTGGGCCCGGCGTGGCGCGATCTCACCTGGGTGGGTGACCCGCCGCGGCCGCCCGGACCGACCGGATCACCGTTGCGCTGCGGGTCGCCCGTGGTAGGGGCGTGGTAGACCAGCGTGAAGACCAACAAGGCACACCGATAGGGCATTATGGGCTGATGCTGCACGCCGTCATCCCCGCTGGGGGCAGCGGGACGCGCCTTTGGCCGCTTTCCCGCGCCGGGAATCCGAAGTTTCTGCATCCCCTGACGGGCACGGCGCAGACGCTGCTGCAGGCGACCGTCTCCCGCCTCACCGATGTCTCGCCGCCGAGCGACACGCTCGTGGTGACCGGTGTCGCCCACGCCGCCGCCGTGGCGCGTCAGCTGCCCGACCTGCCCGAGGCCAACATCATCGTCGAGCCGTCGCCGCGCGACTCGTGCGCCGCCATCGGCCTGGCCGCGGCCATCATCGCGCGGCGGGACCCGCGGGCCATCATGGGCTCGTTCGCCGCCGATCATCTCGTGCGCGACCAGGAGCGGCTCACCGAGGTGCTCAAGCAGGCGGTGGCCGGCGCCGAGCGCGGGCTGCTCATGACCGTCGGCATCACGCCCACCCACCCCGAGACCGGCTACGGCTACCTCGAGTGTGGCGAGATCGTCGATGGGCCGGTGCGCAGGGTCGCCCGGTTCAAGGAGAAGCCGAGCGTCGAGGTCGCGACGGAATATCTTCAATCCGGCCGATACCTGTGGAATGCCAGCATGTTCGTCTGGCGCGTGGACGCGTTCCTGGCCGAGCTCGAGCGCCAGCGACCGTCCCTTCACGACGGTCTGCTGGCCATCGCGGCCGCTTGGGGCACCGAGGCGCAGGAGCGGGTGCTGGCCGAGCGCTGGCACACGCTGCCGAAGATCTCCGTGGACTACGCGGTCATGGAGGGCGCGGCCGAGGCGGGCCTGGTGGCCACCGTGCCGGGCGACTTCGGATGGACCGACGTCGGCGACTTCCACACGCTGGGCGACGTCCTGGTCGCGGACGGCGAAGGCAACGTGGTCGTGGGCGGCGACAAGGGCGATATCGTCCTCGAGGACGTGGCCGGCAGCGTCGTGATTGGACAGTCGGGCCGGCTCGTGGCGGCGCTGGGCATGCGCGACACCATCATCGTCGACACACCCGACGCTGTGCTGGTGTGCGACCGGTCCCGCGCGCAGGACGTCAAAAAGATCGTCGATGAGCTCAAGGCCCGCGGGGACACCCGCATCTAGTCCAGCTTCGGCACGGGCCCGGCCAGTAGCTCGTCAAGCGGCACGGCTCGGTGGCCTATGTAGGTGGGGTGCCCGTTCTCATCGACACTGAGCCGGTAGGTATGCACCGCGGGCTGGGAGCCGGCGGCACGTTCGATCCGCCAGAAGTTGGGGATCCCGGCCTGCGCATATTCGATCGGCTTGATGAGCCGGTCGATGCCTTCGGACCCTCTGGACACCACCTCGACGATGAGCTGGATCAGGGCTGGATCGTGCCAGACGACGTTCGAGATGACTGCATCGCGCATGACGACCAGATCGGGACAACGACCGGTGCCGCCGTCGTCTCGCGCGACCTGCACGCCGATATTCGCCAGCACGGCATCGACGTCAAGGCCACCCTCTCTCAACAGCCAGTATGTAAGCCTCGCCACGATTTTGGCCTGCTCGGTGTCCGCAGGGGGCATGACGATGAGGACTCCCTTGTCCAGCTCGTAGCGGTGGTGCGGCGCGGCAGCGGCCAGCTCGGCCACATCGTCCAGGGTGAGTGGCCGCCCTGGCAGATGGATGTGCGCCTCGAGAGTCATGCGCCGCCTCCTGAAGGCAGATCTTGGGGTTGAGGATACGCCGTACAGTGGGGCAGTGCACTTAGTCGAGCTCAGGGCGGCGGGGAACGAAGCGAGTGACCTCCTGCGGGTCCACGACCCCCGCCTGCTGGACCAGCTTGGCGCGCGGGCGGCGTTCTGGACGGTGCTTGACGAGGGGCCACTCGAGCAGTGCCTGGCGCTGCTGGCGCTCGGGCATGACGGGGTGTGGTCGGCGCTGCACGTCCTGGCCGACGCGGGCGGGCAGGCCGGGCGGACGGAGGATGCCGAGGCGCTGGCATACCGCGACGGCTGGGTATATGTGCTCGGTTCGCATTTTGGCAAGAAGAAGGGTCCGCTGCGGCCCAAGCGGGCCTTTGTAGCGCGGTTCCGGGAGTCGCTCGCGCCACGGCTTGAGATCGTGCGCAACCCGTTCGCGCTGCACCGGATGGTCAACGACGCGCTGGCCGGGCACACGGACGCGCCTCCGCCGGGCGTGCGGGAGAGCTTCATCACGGCCACCGTGCGGCGCGGGCTCGAGCGGAGCAAGGTATGGGCCGCGCACCTGCTCGACGGCGACCACCCGATCAACGTGGAGGGCGCGGCGTTCACCGAAGCCGGGACTCTCCTGATTGGACTGAGGTGGCCGGTGACGCGGGCGGGCGAGCCGCTGCTGATCGAGGTGGACTGGCCGTGGGGCGGCGAGCCCCGTGCGGTGGACGTCTATCCGCTTCACGGTCTGGCAAAGGGCCCGCTCGGGGTGCGGGCCGTCTCGGCGCGCGAAGACGGGAGCTTCGACGTCATAGTGGGCTCGATCGACGCGCTCGACAAGGGCTCGGTGCTGCTCGACGAGCATCCGGGGGCGCGCGATGCGACGTGCCGGCACTACCGTTACGTGCCGGGCGGTTCACCGCGGTTGATAAAAGATCTCGCGCCGCTGCACCACGTCGAGGGAGTGTCCGAGTTGGACGGTCGCGCGCTCTATGTCACGGACGAGGACCACCGGATAGCCTTGTATTCTGGCCCAGCTCAATAGCCTCGGCCGTGCCGAGCGAGAAGAGATCGCTGGCGGCGTCGCGCACGAGGGTGGGCACGATGCCGGGCCCGTCGGCCGGGTGGGTGATCAGGCCGCGGACCACCGCGACCGGGACGCGATCGATTTTGCCCTTGACCAGGTCGGCGGCGGAGGCGATCTCGTCGGCCACGGCCACCTGGGTGATGTGCAGCTCGTTGCCGTGCGGGTCGACCTCGCCGCGATAGTCGCGGATCGGCTCAAGCCCGGCGCAGCCCAGCGCCATGTCGACCAGCCCGTTGCGCCAGGGCCGCCCGGCGGTGTCGCTGATGACGACCGCGACGTCGAGCCGATAGCGCTCCCGGAAGGCGGCACGGATCGCCCGCGCCGAGCCGTCCGGGTCCTTGGGCAGCAGCACGAGCTGCGAACGGTCCACATTGGAGTTGTCGATCCCGGCCGAGGCCATCACAAACCCGTGGTGGGTCTGGACGATGCGCGTCTGCCCGCGCGTGGCCACGACCCGCGCCGTCTCGGAACGCAGCAGCTCCTCGCGGGCAGCCTCGCGCTCGGGCCCCTCGGGCGGGACGTCGGCCAGCTGCCCCTCCGCCTTGGACACGATCTTGCTGGTGATCACGAGGATGTCGCCGTCGTGCAGCCACGGCGCCGCGTCGGCGATCAGCTGGACGATGTCGTCGCCCGGGTGCACATCGGGGATCCCGCGCACCGCAAGGACACTGAAGCCGTCCATCATGCGACGCTCTCAATCGCCGTGCGGACCATCTCGGCGGTGGCCTCCGGCGAGGTCATGTAGAGCGGGGTGGGCACGACCCTGACTCCCTCGATGTCGGCTGCGTGGTCGATGGGGTCAACGAGCCACGCCTGGAGAAGGTCCCCATATATGCCGCCGACGCCCTGCGCCGAACACTCGACGCCGATGGCGGACAGGCACTTGTCGGCCATGCCGCGCACGGGCGCGCCGCCGATGATGGGCGAGATGCCCACGACCGGCGCCCGCAACGCCTCGCGGATCCCGGGCACCGCGAGGATGGGCGCGATCGACACCACGGGATTGCTGGGTGCGAGCAATATCACGTCGGCCTCCGCCAGCGCCTCGAGCACGCCCGCCGCCGGTTTGGCCGACTCCGCCCCGACGAACACGAAGTTGCGCGCGGGCAGCTCGGCCCTGTGCCGTACCCACCACTCTTGAAAATGAATTGCTTCTTCATCCAGTACGACGTGCGTCTCCACCCGGTCGTCGCTCGCCGGAAGCAGGGAGATCCCGGGCTGCCAGCGCTCGCAGAGCGCGGCGGTCACGGCCGAGAGCGGATAGCCGGAGTTGAGCAGGTTGGTGCGCACGAGGTGGGTCGCGATGTCGCGGTCGCCCAGGCCGAACCAGGTCGGCTCCGCGTGATAGTTGGCCAGCTCCTCCTTGACCTTCCACGACTCGTCGGCGCGCCCCCAACCTCGATCGGGGTCGATGCCTCCGCCCAGCGTGTACATGACCGAGTCCAGGTCGGGGCAGATGCGCAGGCCGTGCATCCACACATCGTCGCCGACGTTGACGATTGCCGTGACCGTTTCATTGGGGTTGCTGTCAAGTTGCGCGGCGTAGGCGCGCACGCCCAGGAGGAACCGAGCGCCCCCAATGCCACCGGCCAGCACCACGATACGCATGAGGTCCATCGTAGAGTTGGCGGATGAGTGAGATCTCTCGCGCCCTGTCCCGGGCCTCCGCGGGGAAGGCGCTCGATCTCGGCGAGGCGGCGGCGCTCCTGGGCGCGCGCGGATCCGAGCTGGACGAGCTGCTGGCGCTCGCGTCATCGGTGCGCGACATCGCCAACCCGGCGAGGGTCATCACGTACTCGAAAAAGGTCTTCATCCCGCTGACCCGGCTGTGCCGCGACCGTTGCCATTACTGCACGTTCGCGACCGTGCCGCATCGGTTGCCGGCCGCGTTCCTGGATCGCGACGAGGTGCTCGAGATCGCGCGCCAGGGCGCGGCGCTCGGGTGCAAGGAGGCCCTGTTCACGCTCGGCGACCGGCCCGAGGACCGGTGGCCGCAGGCGGCGCAGTGGCTGGAGGAGCGGGGTTACGCGTCCACGCTCGACTACCTGCGGTCGGTGGCGATCGCGGTGCTGGAGGAGACCGGGCTGCTGCCACACCTCAACCCGGGCGTCATGTCATGGGCGGAGCTGCAGCGGCTGCGGCCGGTCGCGCCGAGCATGGGCATGATGCTCGAGACGACCGCGACCCGGCTGTGGGAGTCCAAGGACGGGCCGCACTACGGCTCGCCCGACAAGGAGCCGGCCGTGCGGCTGCGTGTGCTTGAGGACGCAGGCCGGGTCGGTGTGCCGTTCACCACAGGGATTTTGATCGGGATCGGCGAGACGCACGAGGAGCGGGTCGACTCGCTGTTCGCGATCCGGCGCGCGCACCGGCAATACGGGCACGTCCAAGAGGTGATCATCCAGAACTTCCGGGCCAAGCCGGATACGGCGATGCGGTCCGTGCCGGACGCGTTGGTCGAGGACCTGGCGGCCACCACCGCCGTGGCGCGCGTGCTGCTCGGGCCGGGGATGCGCGTGCAGGCGCCGCCCAATCTGATCGACGGATCGTTCGAGTTGCTCGTGCGGGCGGGCATTGACGACTGGGGCGGGGTTTCGCCGCTCACGCCCGATCATGTGAATCCCGAGCGGCCTTGGCCCTTTTTGGAAGATCTGGCCCGCGCGACCGCGGACACGGGCTTCTCCCTCAAGGAGCGGCTCACCGTCTATCCGTCCTATGTGGTCGGTGCCGAGCGGTGGATCGACCCGCGGCTCATGCCGCATGTGTCGGCGCTGGCGCTGCCGGAGGGTCTGGCCGACGAGGCGGCCGCCGTGGTCGGGCGGCCGTGGCAGGAGCCCGAAACGGTGGTGGCCTCCGGCCGGACCGACCTGCACGCCTCCATTGATGTGCAAGGGCGTTCGTCGGATCGGCGCGGCGACTTCGACTCGGTGTATGGGGACTGGGACGAGCTGTCGGTGCCGTCGGCTCTGGCCGTGACCGGGGATGTGGCCGACGGGCTGCGGATCGCGCGATCCGATCCGGCGGCGTTGCTCCACAACGAAAATGCCGCCCTGGCCCTGTTCCAGGCGACGGGTGACGCGCTGGACGAGCTGTGCCGCATCGCCGACGACGTGCGCGCCGACACGGTCGGCGACGACGTGACATACGTGGTCAATCGCAACATCAACTTTTCGAACGTGTGCTATGTCGGATGCCGGTTCTGCGCGTTCGCCCAGCGGGAGCGCGATGCCGACGCCTATCGGCTCGACGTGGGGCAGGTCGCCGACCGGGCGTGGGAGGCGTGGGAGGACGGGGCCACCGAGGTCTGTGTCCAGGGCGGGATCGACCCCAAACTCCCGATCTCTATATATGTAGAGATAGTGCGCGCGATCAAGGAACGGGTGCCGGGCATGCACGTCCACGCGTTCTCGCCGATGGAGATCGTGACGGCGTCGGCCAAGGCGGGAGTCTCCATCCACGACTGGCTGGTCCGGCTGAAGGAGGCGGGCCTCGACACGATCCCGGGCACGGCCGCGGAGATTCTGGACGACGAGGTGCGCTGGATCCTCACCAAGGGCAAGCTGCCCACGTCGGCCTGGATCGAGGTGGTCGAGACGGCGCACGCGCTGGGCATCCGGTCCAGCTCCACGATGATGTACGGGCATGTGGACAACCCGCGGCATTGGCTGGGCCACTTCAGAGTGCTGGCGGGCGTGCAGGACCGCACGGGCGGGTTCACCGAGTTTGTCGCGCTGCCGTTCGTGCACACCAACTCGCCGATCTACCTGGCGGGTGTCGCGCGGCCGGGGCCCACGTGGGAAGAAAACCGTGCGGTGCATGCGATGGCGCGGTTGCTGCTGCACGGACGCATTCCCAATATTCAATGTTCGTGGGTGAAGCTGGGTGATGAGGGGACGGTCGCGATGCTTCAGGGCGGCTGCAACGATTTGGGGGGTACCCTCATGGAGGAAACGATTTCGCGGATGGCCGGGTCGTCTCACGGGTCGGCGCGGACGGTGTCGCAATTGCACGCCATCGCGGCCAAGGCCGGGCGTGTGGCGCGCCAGCGCACGACCTCATACAGCGCCCTGCCCTAGGGCGCTGCCAAAAATCCGTCACTTGCCTTTCGCAAAGCGCAATTGGCATGCGGTGTGCCGCGCGCCTTTCCTTTGGGCCGCTGTGGCGCTTTCCTTGGGCGGCCGTGCGTCTTTTCCTTGGTCCACGCGCACTTTATGCTTAAGCCGTCGTGTGCTTGTTGGGTCGATGTGCGCGACACGCGCTTGCCGTCAAGCGCGACACGCCGAACAAATTTTCTCGGCGACACGCCAGGAATCCCGTTACCCCGCGCGGGTCTGGATCGATATGGACGTGAAAAGACGGTTGGAGTGACGGCCCTAATAGCAAACTCGGCTTGACTATGCACGGATGACACGCGTGTAATTCTTTGGGGTCGGGGGAGCGATGATTGGAGCCACATCGCCGCCAATGTGGACGGTCATACGCCTTCCGGGCGCCTTGGAGGTCTCCCTTGCCAGGCTCCGCAGTGGACGCGGGCAGGCCGGGGATCGCCTTGTCGCCACGAAAGAAGAGGAAGGCGCCATGTTCGTTGGGGGGTTGCGCCGGGTAACCGGCGCGCATGAAGGAGGCAGCGGAGATGGACGGTCAACCCGTCGTCGCGGATCTGCTGGGCAATGCGCCGGAGTGGCAGGAGCGTGCCCTGTGTTCGCAGACGGACCCTGAGGCGTTCTTTCCCGAGAAGGGCGGCTCTACACGCGAGGCTAAGCGCATCTGCTCGCGGTGTGAGGTCAAATCGGAGTGTCTTGAATACGCGCTGGCACACGACGAACGGTTCGGCATCTGGGGTGGACTGTCCGAACGCGAGCGACGCAAGCTCAAGCGCAGGGCCATCTAGCCGATTTGGTCAAGGAGCCAGGTCATCGGGGGAAAGACCGAGCAGGTTAGCGACCTGCTCGACAATCACGTCGCGGATGAGCGTCCCGAGGTCGTCGCGATCGGACGCGCGAAACTCCAGCGGCCTGCGATAGACCACGATCCTGGGCGGCACACCGTGCCGTCCAGGACGCCCCGGCAGGAGGCGGGCCAGGGGGACCCGGCCATCCTCGAGCACATCGGAGTCATAGACGTTGAGCTCCGGCGGCACGTCCTCGACCGCGAACTCGACGCCGGCCAGCTCGGCCGCATAGCGTGCCTCGAGCGACTCGACCGTGTCCAGCACGAGGTCATCGAAGATCTCCGCCTTGGTGCGCGCCAAAGGCACGCTCGCGGGCACGAGCCGGCCACGCATGCCCCGGCCGTGCCGGTCACGGCGGCGGCGCCAGGCGGCGGGTCGGCGGCTGGCTCGACTTGTCACTTGGCCAATCTATCGCGTGATCTTGCATCGGCGTGTCGCCCCACGCCACGGGACCGAATGGGGACGGAATGTCGACCCTGTCCTCTCGGTGTGTGATCTTGCGTCGGCGTGTCGCTCGCGTCACGGGGCGAGAATGTCGGTGGGGTCCGATAACGTCACACGCCGTGAGGTCTCCACGGCGTTGCTCGCGCAACGGCTGCCCGAGACAGGCAGTCGCCACGCTGACCTATGTCTATGCGGAGTCGACAGCCGTGGTGGGGCCGCTCGCCGTCAATCCCGAGCCGCACACCTATGACCTGTGCGAATCGCATGCCCGCACCTTGACCGCGCCGCGCGGGTGGGAGCTTGTGCGCTACGACGGCGAGTTCGAGCCGCCCCCGCCCACACCTGACGACCTGGTCGCCCTGGCTGATGCGGTGCGCGAGGCGGCGCGCCCGACCCAGCGCCAAGCCGACCCCAACGTCACTCCGCCGGCCCGCCGGGGCCATCTGCGCGCCGTCCCGCCGCCGCAGTAGCGTCGCCGTCGGCGTCTGTCTCCGTGTTGGACACATTGGACTGGAGCTTGGCCAGCGTGCGGGCGAAGGCGTCCAGCTCGTCCTCGTCCAGGCCGGCCCGCAGGCGGCGATCGAAGGCGACGGCCGCGCCGCGCAGGCGGTGAAACAGCGCCTCGCCCTTCTCCGTGAGCTCGACGACGTGCGCCCGCCGGTTGGCCGGGTCGCGCTGCCGCGTGAGCAGGCCCTGCCGCTCCATGGCGTTGAGGTGGTGGGTCAGGGTCGCGCCCTCGATGCCGACCGATGAGGCCAGCTCGCGCTGGCTCGCCAGGCGCGCGCCCTTGATCCCGATCAGCACCAGCCACATGGGCAGGGTCCCGCCCGCATCGGCCAGGGCCTGGTCGAACGCGCGGCTGGCCGCCTTGGCGGTGCGGGAGAGCTGCAAGCCGATGGGCATCATGGCCGACACGATACCACCTAATCGTTTGACATCTAATTATTAGACATCTAACGTTTATGCATGACGAACATGACAGGCAAAGTGCCGGACAGGGTTGCGGTGATAGCCGGGGCGAGCCGCGGGATCGGTGCGGTCACGGCACGGGCGTTTGCGCGTGCCGGTGCGGCGGTCGTGCTGGGCGCTCGCGATGTGCGGGCGGTCGAAGCGGTGGCCGCCGAGATCGCGGCGGAGGGCGGGCGTGCGCTGGGCCTGCCGCTGGACGTGGGCGATGCCGCGTCGAGCGAGGGTTTCGTGCGGCGCGCGGTCGAGGAGTTTGGCCGGTTGGACTTCGCGTTCAACAACGCGACCGCCGGGCCCATGCCGGCGCCGCTGGCCGACATCGACCCCGACGAGTTCGACATCGGGATCCGGACGAATATCCGGGGCACCTTTCTGGGCATGAAGTTCCAGATCCCCACGATGCTGGCGTCGGGCGGGGGCGCGATCGTCAACATGGCCTCCATTGCGGGGGTCCAGGCGACGGCCAATCTGGCGGCCTATGTGGCGGGCAAGGCCGGCATCATCGGCCTGACCCGGGTGGCCGCTCTCGACTACGCCGACAAGGGCATCAGGGTCAACGTTGTCGCGCCCGGCCCGATCCTGACCCATCACCTGGCGGCCGCGGGCGAGGAGGTGCAGCGCATGGCGGGCCTGTCCACGCCGATGCGCCGCGTGGGCCAGTCCGAGGAGGTGGCTGCCGCAGTGCTCTGGCTGTGCTCCGACGAGGCCTCGTTCATCACCGGCACCACCCTGCCCATCGACGGCGGGCAATACGCTGGGAACAGCCGCCGCAGATGTTCCGGCCGGGCCGGCCCACGTCCAAGCCCACCATCGAGCGAGACGAGCTGCGTGCCGAGATGGATCGCGGCGCGGTCACGGTGGTCGACGCACTCCCGGCCGCGCCCTTCGCCCGCCGCCACCTGCCGGGCGCGGTCAACCTCGTGGTCGACCAGGCCGCGACCGAGGCCGCAAACACGTTGCCCGACAAGGCCGCGGCCATCGTGACCTATTCGACCGACGACAAGTGCGGCCGTGGCGAAGGGCTCGCGGCCCGACTGCGCGAGTTTGGCTACACCAACGTCCGCGTCTACTCCGGCGGCATCGAGGACTGGGCCGCAGCCGGCCTGCCGGTGACCCTGCCGCCCCAAGAATGAACCCCCGGCCGCGCCTGGCACGCGCGCGACTACCTCGTGCGGTCTCGTGCGGTTTTCGCATTCGCCCCGCGCGGGCGGGGCGGTCACTCGGGCGGGGCGGTCACTCGGGCGGGGCGGTCACTCAGGCGGGGCGGCGCCGGTTGGCCCGCAAAGGCGGCCGCTCGGCTCCGATGACCTCGCCCGCATAGTGCGACCGTTCTAGGGTGGGATGGTGATGACGAGCTTCTGGGTGGCCGGCGATCCGGCGAGCAGCGACGACATGGTGGCCGTGCGCAGCCCGCTCGATGGGAGCGTCGTGGCGCAGACGAGCAATGCGACCGAAGCGCAGGTGGAGCAGGCGATCGCGGCCGCGGCGAGCGTCGCGCAGGAGGCGGCTCAGCTGCCCGCGTCGACCCGGGCGGCGGCGCTCGATCACGTGAGCCGGACGATCGAGGCGCGCGCCGACGAGGTGGCCGCGCTCATCACGGCAGAAAATGGCAAACCGGCGATGTGGGCCCGGGCAGAGGTGGGCCGGGCCGTGTCGACGTTTCGGTGGGCGGCCGAGGAGGCGCGGCGATTCTCCGGCGACCTGATGCGCCTCGACACCGATCCGGCGGCAAAGGGGCGCATGGCCGTGGTGCGGCGGTTCCCACGCGGGCCGATTCTCGGGATCACGCCGTTCAACTTCCCGCTCAACCTGGTGGCGCACAAGGTCGCGCCCGCGATCGCGGTGGGCGCGCCGATCGTGGTCAAGCCGGCCCCGGCGACCCCGCTGAGCGCGCTGCTGCTCGGTTCGATCCTGGCCGAGACCGACTTGCCGCGCGGGATGTTCTCGTTCCTGCCGGTGCCCAACGATCGGGCGTCCACATTGGTCGGTGACCCGCGCCTGCCGGTCGTGTCCTTCACCGGGTCGGGCCCGGTCGGCGCGTCCATCCGGGAGGCGGTGCCGCACAAGCACGTGACCCTGGAGCTGGGCGGCAACGCGGCGGTCGTGGTGTGCTCCGACTATCGCGATCTCGACTGGGCCGCGCAGCGGATCGCGCTGTTCTCCAACTATCAGGCAGGGCAGAGTTGCATTGCGGTGCAACGGGTTTTCGTGCACCGTGAGCGCGCCGAGGAGTTCATGCCGCGGCTGGTCGCCGAGGTGTCCAAGTTGGACTTTGACACGCAGGTCGGGCCGCTGATCAGTGAGCAGGCCGCGATCCGTGTGCAGGACTGGGTCGACTCGTCCGGCGGGCGGGTGCTGGCCGGCGGCACGCGCGACGGCGCCGCTTATGCCCCCACTGTTTTGACCGATGTGCCGGCAGACGCCAAGGTCGCGGCCGAGGAGGTGTTCGGCCCGGTGATGGTCGTGTCCATTGTGGACTCAGACGAGGCTGGGCTCGCCGCGATCAACGACTCGCGATACGGTTTGCAGGCGGGCGTTTTCACTCACGACCTGCAGACGGCGTTCCGGGCGCATGCGGTGGTGCGCGTGGGCGGCGTGATCGTCGGCGACGTGCCGTCCTATCGCGCCGACCAGATGCCCTACGGCGGCGAGAAGGGCTCCGGCATCGGGCGCGAGGGCCTGCGCAGCGCGATGGACGACTACACCTCGCCACGCGTCATGGTGCTGACCGGCCTGGCCCTCTAGCGCCCCGGGCCTTACGCGCCTGTCAGGCTCGCGCATACCGGCCTGGCCATGGCCCCCGGGCCCTAAACGCGCTTGTCGGCGGTGCGCAATGCCCGCGTCCTGGGGGCCCGGGCATAAACGCAACGCGCCTGTCAGCCTCGGGTAGACCGCGCGGAACGGAGCAGTCGGCCTTGGCCGGCCGGTGGGAGCGGTCGGTTTCGGCGGTGCGCAGTGCCCGCGTCCTGGCGGCGGCCCGGGGTTTGATGCGTGTGTCAGCCTCGGGTAGACCGCGCGGAAAGGAACAGTCGGGCTTGGGCGGCCAGCCGGTGGAAGCGGTTGGTTTCGGCGATGCGCAGTGCCCGCGTCGCGTCGGCCTCGACGGCGGAGGCTCTGCCCAGCCGCGATCGGACGGTGGCCCGGCCAAGACAGGCCTCGGCCTCTGGATAACGGGCACCGGAGCCAAGCGCCAGTTCCAGCGCTTGAGTGTAGGTCAAATCGGCCGATTCCAGCGCGCCGGCGCTGAACTCGATGGCACCAAGCGTGATCAGGACGGTCGCCGCTTCGGCCCGGTCGTTGGTGCGCCGGGCCAGGTTGAGCGCATCGCCGGCCTCCTGCCTGGCGAGGTCGAGCGAGGCGGTGTCGGCGTGGATCGCCGCGAGTGTGCGCAGCGCACGCAGTTCGCCGGTCACGTTTCCGACCTTGCGATACCGCGCGAGGGCGGCAGTGGCATGCTCCTGTGCCTCGCCGTGGTTGCCCTGGGCGTGCAGGGAATTCGCCAATCCCACCAAGGCATGCGCCGTGCCGCTGTCCGTCCCGGCCAGCCGATAGGGCGCCAGCGCGCGGCGGAAGTGCGATGTGGCCAGAGGAAGGCGGCCCCATTGAAGGTAAACCTCGCCCAGATTGTCGAGCGCGTTGGCCTCACCGACCGGATCGCCAAGGCGGCGGGAGAGGATGTGCGCCTCGTGCAGCGACCCGGCCGCCGCGGGCAGGTCGCCCTGTTGCAGGCGCAGCACGCCGATGGCACCGAGATTGTTCGCCTCGGCGCGCACCCAGCCGGCCCGCCGGCTGGCCGCAAGCGCCTCGCGCAGCGGGACGATCGTCTGTCCGGTGTGGCCCGCCAGGTAGTGAAAATGGGCGATATTGCGCTGGGCGAAGGCCATGACATGATCGTCGCCGCAGCACGTGGCGGCGTCCAGAGCGGACTGCGCCACCAGGGAGAAGTCGGGAAGGTACCGTCGCAGATCAAAGTATCCGCGCAGGGCGTCGGCCAATCGCCATGCCATCCGGTGCGGACCGGTGCGGGCGCATTCGCGGACGGCCGACACCAGGTTGCCCCGGCCCTCGTCGAGCCAGGCGAGCGCCTCGGCGTTGCCGGTAAAGGCGTTGCCGGCGAAGGTGTTGTCCGCGGAGGTGTTGCTGGCGAAGGTGTTGTCCGCGGAGGTGTTGCCGGCGGAGGTGTTGCCGGCGAAGGCGTCGGCCCGGCCGATAGGCGGCGCATTCGCTCGGGGAAGGCGCATCATCTGTGGATACAACAGATGCGCCGCGGCGTCGACCCGGCGCAGATACCAGTCAAGCAGGCGGATGCGGGCAGACTTGCTGTCCGGCGCGCGTTCCTCGGCTGCGCAACACGATCTCGCGTACAGCCGCAAAAGATCATGAAAACGGTATCGTCCGGGGTTGCGTTCCTCGATGAGGTGCACCGTGGCCAGCTCGGCGAGCAGGCGCTCCGCTTCGGGTCCTGGCACCTCGGCCAGCACCGCGAGCTCACCTTCGGTGAGATCGTCCCCGGGCACCAGGCTCAGCAGCCGGAACGCGTGGCGCGCCGGCCTTGACAGGGCTCGATAGGAGAACTCGAAGGCCTGCCGGACCGCAGACTGGCGGTGTGCCGCGGCTCCGCCGAGCAGACTCCGCTCCGTGTCGAGGGCGAGCCGCGCGACGTGTTCGGCGACCATCTGCCCGGGCAGTTCGGTGAGCCGGGCGCCGGCCAGCCGCAACGCCAACGGGAAGTAGCCGCACAGCTGGGCGAGCTCGGCAAGATGCGTGTCGGCGCTCGCGCCGCGTGCATCCGGCTGGATCATGCGATGGAGCAAGGCGGTGGCCTCATCGCGCCGCATCGGGTCGAGTGTGATCCTGCGGGCGCCGCATCGGACGGTCAGCTCCGGCAGCCGGCGCCGGCTGGTGACCACGACGGCGCTGCCCGGGCTGCCCGGCAACAGCGCAAGCACCTGTTCGGCATCGTAGGCATTGTCCAGGACCAGCAGCAGCTGCCTGCCGTAGACCATGGTGCGGTATGCCGCCGCCGCGTCCTCGATGTCGGCCGGCACCCGATCGGCCGGCATGCCAAGCGACCGCAGCAGCCGTGACAGTGCCACCTCCGGTGTCAGAGCGGCGTCCGGCCCGACCCCGCGAAGGTTGATGAACAGCTGTCCGTCGCGGAATCCGGGTGCCGCCTCGTGCGCCCAGTGCAGCGCCAGGGCGCTTTTGCCCACTCCGGGCGGCCCGCTGATCGCCACGACCGCGACCCCGGATCGTCCCTCCCGCACCGCGGCGGACAACTGTCGCAATTGGACATCCCGGCCGACGAAGTCGGGTACGCCCGCGGGCAACTGGGCCGGGCGGATCCATTCGTCCGGCGAGTCCGTGCCGGCATCCGGCAAGGCGGCGTCGGTCAACGTCAAGCGGTGGGCATGCCGCGTAGCGGCGTCCGGCTCGACACCCAGCTCGTCGACGAGCCGGCGGCGCAGATCCTGATAGACGGTCAGGGCCTCGGCTCGCCGCCCGACTCCACGCAGCGCTTCCATCAGCAGGCGGTGTGGCTCCTCGCGCAGCGGATGCCGGGCAACGAGCTCGGCCAGCCGTGGGATCGCCTGCTCGCGCCGGCCCAGATCCAGCTCGGCGCGCAGCCAGAGTTCGGTCGCGGAGACGTGCGCCTCCTCGAGCGCCGGCAGGACCCGGTGGCGCAGCCCGTTTGCCTTGATGTCGAGCAGCGCCGGGCCACGCCACTGGGCCAGCGCCGCAGACAGATGTTGCGCCGCGGCATGCGGGTCGGCCGCTGCCATGGCCTGGCGGCCCCGGGCGGCCAGATCCTCGAACACGGTGAGATCGAGAGCCGCCGGGTCCATGCGCAGGCGATATCCGGGCGGTTGCCACAGCAGGATCCGGGGTGGACGGACCGCGCCCTCCAAAGTGCGCCGCAGGCGCCGCACGAGCGAGTGCACCGTAGTCAGCGCGGATCTGGGCGGGTCGGCGTCCCACAGGTTGTCGATCAGGCGATCCGTGCTCACCACCCGATCGATCTCGATCAGCAGGGCGGCGAGCAGGGCACGCTGCTGCGCGGCGGCGACGCGGACCGTTTCCCCGTTGCGCCGGATCTCGAGCGAACCCAAGATTTTGAACTCCCACCCCATTGAAAAGCAACGATAGGCTGCGCGTTCGTGCCGCGCCAGCCCGGTGCCCGTGGCGTGCCAGCGGCGTCGTTCAGGCTCCTCGCCAGTGGGAACGGCCCACTCGCAAACCGAAGGAGAAGGTGCCATGAGAGGTGCCATGAATCGACGTATGACCGGTCTGGTCCTGGCCGCCGCTGTCGCCGTGGCCGGGTTCGTCGTTTCGGCGACGCCGGCGGCCGCCGCGGACGTCACACCGACGGCGACCTGCCATGCCGGTAGCTGCCACGGGACCAACCCTTCGTCCACCGGCTGCGCCGTGGACGCCATCACGGCCCGCAGCGCGACCAGCCCCGAAGGCATCACCGTCCAGCTGCGCTACAGCCCGACGTGCCGGTCGGCTTGGGGCCGCATCCTCAACGGCATCCCGGGCGATCGGGTCCGGGTGCAGCGTGACGACGGCGCCAATTTCCCCGCGACCATCAGCACCGGCACCACTGTCTACACCGCGCAGGTCAACGACGCCGGGTACACCTCGAAGGCGTGCGTGCGCGCCTACATCACCAACTCGCTCACCTGCACCGGCAGCTACTGATCTGTTCCGGCGCGCGATGCGCCGCCCATCCGGCCGTGTCCTGTCGAGTTTGTGACAGGGCACGGCCGAATCGTGCTGGGAGGGCCGCGTTTTCAGCGACCCTTCAGACCCGTTTCCGGGGCCGGTGCCACGGTGGTGCCTCACCAGTGGCGACCGGAAGGAGTTCTCATGGCAACCGGCTACCGTCGGAGCCTCAACAAGGTGACCTACGCGCCGATCCGGCCTAGTGCGGCGGACGAGGCGAGTGGCGCGGTGGGCAGGCGCAAGCGCGGGCTGGAGAAGGTCGTGTTTGCCAACGCGCTGCACACCTCGCCGTCCGAAATCGACGCGGTCAAAGCGATGGTCAACCCCGAGCAGCAGCCGAACGTTATCGGCGCGCTTGACGCCATCCGTGGGGTGGTCGCGCGCGGTGGCACCGCGCGTGCCGGGTGGCGGGGCCTGGCTTGGACACCGAGCGAGGCTGTGGCCGCCGCGGGCCGGGCGATCGCCGCGCACCGCCGCACGGAGCGGGCCGAACTGCGCACGCAAGCACATCAGCTCGCGGCAGATCATGCCGCGTATCTGCGGGCGAAGCTGCAGGGCAGCGTGATCGGCGCGGCCCCGCCGATCGCGATCGCGGCCGAGCCGGCGATGTCTGCCACCTGCGGCATTGTGGCGATGATGACACCGCCACCGGTGGACGACCCGCGGCTGAGCGCGGCCAGCCTCAGGTCGAGTTTCGGCGCGGCGATGCGGTGGGCCCGGGTCGGCAGCCCGGCGCGGGCGGACACCATCGGCACGCTGGCCCGCAAGGTGGCCGGCCTGACGATCGACTTCTCGAACCTGGCGGCCGTCGACTGGGATCATTTCGCCGACGCGGTGATTGACACGAGCGAGGATATGCCGGACTGGACGGACGATCTGACCGACGGCTTCGAGGAGCGGATGAGGATCGAGCCGATCGGCCGCCTGCACCTGGAGCGGATCGACATGACGCCGGCCGGGATCGTCCGCGGCGAGTTGGTGCACTCGGTGGGTCTGGCGCCCGCGGAGACGATCACGCTCATCCACCGGGAGTGGTCGAGCCGCGAGGTCGGCTTCGAGAAGGTGGTCAGCGAGGAGTTCGAACAGTCCACGGAGGACGGTGTCACGGAGAACACGGAACTTGCCAGCGCGACCGAGACCCAGGCGCGGCACGCCTCGGCGCTGAGCATGGAGGCGACCGCCTCGGGCAGCTGGGGGTTCGCCTCGGCCAGCGCGACGGTCGGCTACAACTCGACGTCCGGCGACGAGACCACCAAGCGGGACAGCCGCAATCACTCGATCCAGGTGACCCGCAAGGCTTCCTCGCGTTCGCGCAAGGAGCACAAGGTCACGTTGACGGTCAAGGAGCAGGCGGGCGTGGAGGATCAGTCGGTCCGCACCATCACCAACCCGAGCGAAAACCACGCCATGCGGATCGACCTGCACCAGATGGTCCGCGATTGGAAGGTGGACCTGTATCGCTACGGTCTGCGCCTCACCTATGACATCGTGGTGCCCGCGCCGGGCATCGACCTGCTGTCCAATGTGGACGAGCTGCGCAGCATCGATCACCGGCTCGGCCGGCCCTTCACGTTTTCGCTCACCCCGGCCGACATCACGCTGGCCAACTGGCAGTCGCTGGCCGCCCGCCACGGCGCCGAGGTCGAGCCGCCCGACCCGCCGGTCCGGCACATCGAGCAGCAGCTCGTCTACCCGCACCGCCCACAGGACGAGGCGGAAGCGCCCCGCTACGACACGCTCGAGTTTGACGTCCCGGAGGGCTACTACGTCAAGGGCGGCTTCTTCCGGGCATTCCTGAGCCTTTACACCGGTGGGCACTACAACGTGGTGGACTCCGGTGCGGGCCCGATCGGTCACAACGGGCCGGAGACGCGTTCCTACGAAACGGCATTGGACTACCTGATCGGGCGCGTCGGGCGCGTCGTGGTGGTCATGTTCGGCGAGGGTCTGGTCGCCGGGCACGCCAAGGCGACCCTCGAGGTGGTGCAGAGCCAGGATGGTTGGCGCGCCTGGCAAAACCGGGCCTGGACGGCGATGCGCAAGGCGGCCGAGGAACGGTGGCAGCTGGAGCGCCAGGATCTGCAGCAGCGCCGGGACCGGCTCGCCGAGGAGTTGGGCAGGTGGGATCCGTTGACCCTGCGGCGGATGGAGCGCGAGGAGGTCATGAAGACGACGCTAAAGTGGATCTTCGGTCCGGCGTTCGATCTGATGCCCAGCGAGGTTTCCCGGCTCTACGGCGGGGGAGACGGCCTGGCCAGGCTGGAGCCGTCCCGCCTGACCGCGGCGCAGTGGGCGCAGACGATGGGGGTCGGTGAGTTCATCAAGTTCCTGCACCAGGCCATCGAGTGGGAGAACGTCCTGTACTTCGTCTATCCCTACTTCTGGGACCACCCGCGCAACCATTCGATGAAGCGCTTCCTGCACCACCCCGACAGCCTGCACCAGTCGTTCCTGCGGGGCGGAGCCGCGCGCGTGGTGCTCACGGTGCGGCCCGGCTTCGAGGAGAGCTTCACCCGGCTCTTCGAGACCGGTTCGCTGGACGGCGAGCTGGGCAACCATCCATACCTGACGATCGCTCAAGAGATCCGGGCATACGCGGCCGCGCACTACCCGGGCATCCCGGGCACCAACGGCAATGGCAACGAACCGTCACCGGAGGCGGTCGAGGCCGCGGAGCGTGGCGAGCGCATCGCCTCGTGGCGCGAGTACACGCCGGTGAGCGCGCTCGACATCACGATCAACACACCCCTGAATGAGCTGAAGTGACATGGCCACCAAGGACGAGAGGCTCGGCGGGGGAACTCGCCGAGCTCGCCCGGCAGTTCCTGCTGTGGTTGGGCAATCACGAGCTGCCGGGCGTGCCGGGGCTGAGGGGCTCGACGCCGGATCACTTCAGGCTCTATGCCGGGACCTATCACAGGGTGGATCGCTGCGGGTTCGACGACCGTGTGCTGTCATACATCTGGCGGCACTGGCCGGACGAGGTGCGCCGGCTGGCCGGGCTGCGGCTTGGCGTCGGCCACGTGCTCCTGATCGAAAACCCGCACGAGGACGTCACCCTGCCGGACGGCCGCGTGATCGGTAGCAACCGCATCGTGCTCACCGACAAGCGCCCGCTGGACCGGCCGGGGGCGCTGATGACGGTCCAGCCGCAACTGGGCAGCCGGACGGCCGACGACGTGACCATGGACCGGGTCCGCAACGGGGACTTCGCCGCGATCCTCAGCCGCGTCGATCTCGTCTACGACGATGCGGAGGCTGGCGCGCGGGCGCGCTTGCGCTACCCATATCTGCTCGACTACACCCCGCCCCGGCGTGCCTTCGACGGCAACGTCCAGGACATCCCGATTCCGCAACAGCTGGAGCCGGATGCGGGGCCGCTGCACGACCGGATCCTCGCCCAGCGGGTCCGCGAATTCCGCGAGCATCTCCATCACAACTCCACCTATCGCAACCGCCGCCGGGTGGCCGAGCGCGGCGGCGACTACTACCCGAAGTGGCGCGCCAAGGCGCCGCTCGACAAGCGGCAGCGGCAGTTTCAGCCGACGATGCTCAGCGACGACTACCTGAAGGAGTGTTTCACCGAGTTCGTCATGAAGAAGGGGGACGACCTCGTGCTCATCGAGCTGCCGAGCGGGCGTCACCTCTTCCGCCTGCTGTGGGAGCCGCAGCCCGGCAACCCCGCGGCACCAGCCACGTTCACCGTGCAGCCCTTGCTGACCATCGGCGATGTCGGCAGCCAACCACCTGCGAGCGACGACGGCGATCTTCCGGGCGACGCCGGCGTGCGGTTTCCTGTCACGGCGGTCTTCTTCCGCGCGATGGACGGCGCGGATCAGCTGCCGAACCAGCTCGGCTTCGGCAAGCTGGACTACCGGGCCGGCCTGCCGGACGAGTTCATCGTCGACTACAAGGCCTTCCTGCGTTGGTATTACAACGATCCGAGGCTGCGCTACCGCGACGACAAGGAATGGCTGGACGCCTTTGTCGACGTGTTCTTCGGCGATCAGAGCTACCCGATCGAGCTGAGCACGATCCCGGTGCATGTGCCCGACCGCGAGCGGCTGTTCCTCGGCGTGCTGCGCCGGGAGGCGGACCAGACCGGACCGGGCCCTATCAAGGATCGGCTCGAAGAGCTCGTGGCCTGGTGCGACGAAAAGGATTTCCGGGATCGGCGTTACGTCCTCACCCAGGGCATGCTGATCGGCCAGCGCCAGCTCATCGGGGTCACGCCCAGATTTGATGTGTACGAGTGGAATCCGGACACCGAGCACGTCACCGTCACGAAGATCGAGGCGTGGCTCACCCGCTTCTACTTCCAGAACATCGCGGCGGATGTATATCGGCACACGGTGGGCGCGCTGCCCTTCATCACGCTGATCACTTGGGGCGGCGCCATCGTGATGACCGGCGGGCTGGTCGGCGTCCCCGCATCGATGACCACTGTTGCCCGCAGCGTCGTGACGAAGCTCGCGACGCAGGTGGCCGAAGCCAGATCAGTAAGAACGCCGCGGTCGCCGCACGCCGCATCCTGGTCGCCGAGTTGGTCGAGGCGGCGATGAGCTTAATTCCCAAGAACAAAGACCTGCCGGGGTCGTTGAGGCGCGGCCTGGAGGATCAGGGCGGGCTCGACCACCCCAGGCTGAATCGCGTTCAAGCTCTCCGACCTGTTCGACATCTTGGGTCTGGACATCGCGCTGGACGACCAGACCCTGGCCTCGCTCAAGGCGACGTTCCTGCGCAAGCCGTGAAGCCGGTGTCCATTGGGCGACGATGGCATCACCGGTGGTGAATGGGCCGGTTAACCTGATCAGGTGATGTACGGGGTTGGCGACGAAGCGCGCGTCCGGCTGCTCGGGCCGGTGGAGGTGGTCGTCGGCGATCGCCCACAGGCGGTGAACGGCTTGCGCCGCAAGGCCGTGCTCGCGACCCTGGCATTGCACGCGGGCCGGGTGGTGAGCACCGACCGGCTCATCGACGTGGTCTGGGGCGACCGCCCGCCGGCCACCGCGGTCAACACGCTGCAGCGCCACGTGTCCCACCTGCGTGGGCTGCTCGGCGATCCGGGCGCGATCGTGGCCCGCCCGCCGGGGTACACATTGGACACCGGGCCGGAGACCACCGACGTCCAGGTCGCCGAGCGCCTCATCGGTCTGGCCGAGCGGACCGCCGACCGGGCCGAGCGGGTGGACTGCCTGCAGGCCGCGGTGGCCCTGTGGCGCGGGCAACCGCTGGCCGACATCGCCGGGCTGCCCTGGCTGGACGAGCAGGCCGGGCACCTGGCCCGCCTCCGGTTGGACGCCGAACGGGCGCTCGCCGAGGCCCGGCTGGTCGTGGGCGATCACCCGCAGCTCATCCCCGATCTGGAACGCCTCGTCCGGCAACATCCGCTCGATGAGCAGTTGCACGCGCAGCTCATGACCGCCCTCTACCGCGCCGGCCGGCACGGCGAGGCGGTCGCCACGTTCCGGCGGCTGCGCGACAACCTCGACGAGGACCTCGGCATCGAGCCGAGCTCCGAGCTGCGGGACCTGGAGGCGGCCATCCTGCGCCAGGACACGACGATCGGCGTGCCTGCCACCCGGGCCGTGCCGTGGGTGGTGTCCGCGCAGCTGCCTTCGGCCGTCCCGACGTTCGCCGGGCGCGACGCGCAGCTCGACATCCTCGACGAGCTGGCCGACGGCGGCGGTGTGGCGGTGGTGTCCGGCACCGCCGGGGTGGGCAAGACCACGCTCGCCGTGCACTGGTCGCACCGGACCGCCGCGCGATTCCCCGACGGCCAGCTCTATGTGAACCTGCGCGGGTTCGATCCGGTGGCCACGCCGGTGGAGCCGGCCCGCGCCCTGCGGGGATTCCTTGAGGGGCTTGGTGTTCCCTCGGCTCGCATGCCGTCCGATTCGGACGCTCTGGTGAACCTTTACCGCACGATGGTGGCCGGCAAGCGATTGCTCGTGGTGCTCGACAATGCCCGCGACGCGGAACAGGTCCGGCCGCTGCTGCCCGGCACGCCCGGCTGCCTCGCGATCGTGACCAGCCGCGACCAGCTGACCCCGCTCATCGTGACCGAGAGCGCCCGCCCGCTGTTCCTCGATCTGCTGAGCCCGGCCGAGGCTCGCGACATGTTGGTGCGCAGGCTCGGGGCGCGCCGGGTCGTAGCCGAACCGGCCGCGGTCGGCGAGATCATCGCGCGGTGCGCACGGCTGCCGCTGGCCCTGGCCATCGTGGCGGCCAGAGCGGCGACCAACCCGAGGTTCACGCTGACCGAGCTGGCCGCACAGCTGCGCGGCCTGGACGCCTTCCATGGCGGCGACGAGGTCACGGATGTGCGGGCAGTGTTCTCGTGGTCGTGCCGGACGCTGGGCCCGGAGGCGGGCCGGCTGTTCCGGCTGCTGAGCCTGCACCCCGGCCCGGATGTGTCGGCGGCGGTCGCGGCCAGCCTGGCCGGCATCGCCCGCCGGCGGATCGGGTCGTTGCTCACCGAGCTGACCCGGGCCAACCTGTTGACGGAGCACGCCTACGGCCGCTACACATTCCACGACCTGTTGCGCGCGTATGCCTCTGGCCTCGCCGACGAGGTCGACCCGCCCGGCGATCGCCACGCCGCCGTGCACCGGCTGCTCGACCACTGCCTGCACACGGCGCACGCCGCCGACCTCGCGCTGCACCCACACTTCAGCGGGATCAGCCTGACGCCGCCCCAGACCGGTGTCACGCTTGAGGATCCGGCCGACCGGTCGGGCGCCACGGCGTGGTTCACCGCCGAGGCCGCCACGCTGCTGGCCGTCGTCCCGCTCGCGGCGCGGTCCGGCTTCGAGGGGCACGCCTGGCGGCTGGCCTGGACCATGGAGGGCTTCCTCAACCGGCACGGGCGTTGGCAGGACTGGCTCGACACCGAACGCATCGCCCTGGCCGCGGCATCCCAGATCGGTGATGCGGCCGGGCAGGGCCACACGCTGCGCGGCCTCGGTCTGGTGTGTTCGCGGCTCGGCCGGTTCGGCGAGGGGTGCGACCACCTTTGGCGCGCACTGGACCTGTTCACCGCGTGCGATGACGTCGCCGGGCAGGCCCATACACACCTCAATTTGGGTCAGCTCATCGAGCGGCAGGGGGAGCACCGGCGCGCGCTCGAGCACTCCCGGCAGGCGCTCGACCTGTTCCGGCGGGCCGGATGCCTGGCCGGGCACGCATACACGCACAACGCGGTCGGCTGGCAGGAGGCGTTGCTGGGCGACTATCACGGGGCCCTCGAGTCGTGCGGTGAGGCGCTGAAGCTGCTGCAGCGGGTGGACGACATCCAGGGGCAGGCGGACACGTGGGACAGCCTCGGCTTCGCCCATCACCAGCTCGGCAACTACCGGCGCGCGATCGCGTGCTACGAGAGCGCCATCGCACTGTTCGCACAGGTCAACGACCGGTATGGCGAAGCGAGCACACACGCCAACATCGGGGGCAGCCACGCGGCCGTGGGCGACCCCGCGGCCGCCCGCGCCGCGTGGCGGCGTGCCCTGGTCATCCTCGACGAGCTCGGCCACCCCGACGCCGAGCGGATCCGGGCTGATCTCCGCCGGCTCGATGGTGTGACCGGCTCCGGCTCCGCCTCCGGTGACCTACTCGTGGCGGCCGGGATCGCGTAGCCGGGCAACGCCCCCGGGCCAGGTGATCTCCTCGGTGCGCAGGTCTTGGACGAGACCGCGAACGTATGCCAGCTCGGCCTTGAGCACCTCACGCTGGTACTCATCCTCCACAAGAAAGAGGCGCGGCAGGAACTCAGCCGCAGCGTGCAGGGTGGTTTGCAGCTCCGAGAGCTTGGCCTCGAGCGCGATGACGCGCTGCTCCAGGGCCTCGCGCGCCTCGTCCGGGTCGAGCACGGGCAGGAAGGCCAGCGCGGCCGGAAACTCCGGGAACTCGCGCGACGGCGTGGACAGCATGGTGCGCATCCACTCGATGAGCGTGTCCCGGCCGGCGTCGGTGGGCTCGTAGACCGTCCTTTCCGGACGGTTCTCCTCGCGGGACGTCTCGCGCACGCGCAGCAGGCCGTCGCGCAGCAGGCGATCGATGGTCTGGTAGACGCTGTTGCGCTGCGCCACGTTGACCACCTCGTCCTTGTGGCGCTCCTTGATCAGCTGCTGCATGCGATAGGCGTGCATAGGCGCCTCGGCGACCAGCGACAACACGGCCATGGCCAGGGGAGAGCGCCTCGACGACATGCACCTCATCGTAATGGCTTGCCGATCCATAGTTATGTTATGTATAGTCATGACATGACCAAAGAGAAGCAGGCTCTCATCATCGGCGGAGGCATCGCCGGGCCCGTGACCGCGATGGCGTTGCGGCGGGCAGGCATCGACGCGGAGATATACGAGGCGTATGGGCGCGGCTCCGACGGGGTCGGCGCGTTCCTGACACTGGCGGCCAACGGGCTCGCCGCGCTGCGCGAGCTCGACCTGGACCAGATGGTGTGCGACCTCGGCATGGACTCGCCACGCATGCGCATGTCCAACGGGCGCGGCAAAGTCCTCGCGTCACTGCGCTCGCCTTCGCGCACACTCAAGCGCGCCGACCTCTACGAGGCGCTGCGCGACGAGGCCGTGCGGCGCGGCGTGCGCATCCACTACGGCAAGCGGCTACAGGACGCGACCGCCACCGCGGACGGGGTGCGCGCCGCCTTCACCGACGGCACGAGCGCCGCGGGCGACCTGCTCATCGGCGCCGACGGGCTGCGCTCGCGCACCCGCACGATCATCGATCCGGGCGCGCCGGCGGCCAGGCACGTCGGGCTGCTCAACACGGGCGGATTCGCCAGCGGGGTGAAGGCGCCGGGGGAGACCGGGACGGCCTACTTCATCTTCGGGCGCAGATGCTTTTTCGGGTACCTGATCCACCCCAACGGCGAGGTCTGGTGGTTTGCCAACCCGCCCAGCCCCAAGGAGCCCACGCCCGAGGAGCTCGCGGCGATCACGCCTTCGCAATGGCGGGCGCGGCTGATCGCACTGTTCAAAGACGACAGTGGGCCGATGCTCGACATCATCCGCGCCACCCCGCACATCGTGTCCGGGTGGAACACCTACGACTTCCCGACCGTGCACAAGTGGTTCAACGATCGCATGGTGCTCGTCGGCGACGCGGCCCACGCCACCTCGCCCTCGTCCGGGCAGGGCGCGTCGATGGCCATCGAGGACGCGGTCGTGCTGGCCAAGTGCCTGCGCGACATCCCGGTGCTGCCGGACGCTTTCGCCGCCTTCGAAGGCTTGCGCCGCGAGCGGGTCGAGCGCATCGTCGCCCAGGGCCGGCGCAACGGGTCGGGCAAGGCGCCCGGGCTGATGGGCGCGTTCATGCGAGACCTGTTCATGCCGGTGGTCATGCGGCAGGTCGAGAAGAAGAACCTGATGGCCTGGATGCACGACTACCGCATCTCCTGGGCCGACAAGGTCCAATTTGGCGGCCTGTCGGACCTATGACAGACACGTGAGGCCGGGCGATCACGTGATCGCTGACAGGCGAAGTCGGTCACGGTGTGGTGAGCGGGTCGGACACGGCGAGTAGCTTCTCCACGTAGTCGGCCGTGTCCTCCCAGCGCTCGACGGCCACGCACTCGATGCCCATCAGCTTGACGGGGTAGTCGTTGCCGCCCTCATCCAGCCGGTCGCCGATGAACAACACGTCCTCGGTGGTGAGGTGCAGATAGCTGATCAGCTTGCGGATGCCATATGCCTTGTCGACGCCCTTCTGCGTGACATCCACCGAAGTCGATCCACCGCTGCGCACCTCGAGATCGGGCAGCCGGGCCGCGGAATATTCGCACAGCTGCCGCTTCTTGGCACCGGTCGGGTCCCACTCATACTTCGCCTGGACCGGCGCGCTTTGGCCGAGCGCCGAGAAGGTGATCTGGCTCCCCCGGTCCTCGATGATGTCGCCCCACGTCTTGGTCTCCCAGAGGCCCAGCGATTTGGCGCCCTCGGTGAGGACCGTGGCGATGCGCTCCTTGTCGGCCTCGGTGAAGTCCTCGGCGTAGACCTTCTGCCATTCGCCGTCGCGCCAGCGGTAGTAACGGGTGCCGCACGTGGGCATCAGGTGCAGGCGGCCGCGCAGCTCGCCGGGGATGTCCAGATGCTGTAGCACCTGCTTGTCGAATTGCTCGAACCGCCCTCCGGAGATGATGCACACGCTGACCCTGGCGAGCAGTTGGACGAGGAGCCTTGCCATCCTCGGCTCGATCCGCGACTTGGAGACGGCCAATGTGTCGTCAAGATCGAACGCTACCAGCTGCACGTTTGGCTCCATCAAGCTGCCCCTCATCACAGGTCTGCAGACATGCGCCACGCGTTTGGTGCATGTCTGGCACAGGTTACGAACAGACAAGTCTATCGTCCAGCCAGGACCAGCCCTTCGCGAGACGACATCACGGGTGGCGCGGGAGCCGCGTTAAACAGGGTTTAAGTTGATGGCAAGCAGAATCTGGAGGGCCGCATGACCGAATCGACTCGCGTCCATCCGCGCGCCGGCCACCCGGCCGAGCCGGGTGATCTCGTGGATACCGGCAAACTGGTCGAGGCCTACTTCGATCGCCCGGATCCGGCACAGGTCGAGCACCGGGTCGCCTTCGGCACCTCCGGCCACCGCGGGTCGAGCCTGCGCCTGTCGTTCAACGAGGACCACATCCTCGCGATCAGCCAGGCGATCTGCGACTACCGCGCGGAGCAGCGGATTGACGGCCCGCTGTTTGTGGGGCGGGACACGCACGCGCTGTCCGGGCCCGCGCTGGACAGCGCGCTCGAGGTCTTCGCGGCCAACGGTGTTTCGGTGCTCCGCGACGCGGGCGACGGCTTCACACCCACACCCGCGGTCTCGCACGCGATCCTGAGGCACAACACCGGCTCGGCGGCGCGGGCCGACGGAGTGCTCATCACGCCGTCGCACAACCCGCCCGAGGACGGCGGGTTCAAATACAACCCGCCACACGGTGGCCCGGCCGACACGGACGTGACGCGTCAGGTCGAGGACCGGGCCAACGCCTACCTCGCCGCCGGGCTCGAGGGCGTGAAGCGGGTGAGTCTCGAGTCCGCCGGCGCCCGCGGCACCATCGGCCGCTACGACTTCCTGCGCGGCTACACCGAGGATCTGGGTTCGGTCATCGATGTGGAGGCCATCCGCGCCGCGGGCGTGCGGATCGGGGCCGACCCGCTGGGTGGGGCAAGCGTCGGCTACTGGGGCGAGATCGCGTCGCACTACGGGCTGGACATCGAGCTGGTCAACCCGGCCGTCGACCCGGCCTGGCGGTTCATGACCCTGGATTGGGACGGCAAGATCCGCATGGACTGCTCCTCGCCCTACGCGATGGCCTCGCTGATCGGGGCCCGCGAGCGGTATGACGTCGCGACGGGCAACGACGCCGATGCGGACCGCCACGGCATCGTGACACCCGACGGCGGGCTCATGAACCCCAATCACTACCTCGCGGCAGCGATCGACTATCTCTTTCGGCACCGGTCCGGCTGGCCGGCCTCGGCGGCCATCGGCAAGACCGCGGTGTCGTCGTCGATGATCGATCGGGTCTCGGCCGATCTGGGGCGGCGGCTTTTCGAGGTACCCGTCGGATTCAAATGGTTTGTCAACGGTCTCAAGGACGGGACGATCGGGTTCGGTGGGGAGGAGAGCGCGGGAGCCTCGTTCCTGCGCAAGGACGCGACGGTCTGGACGACCGACAAGGACGGCATCGTGTTGTGCCTGCTGGCGGCCGAGATGACCGCGGTGCTCGGGCGGTCGCCGAGCCGGCACTATTCAGCGCTCACCGAGCGGTTCGGCGAGGCATGGTTCGCGCGCATCGACGTCGCGGCGAGCCGTGAGGAGCGGGCCATCCTGGGCAGGCTCGCGCCCGAGCAGATCACGGCGACCGAGCTCGCGGGCGATCCGATCACGGTGAAGCTCACGCGGGCGCCGGGCAACGACGCGCCCATCAACGGGCTCAAGGTGTGCACCGATCGGGGCTGGTTCGCGGCGCGCCCCTCCGGGACGGAAGACCTGTACAAGATCTACGCCGAGTCGTTCGCCGGGCCGGAGCACCTGCGCCGCATCCAGGACGACGCGATCCGGATCGTGTCGTCGGTGCTCAAGCCGGGCTGAGGTCGGCTTCGCCACGACGATCCGGTGCGCCCGCACCCGTCCGACAAGGGCGGCCGGCGGGCCGAGTAGATGCGGCAGCTTGAACAGGCCGCTCAGGTAGGCGTGGGAGGAGGCGCCGAGCCGGCCGGCGAGCGTGGCCTCGAGCTTGTCAATGCTCAGAGTGGCGTTGGCGGAGCCGGCCGTAGCCATCACCGAGGCACCGCCGGGCGCGACGAAATTGAGCCCGAGCCCGGTTTGCGCCTCAGGGTCCGGCAGGAGCGCTTGCCGGACGCCCGACTGGCTGAGCAGCTCGGTGAGCAGGCCACCGATCCGATCGCGCCCTAGCTTGCCGATCAGGATCGTGTCAAGGCCGGGCGTGACCGATGCGGGCGAAATTCACCGCGGACCCGCCCGAGCGCTGACACACGATCCCTCACCACAGAGGGAGAAACGTGCCCCACGCCCATATGGGTAAGCTGCTGCACATGCCGCTCGATCCGCTGCTTCTCGACGTGCTCGCGTGCCCCGCGCCAGACCACGCACCACTGCGCTATGACGAGGACGCGCAGACGCTCACCTGCACCTCGTGCGGGCGTGTGTACGAAGTCCGCGATGGCCTGCCGATCCTGCTGCTGGATGAGGTGAAGTGATGGGATCCGGTGTGGAGGGTGCGGGTGGCGTGCGCGGCAGCCGCACCTTCGACCACGAACTGATCGACAACGCGCCCGCGCTGGCCGCGCGCGACACAGGCGGGATGCTGCGCGCGATCGCCTCGGCCGGCGCACAGGTGCGCGAGGCCGCGACGCTGACCGCCGAGCAGGACCTGAGCATGCTCGCCGACGAGGGCCGCCCGCGGGCGGTCGTGGTCGCGGGCGCGGGGACGGCCGCGCGGACCGGGGACATCCTGGCCATGGTGGCCGGGGCCAGATCCCTGGTGCCGGTGCTCGCCCACCGAAGTGTGGAGGTGCCGGGCTGGATCGGCGCGGCCGACGTGGTCATCGCCGTGTCGGCGAGCGGGCGGTCGCCCGAGGCGATCGCGATCGCCGAAGCGGCCGGGCGGCGTGGTGCGCGGCTGCTCGCGATCGGCGCGCCCGATTCGCCGCTGCAGGCGGCCGCCGAGCGCAACCGCGCGCCATACGTGGCCATCCCGCGGCGCGGGCCGGCTCGGGCCAACCTGTGGGGACTGACGGTCCCTGTGATGCTCGCCGCGCGTGTCCTCGGGCTTGTCAAGGTCAACGAGGCGGACCTGGCCGAGACCGCGACCCGGCTGGACCTGGAGGCCGACCGCTGCCGGCCGACCGCCGAGTCGTTCGTCAACCGGGCCAAGTCGTTGGCGCTCAACCTCGCGGGCTCCGTGCCGATCGTGTGGGGCGACTCGCCGCTGGCCCACGTGGCGGCGCTGCGCTGCGGCGACATGCTCTCCGCCAACGCGCGCTACCCGGTCGTCACCGATGCGCTCGGTGAGGCGGGCCGGGGCCGCGTCGGTCTGCTCGACGGCGTGTTCGGCGCGCTGGCCGAGGCCGAGCGGGACATCTTCGCCGACCCCGAGGAGGAGGACGGCAACGGTGGCGTGGCCATACCTCCCCGGCTCAAGGTCGTGCTGCTGTGCGACGGCGGCCTGGCCGACGAGGACGACGGCACGGCACCCAAGCTGGACCGCCGCGCCGAGGTGGTGCAGGAGATCGCGCAGCGGCGCGGTGTCGACGTGGAGGTGGTCAAGGCCGAGGGTGGTTCGCCGCTGGAGCGCCTGGCCTCGCTCATCGCGGCGCCCGACTTCGCATCCGTCTACTTAGGACTGGGCCACGGTCTTGACCCCATGGCGGTCCCCGCCGTCACCGAGCTGAAGGAACAGTTGAGGAAACTATGAGGACCAATGAGTGCTGAGGCACATGGGACGCGGGCGATCATCGCCGCGTTGCTGGCCAACCTTGGTATCGCTGTCACCAAGTTCATCGCGTGGGCACTGAGCGGGTCATCGTCGATGCTCGCCGAGGCCATCCACTCCGTGGCCGACTCGGGCAACCAGATACTGCTGCTGCTCGGCGGCAAGCGGGCCAAGCGCGAAGCGACGCCACAGCACCCGTTTGGCTACGGGCGCGACCGCTACATTTACGCGTTCATCGTCTCGATCGTGCTCTTCAGCGTCGGTGGGTTGTTCGCGCTGTACGAGGCGTATCACAAGTATCACGAGTGGTCCCTGCACGGCGGCGGGATCACGTCGTGGCGCTGGTTGCCGATCGTGGTCCTGCTGGTGGCGATCGTCCTGGAGTCGTTCTCGTTCCGCACGGCCATCAAGGAGTCCAATGCGGTGCGTGGCAAGGCCTCCTGGAAGCAGTTCATCCGCCACGCCAAGGCGCCCGAGCTGCCGGTGATCCTGCTCGAGGACCTGGGTGCGCTGCTCGGCCTGGTCTTCGCGCTGTTCGGCGTGAGCATGACGCTCATCACAGGCGAGGGCGTCTGGGACGCCATCGGCACCGCGATGATCGGCGTGCTGCTGGTGGCCATCGCGATCGTGCTCGCGCTCGAGACCAAGAGCCTGCTGATCGGCGAGTCCGCCACGCCCGAGCACGTCAAGGCGATCGAGACCGCGATGGTGGACGGGCAGGACATCGAGCGCGTCATCCACATGAAGACGTTGCACCTCGGCCCCGAGGAGCTGCTCGTGGCGGCGAAAATCGGCGTGGCGCGCAACGACAACGCGGAAGAGATCGCCCGAGCCATCGACGCCGCCGAGTCGCGCATCCGCGAGGCCGTGCCCATCGCCCGCGTCATCTACCTCGAGCCGGATATCTACCGCCGGGAGGGCTGAGGCTTGCGGCGGCTGCACAGCCAGATCCGTGGCTACGACTGGGGTTCGCGCGAGGTGATCGCGCGGATCCAGGGCCGGCCCAGCCCCAGCGCCGGGCCGGAGGCGGAGCTCTGGATCGGCGCGCACCCGGACAATCCGTCCACAGTGGACGGTGAGCCGCTGGACAAACTGATCGCGGGCGCTCCGGCGGACTACCTTGGGGCGCAATCGGTCCAGCTGTTCGGGCCGCGGCTGCCCTACCTGCTGAAGATCCTCGCCGCCGAGCGGCCGCTGTCGGTGCAGGCCCATCCGGACGCGCAGCAGGCAGCGCAGGGCTATGCGGCGGAGGAGGCATCCGGCGCCGTCGAGCGCAGCTATGTCGACTCATATCACAAGCCCGAACTGCTCGTGGCGCTCGGCGACTTCGAGGCGCTGTGCGGGTTCCGCGATCCGGTCGAGTCCGCGCAGGCGTTGCGCGGCTTGGGGATCGACCGGCAGGTGGACGGGCTGGCCGCGGGCGATCTGGGCGGCTTCCTGCGGGGCCTGTGGGAGCTGCCGGACCCGGCGGAGGTCGTCCGGCGGGCCGCCGAGCGGGATCCGCTGGCGGCCAGGCTGGCGCGGTTCTACCCGGGCGACATCGGCGTGGTCGTGGCGCTGCTGCTCAACTATGTGCGGCTGAGCGCGGGCGAGGCCGTGTGGATGCCGGCCCGCACCCTGCACTGCTACGTGGCGGGCGCGGGCGTGGAGGTCATGGCCGCGAGCGACAACGTGCTGCGCGGCGGGCTCACGTCCAAGCGGGTCGATGTGCCCGAGCTGATGCGGGTGCTCAGGTTTGAGGCCAGCCTGCCGCCGGTGCTCGAGCCGGTGGGCGTGGCGCCGGGCGTGGTGACCTGGCCGGTGCCGGTGCCCGACTTCCGGCTGCACCGCGTCACCGTGTCCGGCTCTTCGGTCTCCATCGACCTGCCGGGGCCGCGGACCGTGCTGTGCCTGGCGGGGGCCGTGACGCTCGCCGACGCCTCGGGCGAGATCGCGCTGCGCGGCGGGGAGTCCGCCTTCGGACGGGCCGGTGACGGCGTGATGACGATCACGGGCACGGGCGAGGCGTATCTCGCTTCGCTCTGATTGGGCGGCCTGTTGCCCGATAATGTCCGTAATGCGACCGCATATCGCAATTCTCCTAATTTCCGGTTTTGCTTGACATGTCCGCAACAGAGTGTGACTCTATAGGCACGCAGCGTTATCAGACGAAAGTCCGAGCTACGCGCGAGGGAACCAAACCGGGGGAAGTGAGGCCCGGTTCTTGTCCAGGCGGATGGTCCGCGGCAGGAACCGGGTCTCACACATTTCACAGACGCCACCCGCGTCAGCCCATCCTCGAGGTGCTGCGGCTAGTGTGTTGGGTGCACTGGTCAGCCGACCGACATGGAGTTAATCGCATGACCAAGACACTGTCCCCTGGCGAGTTCAAAGTCGCCGACCTCTCGCTTGCCGCCTTCGGGCGCAAGGAAATCCAGCTCGCCGAGCACGAGATGCCCGGGCTGATGGCGGTCCGCAAGGAGTATGCGCAGGCGCAACCGTTGCGCGGCGCGCGGATCGCCGGTTCACTGCACATGACCATCCAGACCGCGGTGCTCATCGAGACGCTGGTCGCCCTCGGCGCCGACGTCCGCTGGGTCAGCTGCAACATCTTCTCCACCCAGGATCACGCCGCGGCCGCGGTCGTGGTCGGGCCCGACGGCACCACCGACGAGCCCAAGGGCACGCCGGTGTTCGCCTGGAAGGGCGAGACGCTGGAGGAGTACTGGTGGTGCACGGAGCAGCTGTTCAACTTCGCCGACGGGCAGGGTCCCAACATGATCCTCGACGACGGTGGCGACGCGACCCTGCTGGTGCACAAGGGCGCCGAGTTCGAAAAGGCGGGTGCGGTCCCCGCCACGTCACCGACCGACTCGCAGGAATACGCGGTCATCCTCGAGCTGCTGCGCAAGACGCTGTCCAACGAGCCGAGCAAGTGGACCCGGATCGCGGCCGACATCAAGGGCGTCACCGAGGAGACGACCACCGGCGTGCACCGGCTCTATGAGATGCAGCGCGCCGGCACGCTGCTCTTCCCGGCGATCAACGTCAACGACTCGGTCACGAAGAGCAAGTTCGACAACAAATACGGCTGCCGCCACTCGCTGATCGACGGCATCAACCGCGCCACCGACGTGCTCATCGGCGGCAAGGTCGCGGTCGTGTTCGGCTACGGCGACGTGGGCAAGGGCTGCGCCGAGTCGCTGCGCGGCCAGGGCGCCCGGGTCATCATCACCGAGATCGACCCGATCTGCGCGCTGCAGGCGGCGATGGACGGCTACCAGGTGACCACGATCGAGGAGGTCGTGGAGACCGCCGACATCTTCATCACCGCGACCGGCTGCTTCGACGTCATCACCGCCGACCACATGAAGCGCATGAAGCACCAGGCGATCGTGGGCAACATCGGCCACTTCGACAACGAGATCGACATGGCGGGCCTGGCCAAGGTGCCCGGCGTGCAGCGGATCATCATCAAGCCGCAGGTCGACGAGTGGCGCTTCGAGGACGGGCGTTCGATCATCGTCCTGTCCGAGGG